>NZ_QPKR01000070.1:0-433 GCF_003856515.1 Listeria sp. SHR_NRA_18
ATGCGGAACGGCCCCGCCGCCACTGAGCTTTCGTAGAGCACCCGCCCCTGTTGACGGATAATCACTTTAGCGTTGGTCTTCGCCACCCCCGTTACCTCCGGCGCGTAGCCGCGCAGGTTCGGTGGCAACATGCTGTCGTCTGATATCAGGCTCATCCCGGTAAAACTGAAGCTGTCGAACATGCCGGAATCCAGTGAACTCTCACCCAGCGTCAACTTAGACTGCAGCGTTGGTACGGCACGGTAGGCGTAATAGCGGCTCCATTCCAGCCGGTTCTCGCTGTAACTGCTGGACCCAGTCTGGTGATTGGAGTTGCCCTGCCAGTCTGCCCGCAGGCGCCACGGTCCCAGGTTAGCGCCGGCCGTACCGTTGCCGCTGACGCTGTACGAGTTACTGCCGTCGCGCTGCTGATGCTGTGAACGGGCGTTGACGT
>NZ_QPKR01000071.1:0-431 GCF_003856515.1 Listeria sp. SHR_NRA_18
GATGAGCCAGCGTGTGATGATCGCCATGGCGATCGCCTGCCGGCCCAAGCTGCTGATTGCGGATGAACCGACGACCGCGCTCGACGTGACCATTCAGGCCCAGATCATTGAGCTACTGCTCGAGCTGCAACAGCGCGAAAATATGGCACTGCTGCTGATCACCCACGATCTGGCGCTGGTGGCGGAAGCGGCACACCACATCATCGTGATGTATGCCGGGCAGGTAGTGGAATCCGGCAAGGCGGTAGAAATTTTCCGTTCGCCGCGCCACCCGTACACCCAGGCGCTGCTGCGCGCGTTGCCGGAGTTTGCTACCGACAAGGCGCGTTTGGCCTCGCTGCCTGGCGTGGTGCCGGGCAAGTACGATCGGCCACAAGGCTGCTTGCTGAATCCGCGTTGCCCGTAGGCTACCCAACACTGTCGCGAAGAAG
>NZ_QPKR01000072.1:0-429 GCF_003856515.1 Listeria sp. SHR_NRA_18
ACGTTGTATAGTGCTAAAACCTGGACGCGGAGATAGGCTTTCTGCACTCCCCTCTTTGGTTTACTCCCCTATGCGATGCACTGTTGAAGTTTAAACAGCAATAGGGTCAATGACTTCCAGACTCCTCAGCGATGACCGCTACCGCGCCAGCAACACAGGCGGGCCAGCCATTGCTAACTCTTTGAACGCTGACTTTTTCGCCGCCAGGCACCATGACGGTGAATGAAGCCAGAGACTACGTTGCACACTTACTTTTAACCACAGAGGTCGTTATCGATTACAGTTAACCGAGGATAAAATTATGGGAAATATGATGTTTTTTATGGGATTTTTGTTTTTCGTCAGCTCATTGGGGCTGATTGCAGCCTATCTGAGCACCAAATGGGATGACTAATGAACGAAAAAGATCCGCCTAGCATCATCCTCCCC
>NZ_QPKR01000073.1:0-429 GCF_003856515.1 Listeria sp. SHR_NRA_18
TCCGAAGGGCCGCCGCCGGACGACGGGCTGGTGAAGAAGGTGCGCAACTGGGTCATGGGCAAGGTCATGGCGAAGGCGGGCTCCGGTAATCCCTCGGCCGACCGCATCACGCTGCTGCGCGATGCCGACGGCGACGGCGTGGCGGAAACGCGCAGCGTCTTCCTGCAGGGGCTGCATTCACCCTTCGGCATGGCGCTGGTCGGCAACGAGCTCTACGTGGCGAATGCCGATGCCGTCGTGCGCTTCCCCTACGTTCCCGGCCAGACGGCGATCACCGCCGCGCCCGCGAAGCTGGCCGACCTGCCGTCGCGGCCGCTCAACCATCACTGGACCAAGAACCTGATTGCCAGCGCCGACGGCACCAAGCTCTACGCCACCGTGGGCTCCAACAGCAACGTCGCGGAAAACGGCATGGAGGCCGAGGCGGGC
>NZ_QPKR01000074.1:0-428 GCF_003856515.1 Listeria sp. SHR_NRA_18
TGCCTCACTCGCGCGCTAAACGAGGGAGCCACTATCACCGATGAAGCCTCGGCGCTGGAGTACTGCGGCTTCCATCCGCAGCTGGTCGCCGGACGCGCGGATAATATTAAAGTGACGCGCCCGGAAGACCTGGCGCTGGCTGAATTTTACCTCACCCGTTCCCGACACCAGGAGAAAGCTTAATGCGAATTGGACATGGTTTTGACGTACACGCTTTTGGCGGTGAAGGCCCAATCATCATTGGCGGGGTACGCATTCCTTATGAAAAAGGGCTGCTGGCCCACTCCGACGGCGACGTCGCGCTGCATGCGCTGACCGACGCGCTGCTTGGCGCCGCGGCGCTGGGCGATATCGGCAAGCTGTTCCCCGATACCGATCCGGCGTTTAAAGGCGCCGATAGCCGCGAACTGCTGCGCGAAGCATGGCGC
>NZ_QPKR01000075.1:0-427 GCF_003856515.1 Listeria sp. SHR_NRA_18
CGATAATCTTGGTCGTGAGTGGTTTCTTTACCGATTGGCATACCCTGCTACCCGCGTTGCTTTTTGTCAGCTACTTCTTTTTTGGTGTTGCCCTCCCGGCAAGTAATGCCCTTGTCGCCGATCTATCTACCCCTGCCAATCGCAATGCGGTGATGTCGCTAAGCTATCTTGCCTACAATCTGGGCTCTGGCGTTGGCCCGGTTCTGGCTGGCTATCTTTTCTGGCACTACACTGCCTGGATTTTTTGGGGCAATGGCCTCGCAGGCCTGATAGGCGTAATCATCGTTTTAATGTATGTAACCAATCCTGCCGACAATCGGGTAACAAACTATCGGGAACACTCAGAACTGGAAGAAGCCACAGATGCTTCGGTATGGCAAGTGTTCAAGCAAAGGCCTCGGCTGCTGGTATTCGGCGTGTTATGTAT
>NZ_QPKR01000076.1:0-427 GCF_003856515.1 Listeria sp. SHR_NRA_18
TCAGATCACCAATACGCTGAAGGTGATGGCGGTTGGCCTGTCGCAGATTATCTCCACCCAGATGGAAGTCTCGCGCATCGAGCATCTGCGCCAAATGGCGGACAAGGCTGAAATGCGCGCGCTACAAAGCAAAATCAACCCGCATTTCCTGTTTAATGCGCTGAACGCTATCTCGTCGTCAATCCGGCTAAATCAAGATACCGCCCGCCAGTTAATCATCAACCTGTCGCGTTACCTGCGCTATAACCTGGAACTGAACGACGAACTGATCGATATCCGTAAGGAACTGCATCAGATCCAGGACTATATCGCCATCGAGCAGGCGCGCTTCGGCAATAAGCTGACGGTGATTTATGACATCGATGACGATATTGCCGTGCGCATCCCCAGCCTGCTGATCCAGCCGCTAGTGGAAAATGCCATCGTG
>NZ_QPKR01000077.1:0-427 GCF_003856515.1 Listeria sp. SHR_NRA_18
CACGGTGCGGGCCAGCCCCAGGAGGTTTCTGTCCAAAACGATGTGCCCACCGAGTGGAGATTTAATTTTTTCACGCCCAATGCACTACCCGCACGGGTAACGTTTGTCGCTATCCTTGATGCTAACGGTACTGATTACCGGTTTAATACGCTGGATAGCACCCCGGACCTGGATAAAGTCATCGGTAATTGGAATGATACCGATCGAGCACCCGGAGGGCACTGGAATCACGTTAAACATCCCCCCAGGCATATTCTTTTTTGCTGGGACTCCGTGATTGATAAAAGAGTGTATGAAACTAGCCTGACCCTATCTGACGCCGTTGTGGATAAAATGCGCAAACCCAGCGTGTATAAGGATTATCAGGGTAATATCCGGTATTACGACAATATACAAATTGGTCTTGCTCCGGAAGGTAAGATTGCAG
>NZ_QPKR01000078.1:0-426 GCF_003856515.1 Listeria sp. SHR_NRA_18
GCGGAGCGGCCTGTGCCACCTCATCACTGGGTTTGCCAGGAATAACGCGCCCAAACCAATAGATGAACCAGGCAAAGCTGGCGACCGACTCGATCAGCACCAGCACCATCAGCGGCGTCATCAGCCAGAACTCATGCGACAGTGCAAAACCGGCGGCAAAAATCGGGAACTTGCTGAAGAAACCGTTAAACGGCGGCACCCCGGTGATCGCCAGCGCGGCCACGCAGAACCCCACGCCCAGCAGCGGCATCTTGTTCATCACGCCCTGCAAGCGCGGCAGCATCCGGGTGCCGCAGCTGTAGCTCAGCGCCCCGGCCACCAGGAAGAACAGGCTCTTGGCAAACGCGTGGTTAAAGATGTAAGCCACGCCGCCCAGAAAGGCGGTTTTGGAACCGAAGATGGAAATAGACAGCGCCAGGAAGATAT
>NZ_QPKR01000079.1:0-425 GCF_003856515.1 Listeria sp. SHR_NRA_18
GTTTGATACTAAGGGTAAATATAGTTGGATTAAAGCTCCACGCTATGAAGGAAACCCTATGCAAGTAGGACCTTTAGCAAATATCGTTGTAAATTATGCTAAAGGTAATCAAAATGTTGTTCCTGTAGTAGATGAGTTCTTAAAAGAAACAGGACTTCCTTTAAATGCTGTATTTAGTACACTTGGAAGAACAGCTGCTCGTTGTATTGAAGCAAAAATCGTTGCAAACAATGCTTTAAAAGCGTTTAATAATTTAGTTGAAAATTTAAAAGTAGACCAGAGTACTTGTGCTCCTTATGTGATCGATAATTCTAAAGAATACAAAGGACGCTATATGGGGCATGTGCCACGCGGAACATTAAGCCATTGGTGTAGAATTAAAAATGGTGTTATTGAAAATTGGCAAGCTGTGGTGCCTTCTACTT
>NZ_QPKR01000007.1:0-203629 GCF_003856515.1 Listeria sp. SHR_NRA_18
TTAGCAATAAAGGTTGCCCATATGACAACGCAGTCGCTGAAAGTACGTATAAATCATTCAAGAAAGAATTTGTGTATCCAAACAAGTTTCAAACATTGAATCAATTGAAGGTACAGTTGTTAGATTACGTGAACTGGTGGAATCATATCCGCCTCCATGGCACACTTAATTACCAAAGCCCAGTTAGTTTTCGCATCGCGAAATCCGTAGAAAACATCGGTGTCTTCACTTAAGACAACTTGTTAATTCTGTTCAAAAAAGGGGTGCCATTCCATCACGCCCTCCACAAAAACCAAGTTCGGGTTTTTCCTGCGACCGCTCCAGTTTTTGTCGGAGCTGAACGGGCTCTTTCAGCTCTTCAGTATTACAAAATTGTAAGTCTCCCCTCCCATAATGTCATCTTAGACAATGGAACGGCTTGCTTTTTCCAGTTAAACTAAGGCTATAAGTTATTTATTTAGGAGGAGTTTACATGGAAATAGTTCTACAGGCAAAAAATGTTCGTAAGGTGTACGGCATTAAAGGAAATGTTTACACAGCTTTAGACAATATTAGTTTGGAAATTGCAAAGGGGGATTTTGTTGGTATCATGGGGCCGAGTGGGGCTGGTAAATCGACACTTCTGAACGTCTTCTCAACCATCGACAAGCCAACTTCTGGTGAAATTCAGATTTCTGGTCAGGAACTGGAATCAATGAACGAACAACAAATGTCCGCATTCCGCCGGGATCAGTTAGGTTTTATCTTCCAAGATTATAACTTGTTGGATACACTGAATGTTCGGGAAAATATTATCTTACCACTCGCACTCGCAAAACGTCCTGTGAAGGAAATGGAAGCGAGTCTTGAGAAAGTCGCCGATACGTTTGGCATTCGCGATATTTTAGATAAGTATCCGAATGAGATTTCTGGTGGACAAAAACAGCGAACTGCCGCAAGCCGTGCAATTATCGCGAATCCTAGTTTGATTTTCGCGGATGAACCGACCGGAGCGCTTGATTCGAAGTCAGCCACTGATTTGCTCGAAAGTTTGAAGGGCCTCAATGAGCAGGAACATTCGACAATTATGATGGTGACGCACGATGCTTATGCGGCGAGTTTTTGTAAGCGGATTTTATTCATTAAAGATGGCGCGATTTATACGGAAATTTACCGTGGCACGAAGACGCGTAAGGAGTTCTTCCAAAAAATTCTCGATGTGTTGGCGCAACTAGGAGGGGACATGAATGACGTTATTTGACCTAGCAAAAAAGAATATCAAACATAATTTTGTCCATTACTTCCTCTATTTCGCGTCGATGAGTTTCTCGATTATGATTTATTACACCTTTGTCTCGCTCGCAAAAGACCCCGCGGTGGTGGCGCGCATCGATAAGAGCGCTAAGCTTTCCGCTGTATTCAACGCCTCATCGATTGTCTTGATTATCTTTGTCGCGATCTTTATTTTGTACTCCAATCATTTTTTCACACGCAAACGCAAAAAAGAAATCGGCCTCTACTCCCTACTCGGTCTTCGTAAGAAAGAAATTGGCCGCATGCTTTTCTATGAGAACTTTTTGATGGGCGTGGTTGCGCTTGTTATCGGGATTGGACTTGGAACATTACTATCCAAACTCTTCGTCACGATACTGCTTCAAGTCATGAATTTTGGCGGTGTGAGTAATTTCGTCTTTTCGATGGATGCCGTGATTAATACGGTCATTATTTTCATCATTATCACGCTGATTACGTCGGTGAGCGGTTACCGCATCATTTACAGCACGACACTTCTCGACCTATTTCATTCGGAAAGCAAGCGTGAAAAAACACCTAAAAACAATCCAATTCTTGCAATTCTATCGGTAATTTTGATTGGCGGCGGCTACTTCCTTGCGCTCCAACCACTTAATGAGACTAGCCTTCTAGCAAAAATGGGGCCTGGACCTGGCATGCTGACCATCCTATTCTCCGTTATCATCGGAACAGCGCTACTTCTGAGCAACTTCTTGCCGTTCCTACTCAACCAGATTCGCAAAAATAAACGGATTTTCTATAAAGGCACGAATATTATTAGTAATTCCCAGCTCGCTTTTCGGATAGGGTCGAACGCGAGAACCCTTGCTATCATCGCGATTCTGAGCGCTACAACATTGACAGCAATCGGTGCAATCGGAAGTATTTACTACAACGTCAACAAAGAATCCGCCAATTCCTTCCCTTCTACTTTTGAATACACGGTTGTCGATCAAAAAAGTAACCAAGAAGCATTGAAACTTGCTGAAACCAGCACAAAAACACCGATGACCGGCCATCAAGAAACGGCTTTAAACCATATCAAGGCGACGAGTGATCGCGAAATGCCAATGGAATATGATCCTGAAAGCGGTTTTACATTCATCAGCCAAACAGCTTACAATAAACTTCTAGCCTTACAAAACAATACGGAGGCAACAAAAGCTGACCTAAACAACGATGAAGCGATTTTGATTGCCCCAGGTTCTCTCTTTGATGAAAAAACCACAAAAATGCTTGAAAATCAAAATTTTATCTTGGAAAATAGCACGAAGCAAAAAATAACGCTAACAGAGACAATAAAAAGTTCACCGATCGCTAGCCTATATGCTCTGCTCATTATCTCAGATGATGTAGCTAAAACGATTTCGACTCAAAAAACACAAACCATTCAATCCATCATGGTCGATAATCCAAAAGACGCGATTCCACTAAGTGAACAAATCGATAAGGCGCTTCCAGAAAACGCTAATTTTATAAGTTATCCAACCAACTATGAAAACGCAATGAGTATCAGTGGCGTACTTCTTTTCATCGGCATGTTTATCGGCCTCGTTTTCCTTGCAGCAACTGGTAGTATTATCTACTTCAAGCAACTAACCGAAGCCTACAACGATGTCGCCACCTATGATATCCTGAAGAAAATCGGTTTAGATCGCAAAGAAATTCGCAAAACAATCGCCAAGCAAGTACTCGTGATTTTCCTTATTCCGCTCGTACTTGGTATTGCTCATAGTTCCGTCGCGCTTAGCATGCTTTCCAATATGTTGCAGATGGATCTCACATTACCAGTTCTCATCAGTACAGGAATCTACACAGCGATGTTCATTATTTACTACTTCCTGACAGTCAACACCTACACAAATATCGTCATGGGCAAAAAGAAATAACCACAAAATAAGAAGTATGGCGCACCAATCTTGTCGACTGGTACGCCATACTTCTTTCCTGTTTACTTGTATTTTCACCCATTTACGCTAAAATAGACATATATCTTTTAAAACCGACTGGAGGAACAAAGATGGAAACTATATCAGATTATTTAGCAAAAATCGACAACCCTGAACACCGCGCACAAATGGAAGACGTTTTCAATTGGATAAAAGAAGAATTTCCCGACTTAAAGTCAAAAATCGCATGGAACCAACCAATGTTCACCGATCACGATACGTTTATCGTCGGATTCAGCATTGCCAAGAATAACTTCGCCGTTTCCCCAGAAGCAGTCGTTGTCGCTCGTTTTTCAGATGCTATCAAAGCAGCTGGCTACACACATACAGCGAACCTAGTGCGCTTCCCGTGGGATAAACCGGTGAATTATGATTTGCTGCGCGACATGATTGCGTTTAACATAGCGGATAAAGCAGACTGTGAGACATTTTGGCGGAAATAAGAATATGCGTGATGTAGCGTCCTCTTTTTAGCGGGCGTTTTTTTTTCATATAAAGACAAAAAAATATCGCTAGACCGGCAATGTCAGCAGGTTTAGCGATTAAAAGGGAGTTTAAGGTAAGAAAGACTCTCAATTACTAAAAAGGGAGAAAAAGTAATTAAGATGTCGTTGCTTACATGTATAATACCCCGCTAATTTGGAATGTAATCCTTTTTTTTAACTTTTTTTATTAAGGTTAGGTAACAATAATTACCATCGTTCGAGTGATACGGTGAAATCCCTTCTTACGCAACACTTTTTATATTACAGAGCTGGTTTATCTTTTGCTACGGCGATAATAAAACAAATCCATCCGGCGATGAATGCTACGCCGCCAAGTGGTGTAATCGCGCCTAAAACGGATACTTTCGTGATGCTAAGCACGTATAAACTTCCTGAAAATAGGATGATTCCAGTTGCAAACAAATAGCCAGCAGTTCGTAATAAGCCGCTATCTAGTTTTCCGAGGAGTAAACCTACGATTAGAATCGCTGTTGCGTGAAACATTTGGTATTGGACGCCGGTTTCGAAGGTCGTGTGGTAGCTTCCAAGTGTTTCTTTCAGCGCGTGTGCTCCGAAAGCGCCTATTCCTACGGCTAAACCTGCAAATATCGCTCCTAGTATTAACATTTTTCTCATTTCTTCCTTGAACCTCCTAAAAATCTAACAGTGAATCGCCATTGGATCCGTCTTCTGTTTCTATTTTCCCACCGCCAAGTGTTGTGGTTTTTGCAATTGGTAATTCGCCTGTCATCGCTTGGTATTCCATGCTTGAGCTGAGGCTTACTGGTTTTGCAGATGGTGTTTCTTGGCCGCGCATCACGTCAATCAATACGGCTAATCCGTGCAAATGTATTTGTTTTTCTTGTTCAGATGAAGCTGCCTTCGCGAGGTTTAACTCCTGTTCCATCTTCGCAAAAAGGGCTTGGTCGGATACTGTCATCAGGCGTTTTCCTCCTGCTTATCTAACTGACGAATCACGCGGGCTGGATTTCCTGCAACGACGGTATTGGCCGGCACATCTCGTGTTACGACCGAACCAGAGCCAATAACGGCATTATCGCCAATCGTGATTCCCGGATTGATGACACTACGGCCGCCAACCCACACGTTATGCCCAATCGTAACACTTTTCGCCAATTCCTGCCCACTATTGCGTTCCGTCGCATCCAGTGGATGGTACGCTGTATACACATGCACGCCCGGCGCAAACATGCAATTATCGCCAATCTTAATCGGTGCGCAATCCAAGAACACGCAATCGAAATTCGCATAAAAATAATCGCCGACTTCCAAATTGTAACCATAGTCACAGCGCACATTCGGCTCCATATAGACCGCTTTTCCCGCCATGCCTAGGAGTTCTCGAATATGTACTTCGCGCTCGTCACTATCGCTCACAACGCCATTAATTTTCGCGCATAGTTCACGCGCTCGAATCCGATCCGCCACAAGTTCCGCGTCCCCCGGTCGATATAATTCGCCACTAATCATCTTTTCACGTTCTGTCATCATTTTTAATAGCCACCTTCCATAATTTATCCACTCCTTCCATTATACCGTTTTTCCAGCAAAAAGCCCAATTCGAAAATATTTCGGAACTGGGCTGATAACGCATTATTTTTCTATTTTTTCATTTGCTGGTAGGAATTGAAAAACTTGCTTGAACGAGCCTGTTATCAAGGTGACGACGGATAGCACGAGCAGGACGAATTCTGGTTCGTAGCCGCCTAAGAAGCCACTTGAGAATTTTACTGTCACGATCGCAACGGCCAAAACGACCACGAATAACCCCGAAACATAAGGAACTAACACGCCAAAAACGAGCGCCAAACCACCGACTAATTCAATCACGGCAACGACATAAGCCATAAAACCAGGGATGCCTAAACTATCGAAAAACTGCACCGTTCCGCCAATCCCGTTCGTGAACTTCTGTAAGCCATGCAGGAACATCAGCCCTCCAAGTAAAATTCGAACAATCAAAATACCGTATTTATTCATTTTTCTAATCTCCTTTATCTGTGTAGTAAAATTAATTATGTCGAAAAAATATATCCTACCGCTTAACTAGGTATTAAATTTTTATTAAATCTCCACTTTATAACCCCTGATTTCCCGATTTTACTTACTGCAATTTTGTTGAAAAAATGATATCCTAGTGTTGTAGGTACGAAAATGGGAGGATTCTATTATATGATAAAAGTAATTGCTTCAGATATGGACGGCACACTGCTTAACTCAAAAATCCAAGTGGACGATGAAGGTGTGAAAGCCATCGAACAGGCTCGGGCAAAAGGCATTCATTTCGTCTTATGCACAGGGCGAATGTACGATGACGCGATGCAACTCATCAACCACGCGAACCTTTATGCACCAGCGATTTGCATGAACGGTGCTGAAATTCGTGACGAACACGGCAAAATTTTGAAACAAATCCCGATCGATAAAACCTCAGCACGATATACCTATCAAGTTTTAACGGATTTGGGGATGTATTGCGAATTTTTCACCGATATTGGTCCGATTTCACCGAATAAAGATAAAGGCATCGAGCTTATGAAAGAAATCCAAGCGAAAGTTCACCCTGATTTTACCGAGGAAGAAATTCACCGCTATGTCGAGGAACGCTTTGAAAGCAAGGATGTTCACGTGATTGACGATCCAGAGCGCCTTTTCACAAACGAGGATATCACGATTTTGAAATTTATCGCCTTTTCTTCTGATCAAGCGGTGCTCAAAAAAGCGAAAGACGCGCTTGAGTCCAAAGGAAATCTGGCGGTCAGCTCTTCGTTTTCTGACAACATCGAAATTACACATATCGACGCGCAAAAAGGCCTTTCCCTGCAATTTTACGTGGAAAAACTCGGCGTGACGATGGACGAAACCTTCGCGATTGGCGACAACTTCAATGACGTTTCCATGCTGAAAATGGCAGGTTACAGCGTCGCAATGGGCAATGCCGAACCGGCTGTCAAAAAACTAGCCAAACACGTCACTGATTCTAATGACGAACATGGCGTGGCAACTGCCATTCACAAAATGCTCGAATCAAATAATTAAGGTAACTGGAGGGAATTTATCATGACAATCAAAAAAACATTAACCGTTGCAGGCTCGGATTCTAGTGGTGGCGCTGGACTCCAAGCGGATTTAAAAACATTTGAAGAGTACGGCACATTCGGATTTTCAGCGATTACAACAATCGTGACGATGGATCCGGACAATAATTGGAGTCATGGCGTAACGCCGCTTGATGCCGATTTATTGCGTGCCCAATTGAAAACAATCCTTTCCGGTGGCCCAGTTGACGCGATGAAAACAGGCATGCTCGGCTCCGTTGAAATTATCGAAGCAACGCGTGACGCTATCGATGAGTACAAGTTGCAAAACGTCGTAATCGATCCCGTGATGGTTTGTAAAGGCGAAGATGAGCTAATCCAACCAGAAAACGCCGAAGCAATCCGCGATTTATTGCTACCTCGCGCGCTAATCACGACACCAAACCTATTTGAAGCAGGCCAACTTTCAGGACTTGGTAAATTAACAACCCTCGATGATATGAAAGCCGCTGCGGAAAAAATTGTCGCGCTCGGCGTGAAATACGTAGTCATCAAAGGCGGAAAGGCACTGCAAAGCGACAAAGCCATCGATCTACTATACGATGGAACAACATTCACCGTCCTTGAAACACCAAAAATCGACACCAACTTCAATCACGGCGCAGGATGTACCTTTGCAGCAGCCATCACAGCCGGCCTTGCTAAAGGTTTGACTGTAGAAGAATCCGTGCACAAAGCCAAAGACTTCGTAACAGCCGCGATAAAAGGCGGTTTTGCATTAAATAAATTTATCGGCCCAGTATGGCACGGCGCATACAACAACGCTGAGAATAGATAAATATCTGAAATCCCAAACAGGATTTCTAGACAAAAGCGCCGTATCAACGCTTGCATACCAGAGTGTGCGAGCGCTGGCACGGTGCTTTTTATGTATGTGAATCACTTTTCATACCCTTTCACCTCTCGAACATGTTATAATGGTAGCGAAACTTATTTTAGGGGGATTTAAATTCATGACACAAAAAAAAGATGCGATAAATAAAGCGTCGTCTGACAAGAACTATTTTTGGCCTATTATGATTTTATCGTTTGTAGCGGTAGTTGTTATTTTACTGCTCTTCTTCTCACCGATTGGCTACCAAGGGAAAGTCGACTACGATTTATCTATTTTCCCGCGCCTCAATGCGATTTTTAACAGCTTTACGTTTGTCTTTTTATTAATTGCTTTATGGGCGATTATTGCGAAAAAAAACATCAAGATGCATCGTGGTTTCATTTTAGCCGCATTTACATCGACGTTATTTTTCCTAGTTAGTTATTTGACATTCCATTATATGTCCGCAGAAACATCGACATTTGGCGGCGAAGGAATCGTTCGTCCTATCTACTTCTTTATCCTAATTACACATAGCTTCCTTGCTGCAGTCGTTGTGCCTCTAGCGCTCTTCGCACTCGTATGGGGCTGGACAAATCAAATCCAAAAACATAAAAAAATCGTTCGTTGGACCATGCCAATTTGGCTGTATGTAAGTCTAACCGGCGTTCTTGTTTACCTGTTTATGGCACCTTATTATTGAGTTTCGCCACATTCATGTAACATTCGTTAGCTATAATTATTCTGGGAGCATCGTTTTGTTGTTAGCTTCAAATTAATGAACGAGGTGAAAGATATGGCCACTCGCCAGGATCGCAATCAACCAACAAAGAAGAAACTACGAAAAGGCAGGACTATTTTTGCAGTAATTTTAGTCATTATACTGGCCATTGCCGGGCTTGGATTTTATCAGTATAAATCGAGTCTGAATGCGGCTGAAGCTGATAATAACATGAAAGAATTTGAATTTAATGGGCAAAAAGCTGAAGATGTGAATGATCTCAACGTCCTTCTAATCGGGAGTGACTCGCGTGGCAAAGACCAAGGTCGTTCGGATTCCTTGCTTATCGCTCACTATGATACGAAGTCAAAATCACCGAAATTAGTCTCGATTATGCGTGATACATATGTCGATATCCCTGGTTACGGTTTGAACAAAATCAACGCGGCTTATTCTTTTGGTGGTCCTGAGCTGGTTCGCCAAACAATCAAAGAGAATTTTGGCGTGAATATTGAGTATTATGTCGTTGCCAATTTCGAGGGTTTCCCAAAAATTGTCGACACGCTCGCGCCTAATGGAATCGAGATTGACGCCGAAAAAGATATGTCGAAAAATATCGATGCTAACATCAAAGCTGGTAAGCAAAAAATGGATGGCGAAACATTGCTGCAATACGCGCGTTTCCGTCATGATGCTGAAAGTGATTTCGGCCGGGTCCGTCGTCAACAACAAGTGCTGAACGCCCTGAAAGATCAAGCGCAAAGCATTGGTACTGTGACGAAGCTTCCAAGTTTAATTGGTACGATGCAAGGCTACACAAACACGAATGTGACAACAGGTATGATGATTTCAATTGGGAAAGATTTCGTATTGGGCAATGCCAAAGATATGGAAGATTTCCGCCTACCGGTTGATGGCACGTATAAAAACGTCCGAAATTCGCATGGCTCTGTGTTAGACATTGACGTTGCCGCGAATGCGAAGGCTTTACAAGATTTTTTAAATGATTGATACTGTGAAATCACTCGTTACTAGTAGCGGGTGGTTTCTTTTTTTTGACTACGGCGAGGAAGAAGCATATACTATTAGTCAAAGAAGGGCAGTGATTTTATGACAAACAATAAATTTGGGCAAGTTCCCTTATCTATTCTCGATTTAGCAACGATTCGTGAAGGTTTCAATGAAGCAGATGCTTTTCAAAATAGTAAATCGCTCATTCAATTTGCTGAAAAAGCAGGATTTCATCGCTATTGGGTGGCTGAACATCACGGTATTCCTGGTGTTGCCAGTTCTGCGACAGCTGTTTTGATAGGATTCTTAGCTGGACATACGGAAAAAATTCGCGTCGGTTCTGGTGGCGTTATGCTTCCAAACCACTCTCCGCTTATTATTGCCGAGCAGTTCGGGACGCTTGCAACGATGTATCCAAATCGCATCGACCTCGGGCTTGGTCGCGCACCAGGAACCGATTTCAAAACCGCGCGGGCACTCCGGCGCGACTTGCATGAAACCGTGGAAGCTTTTCCTAATTCTGTCTTGGAACTTAGTAACTATTTTTCAGATGGTGGCAACGATGGTATTATCGCGATTCCAGGTCGTGGCCTCCATGTACCGCTTTATCTGCTCGGCTCTAGTACCTACAGCGCCAAGTTAGCTGCAAAATTTGGTCTACCGTTTGCTTTTGCGAGCCACTTTGCACCCGATGAATTAGAAAATGCGTTGGAACTTTATCGCAGTCGTTTTGAGCCATCGGATGTTTTGGATGAACCTTATGCAATGGTGACAGTCAGCACGATTATTAGTGATACCACCGAAGAAGCGAATTTTCTAGCAACATCTGGCTATCTCTCGTTCTTAAATCTGACCCGAGGCGCTCCCACAGTATTGCCAAAACCCGTGACAAATATGGATGAGCTTTGGACCGATTACGAAAAACATGCTTTACAACACCAACTAAAATACTCCTTCATCGGCGACCAGCAAAAAGTAAAAGCGGAACTGCAACAATTCATGGCGATTCATCAACCAGACGAACTGATTGTCGCGTCCAACGTCTACGACCCAGCGCTCAAACAGAAGAACTACGAACTACTCTATAAAATTTGGCAAGAAAAAGAGCTTGGGACATAACTCCTAACAAGATAAAATCGCCTTAACCTTCATTTTGGGTAAGACGAAAATAATGCTTTACACAAATCGAGCGAAAGCGTTTGTATTCAGGGGATTTGGTGGAAGCCGGAAGCGGAGCATACTGGTGTATGTGAGAACCGGAAGTCCGCTAAATCCCCTGAATGCGAACGCTTGCCGCCGATTTATTTGGGTTATGTCCCCGACACTTTTTTGTTCGGAATACTATAAATTTTTTCCACACCATTCTGTGAGAAAATGGCACCGTGTAAAGCTCCGCCAAACACCGCACCACCATCAATATCGATAATCGAGCGATCTGGTGAATACCAAACGTCTGCCCCGCCATCTGGATTCAAGCTTTCTGTCGGCGTGTGGCCCACCACAAACGTCTTGCCCGTCCGGTTCGTACCTTGTTGAAACGGCTCGCGAATCCAAACCATGTCATGCTCGGATGTCTGCTTCCAATCCTGTAAGGTCAAATCCACGCCAGCGTGCACAAATACGAATTGCTTCCATTCCAAATAATATGGGCGTTTTCTAACAAAGGCAAGTTCAGCTGCAGCCTCCGCTTCCACACATCGCGCTAGTTCTTCTGGCGTTATTTTGGCGGTTTTTTTATGGGTTAGTAGGCTTTCAATCGTCTCCATTCCGCCTTGACTAATGTAATACATCATCTTCTCACTCGGGTTCGCGAGCCAATCCAACAACATATTTTCGTGATTTCCACGCAAGAAAATAGCATCGTATTTCGCCTCAAGAAACATAGCTTTGCGAATAACCGCACCAGGATCTGTTCCTCGATCGATTAAGTCGCCAACAGACACTAGCCGCGCTCTCTCCGGATTCCAATGCGTCAAAAGTTCCTCAAAAGCCGCTATTTCCCCATGAATATCACCAACTGCAAAAATGTCATCCATCGCCATCACCTCATATGTAGTACCTCTGAAGTACTGGCTAAAGTCACCAAACTTCGAAAGGCTGATCTTCATGCTAATCAAGATCATTTTATAGCTTATTTAATTTTTTCTCCACTGATTTGATTTCTTTTTCAAGCGCGTTCATTCTCAGTTCTGTCGCTGAAATCGTCCCATTCACTAGGTTCGTATCATTAAATTGATCCGTTTCTCCAAGCAACTCTTGGTGTTGGCGGCGCAATTCGATGAGACGCTCTTCTAAATCTTGTTTTTCATAGACCATCTATTTTCACCTCCACTCACATGATTCGCATCTATTTTACCTTATAGCCTATTCCCCTTTACGCGAAAAGTCAATCATTTTATAAAATTATCGATTATGACTATCAATGTGTCTGATTCTATGGTATTTTTAAGTATATATGTATTTTCACAAAAGAAAGGGGATAGAATTTTTATGATGAGTATTTCAGAAATTAGAAAGATGACGAAGCAGTCCTTAAAAGGGAATTGGGGGCTGGCAATTGGAGGTATGGCGCTCGCGTATGTGATTTTAATGGCTGTTTCGATGGTCAATTTCATTCCAGTGCTTGGAACGATTGCTTATTATGTTTTCGCTGGTCCTTTTATGATTGGTGCCACGTGGTTCTTCCTCGCTCTTAGCCGTCAGGAAAAACCTGAAATTGGCTACTTATTCAGCGGTTTTAAAACGTTTGGTCGTAATTTACTTGCCGCAGTACTTGTATTTATTTTTACATTTTTATGGAGTTTACTATTCCTTATTCCTGGTATTATTAAATCGTTCTCGTACTCGCAAACTTTTATGATTTTACGTGATGATCCTAATATTTCGCCGCTTGATGCGATTACGGAAAGTCGTCACCGCATGAATGGGCATAAGGGTCGCTTGTTTGGACTCGTACTATCTTATATTTGGGTGTTCTTTATCCCTGTTATTATTATGATGGTGCTTGGAATCATTGCGGCGGCTACAACGGCGATGTTCGATTATGGCTATAACTCGTATTCGTATGATTATTATAGTAGCGTACCAGACATGAGCCCTGTATTTTTGATTGTGTTTGTTCTTGGTTACTTTTTGATGCTTGCCGTATTATTCGGTCTAGCTATTTGGATTTATCCACAGGTTCTTGTAGCTTGCGCCGTGTTCTACGATGATTTATATGCGAGCACTGGCACATTTGGCGGCGACCCGGATATGGGCACGTACACAACGACGGTTCTAGAGGACGACACGACATTTGGCGCGATTCCACCAGTTGATCCGACACCACCCGAAGAGCCTGAAGCACCACATTTCGAAAATAAAACGTGGGGCGCTGACTCCATGGTTGATCCTGCTGTGACACCGAAACCTGAGGCAACACCAGAAACCGATGTAACTGCGCCAGAAAAACCAGTAGAAGAAGTAGCACACAACGACGATACAATCAGTGAAGCTGTCCGTCCATCTCAACCAGTCGATCACGAAGAAACAACGGAACAAAAAAATGACGACGAACAAAAATAAAATTCCATTAGGTAATACCATGTTGACTGTGCAAGAGGCTTCTGTTTTCGATGAAGCCTCTTTACAGCAACTCATGATTGACACAGCATCTTGGCTAAAAAGTCGCGGTTCCTCACAATGGGGCGATATTTTAGAAGGAAAAGATGTACACGGACTAAAAGATCGTATTCGAGATGGCGAAGTCTTTTTAGTTCGCGAGTCAGACCATATCGCAGCAGCTTTCATTTTACGAAAAACAGCGAGCGAGTGGGACCAACGTCTGTGGCGCGATCACGGCTACCAAACACCTGCACGATACCTACACCGCTTAATGATTGCGCGAGATTTCGCTGGTCAACACTTGAGTCAAGCAATTTTAGAATGGGCAAGCGCTGAATCCGCACAAACAGATTATCCCTATCTACGCCTTGACAGCATTGCTGACAATCAAAAATTAAACACACTCTATCAGAACGCCGGCTTCACGCAATTGGCAATCGTGGATGGGTTCTGTATATACGAAAAAAGAACGTAGAGAATTCTCTACGCTCTTTTTTTCTTACCGGAAAGCACTAAGCGCAAAATCATTAAATAAGGCTTGAATACGCTCATTCGCTAAATCATATTCGTTTTGTTCAAATGCGTCTGCAATCGCCGTAAATTTCTTCACCGTCAAATCACGTTTATCTTCCGAACCTTGCTTCACGACCGTTTCCATCGAGAAATTATTAATCGTGAAAAAGACGCGCTTCACATTCTCATAATAATATGGATTCGAATCATGTTTTAGAATACGGAAGAAGAATTGGTGCTGGTTGAAGATGTAATCCTCCATATTTTGCAAATAAGAAGAGCGGTCCATCGACGCGATATAATTCCGTAGTGCTGCTATATCAACTGGCGTATTATTTTTCTTCATTTTCTGAATCGCTGCATCTATAAACACCTCTATCACTTCTAGGAGGTACCCGTATTTCGCTGGATCAATCATCGAATCTCGAACAACAACACCACTATATGTACGATAATCTAGAATTCCCTCTGAAACCAATGCCGTGATTGCCTTGCGTATCGGTGACCTACTAACATTTAATTCCTTCGCTAATCGTTCCTCGGTCAAATGCTCATTCGGTTTTAATTCTCCTGTTTTTATCTTCTCAATAATGCTAAAATAGACCATTCTGTCTAGCGTCTTATACTCTCGTTTACTTTTCAATGCTCTCGACACCCCTATCTTAATTACCAATATTGTAGCATAACCTTCCAAAAAATTCACCTATCGGAACGTTTTTATAATAAAATAATTGACCAATTCACGAACAATTGTCTCTGCCTTATCAAAATCCTTCGTTCTCAGCAGTTCATTCATTCGCATATACTGCTCAATTAAATACGCGCCATTATGAAACGGTATTAAAATAATTTCTTTCGGCGCCTTCGTCAAAAAGTCGATACCCATCTTTCTAACCGCATTATTTGCGTAAGAATTCCCCATGTAAGCGATAAAATCAAAAATAGTTTGCCAGCCTTCTTCCACAAACCCACTACTATTCCCGGCTTTCAAATGCCCTTCCATGACCGACAAACGCCTATACAAATGTTGCGGCTCAAAAGAAATCCCCTTCGTCTCGATTTTGTCCATCGTCTTAATCGTCAGAACTTCCAACATTTCAAGCATCTCAATGAATCTGCCCACCGTCACCTTACTTTCGCAAACAAAAGCACCCCGATTACTCTCAATCGTCAAAAAGCCCTCCGTTTCAAGCATAACTAAAGCGCGACGCACCGGCGTCCGACTAATGCCGAGCTCTTTTGCAATCGTATTCTCTGGCACGCGATCCCCCGTCCGCAATTGCCCGTTCAATATCTTTTCCTTCATTGTTTCGTACGCTTTTTTCTCATAGCTTTGTTTTTCCATAAAGAATCAGTTCCTCTCGAAGTCCCATTTTAGAAGTACTTTTTGCGCCAAAATACAACCGTCGTGATAATCGTAATAAACAATGTCCCCACCATAATCAGCCCAAACGCATATTCCTGATTTGAAAACGGCAATTTCACATTCATCCCGTAAATGCTCGCCACAATCGTTGGTAACGACAAAATAATCGTAAACGACGTCAAAAATTTCATCACCCGATTTAAATTATTCGCAATCACAGACGAAAAAGTATCAGACATCCCACCAACAATTTGCGTATATGTATCCGTCATCGCGATAGCTTGCTTGTTCTCGATGATGACATCCTGCAACAATTCTTTGTCCGCATCTTTCGCTGTGTAATGCGCTGCCTGAATCATTTTATCCAGAACTGCCTTGTTGGATTGAAGCGCTGTTGCAAAAAAGACTAGGCTCCGTTGCGCCGCCATAAAAGCGTATAGCTCCTCATTTTGCATCGACTGGCGAATATTTTTTTCAAGCGTATGCATATGCTCAATCAGGCTGTTTAAATATTTCAAAAAATAGTAGGATACCGCATACAGAATTTGTAGCACAAACTGGACATGATTGGCTGTATTATACTGCTCCATGCGCCTATCCATAATATCTTCCAAAACTGGCAACTGTTTCAGCACAACCGTTACGACGACTTCTTTTGTGGTAATAATCCCAATTGGTATCGTCTTAAATTCGAGGAAACCCATTTCATCCTTCGCCTCTATCGGGCAATCCACAATCACCAAAGAATGCTTGAAATTCTCTTCCACATGCTTTAATTCAATTCGTGAACGTTCCTCTTTGTCCAAAGGGTCTAAAATATGATCTTTCGGTATATCTAATTTTTGGGATAAATAATCAATCTCATCAGGACTTGGCGCTACGACATGAACCCAACACCCTGCCTGATAGCCATCAATCTGATGTATTTCATCATTTTCTTGCGTTCTATAATATTCAATCATCCTCGTACCTCCCCGCCAAGTAACGTTTTTCTAGGCAACCTTTACAATACATTTCATTTGTGTTACAATTATTATCAATAAAACTAATTCTGTAACAATGTGAGGTGAGCGTCATGGGGTCGATACAAATGATATTGATTGGTTTTTGTTTCGCGATCTTTTTCTTTACGCTATCTTTTGTCATTAGTAAGCTTGGGAAAATCTCTGTTTACTGGGTTTCGCTGGGCGCCAATGCCGGTTTCTTTCTGGCTTTTCTATTCGTCCAACGCGCCTTTCCAGCAGAGGCCCAAACCGCCCTGTTCTATCTGAATCTAGGCATCCTAACTTTTGTACTCATTCAAGCCGCACTTGGACTTGCACATTGGCTACTAAAGAAGACAACAACGCGCCAAAAGAATTGGAAACACTCTTAAATCAATTATAGCAAAATTTTGCCTATAAAGAAAAGCTAAGCATCATGTCGACGCTTAGCTTTTTGTATTATTTACAATCTTTACGGCAATCCCATTCGGATCTTCCAACCTAATCACGTTATCTGATTCCTTTTCAAAAGCGATATCGAACTGCTTCAACCGCTCCTCTAACACCCCGATAGCTTCTGTTTGGATTGTGAAATAAGCAAGCCCAGTCTCTAATTCATCCAATTTAGGCAAATCACGACCAGCCCAAATATTTGTGCCAATATGATGGTGATAATCTCCATCTGCAAAAAATAGCGCAGACGGAATCTCCGTGGTCACCTGGAAACCCAGAACCGTTTCATAAAAGTGGCGCGTTTCTTCTAAATGACTGACTTGCAAATGGATGTGACCAATTGTAGTATCGGATGGTGCCCCATTCCAGTCAAGCTCAGCTCCCGCCATCAATATGCCATCACCATCGACTTCATTTGTCGCCATGGGCAGATTCCCAAGTTCATCTCGCTGCCAGTCCTCTCGAGCCCGGTCCGCGTAAACTTCAATACCATTCCCATCTGGATCCTGGAAATACAATGCCTCACTATAAATATGGTCCCCCGCGCCATCTATTGGGTAATTACTTTCCAACAAATGTTGCAAAAAGCTACCCAATTCCGCTCTGCTAGGCAATAAAAAAGCCGTATGATATAAACCTGTTTTCGCCTGTTTCGCAGTCATTCCTTGCTTTACCTCCATCAATTCTAAAAGTACTCGTCCATCAATGCCTAACGCTATTCTGTTATCCTCATCAGCCATCACTTTTAGACCGATTATTTCGTTATAAAAAGCCGCTAATGTATGTTTACTTTTCGTTTTCAACACAACTTTTCCTATCTCCATTGTCATATAGGTCACCCTTTCGTTGTAACTAATAACATTACAACACATTTCCCATTAAAAGTCCATCTTCACGCTTACAATTAGTAAGTGTTTACTTTTTCTTATCAAACCCGTTCAACTTTCGGTACAATATCGAGCGATGAATACCAAGTTGTATTGCGGCCTGCGTCATGTTCCCATCATTTCTCTCAATCATTTTTTTTATACAATGGGCCTCTACCTCAGACAAATATGTTTTCAAATCAACGAAGTTATCTATATGTTCTTCATAATACATATCGAGTGTAGAAATAGATTTTTTAGTTCTTGTTAACTTAACCACATTTATTCTCCTCCTCGAATTGCTCATCGTTGAACATATTATAACATAAAATAAGCCTAAGAAAAAATAAGTATATTCCCTCTTTATTCATATAGAACTACATTTTTTCACCATATATAGCCTTGATTCAATAGAATGACCTTCCATCTCCCATAAATAAATAATACATATCTGTCACAAATAGACTGTTTCAAAAACATATGGCCTTTATTTATAGTTCTAGATTTATATTCTCGCTACACGTATCATCCTAGGTAGCCATTTTACCAAAAAGAAGACCGATAAACTAGTGCTATAATAAGATTATTAAGAAAGGTGGCTGAATGAATGGAAGAAAAAATAAAGAGCTTAAAAGAAATACACCTAGAAAAAATGGAACAAGGAAAATTCGACTACGATCACTTCTTAAAGTTCCTACTGACGCATCGTATCCCTTACAAACAACGCACTTTGAAGAGAAATACACACATCTCTATCGAAAACCAACCTTTTAAACATATTTATTTCATTGAGAGTGGCGTGATTTCGTGTAACAGAGATAAAAATATTATTGGTTTTTTGGGGGAGAAAAATATTGTTGGTCTCTCTAATCCTTATACAAATGATAACTCCTTCTACACGATGAAAGTACTTCAGCCCACAACTGTCTATGAGTTTGATAGAGCCGATATGCTAACAATGTTGCTAGGTTTCCAAGAAGGCTGGCTATTTCTATATGCAAATAATCACAAAAAAGAAGAAATGCTATTTAACAAAACACTGCTCTTACAGGAAGCGGCAGAACACCGTTTGTTGGTACTCCTAAAAGAGGTTGCTCGTCTCTTTGGTGAATATCGGGATGGTATTTTAGTTATTCCTAATTATTTCTCTAAAACATTGTTGGCTAATTACGCCAATTTAAGCACCAAAACATTCACTATCCTTTGCAATGAGTGGACTGAAACCGGGGAACTAGTCTTTGATAATGAATCACTCGCCCTCTAGCCAAAAGGACGATGCGCTGAAAATCTGCGCATCGCCCTTTTTTAGTTAAGCTGTAATTTCAATTTGATTTCCTTCACTATCTAAAATAACACTTTCATAATAGCCATCCCCAGTTGTTCTTGGACCGCTCTCCAATGTATAGCCATCCTTTTGGAGCTGTTTCGTTAACTCGTCCACACGCTCTTTACTACCAACACAAAAAGCAATGTGAGCCCAGCCTAATAATGGTTTTTCTTTTGCATCGATAATGTCTGTACGCTGCATAATTTCGAGTCTAGCGCCTGTAGGATAGCTGATAAAGTAGGAAGAAAAGCCTTTCGCTTCATTCGTGTATTTATCGTTTGCGACTCCTTCAAAATAAGCCGTATAAAAACGCTTCGCTTGCTCGATATCCGCCACCCAAATCGCTACGTGTTCTATCTTCATTTTGCCACTCCCTCTTTCGGTTTTTTCTTCTTAAATTCAAAATTTACCATCCATGGTCGACCTTTTTTCAGTGACCAGTAGCCAATGAGAACAAAGACCAGTGAACCGAGAACATCAACAATAATATCTCCCATCGTGTCTGCTAAAGCTGCGCGCCCAACAAGTGGTGTGCCATTAGACATTGCATAACGCTGCATATTCAAGTTCATTAAGCCATCAAATGTATACTCATAAATCTCCCAAAAAGCGCCTAATGTGACAGCAAAACAGAAGGCAAATACAGAGATAAAGCCTGGTTTCATCTTCATCACGACATGCTTATCATTATTGAGCAAGTTGACGAAAGAGAAACCAATGGCACCGAGCATGGCACCACTGAACGTATGCAGAATTTTGTCCCAATGAGGAACCGTGGAATAGAATTTTTGAACGGTACCTAGATAGATGGATGCGTACAAGAAAACTAAGAATAAAATATAGACCAAACCTGGTATTTCAAATTTAAATCGGTGGGATAAAATGGTCGGTAATAGTAAAATAATGACTCCCAATACACACTCAAACAGTAAGAAAATATAGTCGCTTCGCAGTGTCACTTTCGGCTGCCCCGGCGTTTGCTCTATCGGCGCTAGGAAAATTTCAACCGTGATAAAAATCATCGAAATCCCCATTGAGACGAAAATAAAGATCGCAATCCATTGTGCGACGCTAAGCTCTTTCAGTTTTTTTAACATTGTTTTCATCTCCCAATCTTACATAATAGCTAGCATGTCTTTCATTATAGCAGAGTTTAGTAGAATTCTCCTACTTCATCTACCAAAACGGCCGTTCCTGTAACCTGGATCGCATAAGTAGTTTCCTTTTTATCAATATGGACCATGACTTTCCCATCACGTCCCACCTCCGCGCCTTGTTCTACCACAATATGTTGCGTGTCCTTGATATATTTCGCATAATAGGCGCCCATAACACCCGATGCCGTTCCTGTCACCGGATCTTCTATTGTTCCAGAAAACGGAGAGGAAAAATGGCGGGCATGCATCGTTGCATCAGAATGGATTGTCTCCAAACAAAAAGGGTGAATCGAAGCGCGTGGCATCTCTTGCAGAACTTCTGGAAATCTAGCATTATCTGGCTTCATCCGCTTGAAACTCGCCAGTTCTTTCATCGGTACGAGCAGTGTCCAAATACCAGTATTTCCATACATAATCGGCCATTCATCAGATAACTCGCTTTCTGTTACGCCAATCACTTCTGCTAAATCAACACGTGAACCTGCAAAACTTTCAAAAACGGCGGGTGCCTGCTGCATCGTCATCCATCGTTGTCCATCTTCGGAATACTTGATTTCCACTTCTAAAATACCCACTTTAGTCTCTACCCGTATTTTCGCTTTTTCAGTCAAAAAATGATGCTCGCTTAATGCCTGAATAGCAGCCATCGTGCCGTGACCACAAAGATCCATCTCATGACCTGGCGTAAAATAACGCAATCGAATGTCTGCTACCTCGGATTTCATCGCAAAAGCTGTTTCATTAAAGCCTACTTTTTCCGCGATTTCTTGCATCTTTTCTGCCGTTAATGTGTCTGCATCCAACACAACACCTGCTGGATTCCCTTTTCCCGGAACGTTACTAAATGCATCATAATGATATACCTTCATTTCCATAGCACCCCTTTTGCTCCCATTATATCATTTATTTCCCGGGAAATAATCTTATATCGTCAAACTAACGTCACATAAGGATGCTATAGTTATCCTCGAACCAACCAAGGAGGAATAGAGATATGAAAAAAATGATAATAGTAAGTATGGCGCTGATTCTAATTATCGGCACTGCCTGCTCACACAAATCCAGCGCTAAGACACCATCACAAATCGACAAGGAAAATAATAAACGCACCGAATACGCTCAAGGAAATTTCACGTATGAAGCCATTCCTGAGACATTCGAATTAAAAGTAACCAAAGATGGCACCACAGAAACCATTGCCGAACCTCAAGCCAAACGCAAAGTGACAAACCTCAAAAAAACAAAAACAGAAACCAGTTGGGATTATCCCGATGAAAAGCTACATGTCACCATCAAAAAACAAGTGAAATCACTGGACGTTAAAATCCATTCCACCAATCCAAAGACATGCCATTTTGAATGGCCACGTGTCGATGCACCTACGTATACACTTCCTATTTCAGAAGGAAAACAGATTCCTCAAAACGATCCCGCTTGGAAGAAATTTTTCACCACAGATAAGGAACAAACGATGAACGAATACTTTTCGATGAAGTTTTTCACATTGAATAAAGAGAAGTTCGCTGTGTCTTACGTGATGCCTGATACGTTCAATAATGATATTTTATTCCATACAGATCCGGCGATTCAGTTCAGCATTAACCATACATTTTCCTCTGTAAATAAAGAAAAAGACTACAAATATAGCATTTTCATCACAGATAACAATCCTGTAGCGATCGCAAAAAACTATCAAAATTATATAAAAGAGCAGCATCAATTCACCACTTTAGCCGAAAAAGAAAAGCAAAATCCTGAGATAAAGAAACTATACGGAGCACCCCATGCCTATCTTTGGAATAGCCGCGTTTTAACGGACGCCGATATGCATTGGAACAAATTGAAGACTTCTATCGATGACCCGCTTTTTGAATGGATGGGAAACTTGCTTGATAAATACGGTGAAGATGGGGCTACGGAATATAGAACTGTTTTAGCGAATATTAAAAATGGCGAGATGTATCAATACGAAAAAAATATGATGCTGAATTCGTTTCAATATATCCTGCAAATGCCGCAATTATACAACCCTGCTATCTTTAAAAATCCAGATACTACTGCTAAAAAATACATTGATAAGGGCGTGGCAAACCTGAATGAGCAGGAACGTTATGATTTGAATAAACATCTAATAAGTAGCCATATCAGTGGTTTGACTACACCCGTGGATGAATGGGGGCAATCTAATGTCACTCAAATTATCGAAGAAATGGAGCAGGCGGGCATAAAAAAAGCATGGCTTGGCCTTCCTAACTGGGTGAATGGCTTGATGAATCCCGCTTCCGTAGATGCAGCGGTTAAAGCTGGGTACCTCATGGGACCATACGATTCTTATCAATCCATTCAACAGGACGCGAGTATCGATTGGAACACCGCATCTTTTCCAGATCCGAAGCTATACGAGGACGCTACTGTCGAAAATGAGCAAGGCGAGAAGCTTACCGGTTTTCTCGGCAAAGGGCGGAAACTAAATCCAACGCTCGTTTTTGATGCTGTTAAAGCGCGTGTTGACGGCATTTTGGCAGAAGGCATTGGTTTTAATTCATGGTTTATGGACGTTGATGCTGCGGGGGAACTGCATGATGATTTTGCCAAAGCACATCCTACGACACAAAAAGAAGACGCAGCAGCTCGAATGAAACGCCTGGATTATTTAAATAAAAAAGGATTTGTTATTGGCTCAGAGGGTGGCAATGACTATGCTGCTTCTGATATTGCGTTTGCCCATGGTTTGGAGACACCTGTGATTAAATGGGATGATCCTGATATGCGCGAGAATGAGGACAGTCCTTATTTTATAGGGAAATACGCTTCGATGGATGGCTCAATCCCGACGCGATACAGTAAAATTGTTCCGATTAAAGAAGAATATAAGCCAATCTATACGAGCCCGGTGTATTCGATTCCACTTTTTAAATTGGTGTATAATCGTTCGGTTATCACGACACATCACTGGGAATGGGATAGTTACAAGGTCAAGGGACAGACTGGTGAGCGCCGTCTCAAGGAATATTTGTATAACACGCCGCCATTGTTCCATTTGGACGAAGCAAACTGGAAGCTGCATCAAGCAGACATTACTGCCAATATGAAAAACTGGACACCGTTCCAACAAGAGGCGTTGCGGCATGAGATGACGAATTTCCAAACCCTTGATACAGATCGCCTTGTTCAAAAAACAGAATTCGGTTCTTATTTACAAGTGATCGCTAATTTTTCTAATAAAGATTTCCAGTCCAATAAACAGTCAATTCCAGCTCATACTGCACTGATTATCAACAACGGCAAAAAAACAACTATTTCAACGGATCATTTAGAGTAAAAAATAGATTTTATAACCCACATTGGTGAAGGTTTATCAATGTGGGTTATTTCTTGTCAGATAATAAGATAATGAGCATTTCTAGCTACGTCATACGCCTTTTTAAGCGAACAAAAAAAGCTGGAACCTTGTATGCGGGTCCCAGCTTTTCATCATGAATGACATAGCCTTACTTATCCATCTCTTCTTGCAATTCTCTTTGTCTCTCTTTAAACATATCGATTGTTTTTTGGAGTCTTTGTTGTTGTTCCTCTGTCTGCTCCCGCATGCGATCGATAATTACTTGAAATGCTTCTGAGCACTCCGCCCATACATTATCTTTCTCGCCATCTTTCAATGCATCCCGTGATTGCATATGAACAGCACCATCCTTTGTTTTCATTTTTCTATATCTATCGTGCCTTACAATTATAACAAATAATGTATGAATTAGCCAAGCAAAAGTTGTGACTTATTTTAAAAAGAACACAAAAAGACGCTACAACCTCACTTTGAGTTGCAACGCCATTTTTATTATCGATTATTTTTCATTCTTCTCAAGTAGGATTCATATAAAATATAGGCAACGAATGCGAACACTACAGGGCCTGCAATCATCCAAATCGTGCTGCTATAATCTCCGTTTAAAGACGGGTTGATAATCGTAAAGACATTGGCAAATCCGACAACAATAAGAACCACTATCGTTCCAAGATAGGTTTGCCATTTCTTTTTATAAATAACGAATTCGCGATTTAATCCTGTTTTCGCTTTAAAGAATGGGAACGCAAAGGCTAAGAATAGATATGGTAGCGTCATCGATACATTTGCCATGAGCGTCAGTTTATTGTAAAACGCAGAAGCATTGTCACCGCCGAATGAGGCTAGTAAAATGATGATAATTACTGCCAAACATTGCATCCACATTGCGAATTCTGGCATATTTGCTTTGTTCATCTGTGTCATTTTTTTCGGCCATACTTTTGCAGGTGTTCCTTGAATCAAGGTTTTCAGTGGTGAGTAAATCAGTGTGAAGAATGCGCCAGTATAGGCTAAAAACATCGATAAACCGGTGATTCGCGCAAACCAAGTTCCGATAGAAGCTGCTGTTGCGGCACTTAACTGAAAAGCATTTCCGAGTTCGAATCCTAGATTATACATCAATACGTATGTGATATTACCAAGGTTGGTCGTTTTACCGCTAAGAACTTGCAGCCAATTCGCGCTCACACCCCATAGGAAAATTCCAAGGGCATAGCCGACCGAGATAATAATCGCCGAAATGATCACACCTTTCGGGAAGTTCTTCTCTGGATTCTTTGTTTGATCGACCAAGCCACCTACTGCTTCAATACCGCCATACGCAAAAATCGCAAATACGACAAACGAAAGTGTCGCAAGCGGCGTGATGTAGGAAGGATTCGGTGATTCTACAAAGGATGACCAGCCTGTGATTGGTTGGGCAAACTCGCCACCGTTCAGGATAATAATCAGGACGCTGACAAGAAGTAAAACCAAGTTCAGCCCTGTAACCGCAATCCCTCCAACTGCTGTTACTTTTGATATTTGTTTCAAGCCGCGGGAAGCAAAGAAGGTGATGACAATCATCCAAACAATCGCTAAAATCCCAACTGTTTGCGTTGGCGTCAGTGAAAATAGGCGCCATTCTTGCGTTTTATCGCCACCAAAAATGAAGGTGGAAAGTGGAATCCAAACTTTCGATGAGGTGCTCACCATCCAAATAACATACGATGCAAACCACATAAACGTTCCTATAAAAGCGAAACGCGGACCAACACTGTCGTTCATCCAAGAAAAAATTCCGCCTTGCTCTTTCTTATAGGTCGATCCATATTCCGCCATCATCAGCGCATACGGAATGAAAAAACAGATGGCTGAAAAGATATACCACGGAATCGCACCATATCCCATTAGATAAAAGGCAGATGGGCTGTTCGCAAATCCGAATACCGATGTGAAAATCATCAGTATTAGCCCTATTAATGTTAACTTTTTCACTTGTGTTGTCATATGTATCCTCCAGCTTTTTATTTTTGAGACATTCTCTGATAAAATATAGCTCTGTAGCAATAAAAACTATATTTATCTGAAAACTATTTTTTAGTAAACTGATTTTTATCCTCCTAATCTACACAGCAGTTTACTGGCAAGCAAAAGGATTATACCATATATCAGTGTTCTCAGTCATCCATTTATTGGCCTATTTTGTTGGAGGTATTTTACATTTTAGTTATAGGTAATAGCTTTATGAAAAATCGATAAAAAGTTGTCAATCGATCTAGTTTCCACTAGGAAAGATTGACAACTTCACTTTATAGTATTGGTGATAGTAGACTGGCTAATGTTTCCTTCATGCGTTGTGTTTTGGATTTCGCCTTCATTTCTGCTTCTGTAAATAGGTGGCTTTCTAGGAAATCGGCATTGAAATCGCGTTCTAATTTTACAACCGCGTCACTGCGATCGTATAGGAATACCATGAGTTCGTGATTTAAGCGGAAACTACGGATATCAAAATTCGCGGTTCCGACTGCTGCGCGTTCACCGTCGACCAGCATCACTTTGGCATGAATGAATGAATCGTCACGGTAGGAATACATTTTTGCACCGGCGTCAATCATGGTTTGGATGTAAGCGTTACTTCCGTGGAAAGATACACCGCGGTCGCCTTTGCCGGGAACAATAACGCGCACGTCTATGCCACTCATGGATACGCGGCGGATAACGGCAAGTGATTCTTCATCTGGTACAAAATAGGGACTCGCAATCCAGACTGATTTCTTCGCGGAATCCATGAGATCAAGCATGGAATCGCGCACCCACTTCTCTTTATCGTATGGACCGCCGTATACGATTTGCACCCAATCATCGGTGTCTTCGGCTTGCTGGGCGCTTAGATAGCGTGCAATTCCTGCTTCACTGATGAATTCGTCAGCTGCACCGGCACGGTTTTCCATGTAAACCCAGTCAAATAGGAAGGATTCTTGCAGCTCGAGGACGCCGGTTCCTTCGATTTTCACGTGGGTATCGCGCCACACTTCGAAATCTGGCGTATTGCTGCGGTATTCTTCGCCGACATTGAGTCCTCCGGTAAAACCGATTTTGCTATCGATAATAATCATTTTGCGGTGATTTCGGAGGTTGGCTGTGCGCGCAATCCAGATAGAACGAACGGGATCATAGGCGTAGACCGTTGCGCCAGCTTGTTTTAATGGTTCTAAAAATTCCTCTTTCAGGTGCGCGGAGCCCATGCCATCGAATAGGAAACGGACGGTGACTCCAGCCTTCGCTTTTTCAATCAAAATATCGCGAATTTCAGTGGAAATCTCGTCTTGGCGATAGATGTAATATTGAATGTGAATATGATCTGTGGCCTTGCGCAAGGCTTCTAAAATGGCTGGGAATGTCTCTTGGCCATTGGTTAAGATGGTTACTTTGTTGCCGTTTATCGGCCTGATATCGGTTAGTGAATACAAACTTTTTGATAGTTCTGGTAGTTCTTTGTCGGACTGTGGAATCGGCAAATTATGTATTGCCTCGATTAGTTTTTCTTTTTCTTTTACTTGATTCGCTGTGAAAATTCGATTTTGTGGGTTTCTACCGAAGAATAGGTAGAGCACGACGCCAAGTACTGGCAAGACAAAGACAGCGGCTAACCAAGCAATTTTTGATGTGGTATTTCTTTGATCCCAGAGAAGCAGGCGTACGGCGATGACAACTGCGAACACTTCCCCAATAATTGTTGCCCACGTTAAGATAGCTCCTGACCATGTAAATAGGAAATATCCAACTAGAGCAAACATGACTAAAATAACGATAAACTGGATTAATTTTTGCATTTGATGGCTCCCTTTTCTTATTTCTGTTTTAATTATACATGGAAATGGTGTTTTTGTCCTGTTCTATACAAAAGTTGCTGCGCCTTGTGATAGAACGCAGCAACGCTTACTAGTATCTCCAAAGTTTGAATTTGCCCGCATCGTGTAGGTCTTTTACGATAACCGTGATGATTGGTGCGAGAATCAGGCCGATAATACCAAATAGTTGTAAGCCGATGTAGAGCGTGAATAGGGCGATAACTGGGTTCAGGCCTAATTTTGTACCGAGAATCTTTGGTTCGATGATGTTTCTAATAACGGTGATAACAGTGTACAGAATGAGCAGTTCGATTGCAAACGCGAGATCGCCGTTGATGAATGCTAGGAGGACCCAGGGAATCATGATACCGCCGGTTCCGAATACGGGAATCATATCGAAAACGGAAATTCCGAGGGCAATCCAAATCGCGTTTGGCACGCCTAGAATCGTGAGCCCGATAAAGAGCTCGACGCAAGTCACACCAGCGATAATCAGGTAAGCTTTGATGTACTCGACGGTTGTGGTTTTAAAATGTTTATGCACGTTTTGCACGGTTTCATTCACACGATCTGGCAGTTGCTTCCGCATGAATGCCCCCACTTTGTCAAAGTCCCAGACGATGAAAAAGGAGAACAACATGCTGAAAGAAAAGAAGATGAAGATGCTTGGTAGGGAAAGCGTGACAGAGGCAACCCAACTCGCAATACTGCCCGACAGCGAAAGTGCGAAACGGCCAATTTTGGCAATAACGGCATGGAAAACATTGTGATACTGCTGAGCGAGATCTGGCGCAATATTATCGATCCAATCCGCGCCCCAGTCCTCGATTTTTTGCAAAGCGGGCAAGATATCGTTCTGATAGTAGCCAGGAATGCTGCTAATCGACTGTCCGAGCAACTTAAATAGCTCCAGCAAGCCTAGAACGAGCAGACCACTGAGAATAGCATAGAAAAACAGCATGACGATTAATCCCCAAGCCTTGCGATTACGCCATTTCGTTTTGCGCGCAAGCAAGCGAGTGAGCGGCATACACATCCACGCCAAGCCGAATCCGATCAGAAATGGATACGTCAGCGGTAAAACATATTTCAAGAAAAGGAAAATAATAACAACGATACTAGCCAGATACAAAAACCGGACCAAAAACCGCTTCTGCCCCTCCAAATTCGACTTTTCTCCAACCTCATGTTTCTCTTCCATGCAAAACTCCCCCGTCTATCTAAATCTATGTAACCATGTTTCCTTGCCAATTCTAGCCTTTCATCACCAAAGCGTACGAAATCGTGTTCTCCCGCCAAATCCGTCCCCACCACCAAACCTCAGCGAAGCGAGAAGGCTGTAGTTCCTAGGCAAAAGCGAGCACCGAAGCGGAGCGTACGATTGTACGTGAGCATCGGAGCACAGCTTTTAACGACGGAAATGCAGTCTTCTCGCTTCGCTGAGCGGGTTAGAAGAAGTCGTGCATCATATCCTTGATCTCCCCAACCGATTTATCCATGTCCGATTGTTCTTTTTCGTTCAGCGGCATTTCAATGATAAACTTGATTCCTTCGCGATTGATGACTGCTGTTGAGCCAATATAAATATCGTTGTGGCCGTACTGACCTTCTAAATAAACCGAAAGTGGCAAAATGGCGTTTTCATCGTTAAAAATGGCTTTTGTAATGCGGGCCAACGAAATCGCAATACCGTAATAAGTCGAACCTTTATGCTCGATAATCTCGTAGGCGGCGTCACGAACTTTGTGAAATAGCTCATCCAGAACGTCGTCGGTAATTTCCGGATGGTCTTTCATCCATTCTTTAATTTGCAAACCACCGATATTCGCGTGTGACCAAACTGGGAATTGGCTGTCACCGTGTTCGCCGAGTGTATAGGCTTGCACGTCGCGAGCATCGACGCCGACAAGTTCAGCGAGTGCTTGTTGGAAACGAGCGCTATCAAGAGATGTTCCAGATCCAATGACGCGGTGTTTTGGTAGACCGGAATATTTCCAAACCGCATACGACAAGACATCCACTGGATTTGATGCTACTAAAAATAGTCCGTCAAAACCGCTTGCCATGACGCTATCCACGATGGCTTTCGTGATTTTTAAATTTTTGCCAATTAAATCAAGTCGCGTTTCGCCGGGTGCTTGTGCCGCGCCTGCCGTAATCACGACGAGATCGGCATCTGCGCAGTCATCATAGCTCGCAACATAGATTTGTTTTGGTGACGTATATGCCAAACCATGCGATAAATCCAATGCATCGCCTGTTTTTTTACCTACATTTAAATCAATAATGCCAATTTCGCGGGCAATATTTTGCGCTGTCAATGCGAAGGCATAACTTGCTCCAACGTCTCCAGCACCTACTAAAATCACTTTTTGTTTGTCGTTACGCATATTTCTCGTCTCCTTTTTGTTTACGATTTTTGATTGCTTTTTGAATTTCTACAAATACTAATGGGAAAACCGATAATCCGAATGCTAGCAACCAGTGCGTCAAGCTTAGTGGCACAAGATAGAACATGTTAGCAACCGGCGGAATGAGAACCATTAGCAAAATAATCACCATCGATAGCATCGCGCTAAAGAATAGTGGCTTATTCGATAAAAAACCAATTTTGAAGATAGACTCGTCGCTGCGAACGTTGAAAATATGCGATACCGATGACCAAGCTAAAATAACGAACGCCATTGTCATCCCAACCTCAGCGCTGGCGCCAATTTCGGCATTAATATCCACGAATCTTCCAATATAAAATCCAATCAATGTCACGAAGGTAAACACGACCGCTTGCGTCGCGACTTTCGCACCTAAACCATTGGCAAAAATACCACTGTTTTTCTTCATCGGCGGGCGATCCATCACGTTGGCATCCGCTTTTTCACGGCTTAAACAAAAACCAGGAATCCCGTCGGCAACCACGTTAATAAGCAGCAATTGTACCGCCACAACTGGCGCGCCCCATCCAAGTGTGATCGCGATGAACATAATGAAAATCTGCGAAAAGTTCGTGCTGAGCAAGAAATAAATCGTTTTGCGAATATTCTCATACGCCGTCCGACCTTCCGACACAGCATCCACAATCGTCGCAAAATTATCATCCGTAATCACCATATCCGCCGCATTTTTCGATACATCGGTACCAGTGATTCCCATCGCAGCTCCAACATCCGCTGCTTTCAAGGCCGGCGCATCATTCACGCCATCCCCCGTCATCGTCACCACTTCACCGTTTTTCTGCCATGCTTGCACGATCCGAATTTTATCCTCAGGGCTCACGCGCGCATACACCGCATAATCGCGTACCGTGCGCTCCAATTCCTCCTGCGACATCTCGGCAAGTTCCGCGCCAGTAATCGATTTGTCGCCCTCTTCCAAAATACCAATTTCCCTAGCAATCGCGGAAGCCGTCACAATATGGTCTCCCGTAATCATTACCGTTTTTATTCCCGCTTGCTTCGCCTCTGAAACCGCGCGCTTACTCTCAGGTCGTGGCGGATCAATCATCCCAACCATCCCCGCAAAAGTTAAATCGTGTTCCAGCGCCTCCGCCGTCAAATCCTCTGGCATCTCGGCGTAGCGTTTATAACCCACCGAAATGACACGCAAGGCCTTCTCCGCAAACCGATCATGAATCTCCCGTGCCTGCTCCAGCAAATCCTCCGAAAAAGCAACCGGAATCCGATCAAAAGCACCCTTCGTAATCGAGAGGAATCCACCATCCACTTCATGAATCGTCGTCATCAACTTCCGCTCCGAGTCAAACGGCAATTCAAATACCCGTGGTGATTTCTGCTCCAAATCCGCTTTTGCCAAGCCCTTCTCATTCAGCAAACGAATAATAGAAGATTCCGTCGGGTCCCCAATAATCGTCTCCTCACCGTCTGTCACTTCAATCGTCGCGTTATTCGATAAGCTCAGCATTTCCAAAAGCTCATTTTCCGATGCATCAAACGTCTCCTCCACCGGTTTTGGCGTCACGCCCACAGACCAAATCTGCTGAATCCGCATCTTATTCTGCGTCAACGTCCCCGTCTTATCCGAACAAATTACCGACGTATTCCCAATCGTTTCCACGGCTGGAATCCGTCTAATAATCGTGTTTTTCTTCACCATATTCTGTACGCCATAAGCAAGCGTGATCGTCACAATCACAGGAAGCGTCTCCGGAACCGCTGCAACCGCAAGTGATACCGCGATCATCAACATCTCAATCATCGTTTCCCCGTGCCATAAGCCGATTCCGAACACTAGTACACCAGCCACGAGCGCCACAATACTCAAACGTTTCGCAAGTTCCTTCAAGCGTTTTTGAAGTGGCGTCTCCGTTTTCTTCGTCGCGTTAATCAGGCTCGCAATTTTTCCCATTTCCGTATGCATCCCAGTTTCCACAACGACAGCCCGCGCACGACCTCCCGTCACCAGACATCCCGAAAACAGCATGTTAAAGCGGTCTCCAAGCGGCGACTTCTCGCTCACAATCGCGTCCGCGTCCTTCTCCACCGGCAAACTTTCCCCGGTCAGCGCCGACTCCTCGACCTGCAAACTGCTACTCTCAATAATCCGCGCATCCGCTGGAATCATGTCCCCCGCGCCAAGTTCAATCACGTCCCCAGGCACCAATTCCGTCGCGTCAATCTCCTGCTTCACGCCATCGCGAACGACCAACGTCATGTGCGCATTCATATTCTGAAGCGCCTCAAGCGCCCGCTCCGCATTGTTTTCCTGATAAATTCCCAGTACCATATTCAGCACTACAATCGCCAAAATAACGATGACTTTCGGATAACCATAACCCGTCGTAACCGCCAAGTAAAGCGAAATCGCCGCAGCCACCAATAAAATAATCGTCGTGATTTCCAGCAAATGATGCCCAATTTTAGCGAGCAACGTCTCTTTTTGCCCTTCCTCGAATTTATTCGGTCCAACCTCGGCCTTCTTCGTCGACGCAGCCGCACCTGTTAACCCCTTGTCAGCACTCGTATTAAGCGCTGTAAAAATGGCTTGTATTTCTTTTTCCATCCATTTCATCCTGATTACCTCCACACTCTGTTTCCAAATTCGTGATTCTACCTTTAAAATAATTGCACTATTAAAGTAATCTTACAATTCGTGTCTCCGTGGTGTATGTCATAATCAAATAGCTACTCTCTCTATTCCCGAAAAAATAGACTACAACCACTCTAATACCTATTCCTGATCAAAAATAGCATTCTTTCAAGATTTTACGAGTTGTTCTAGCCTTATTATGTTATGTACAAAGCTGTTTCTTAGAATTCCGATGTGTGATCAACGACTAATTGTAAATAGTGTGAAAAATGCAACTGCAAACAACGCTTGACAGTCCCCTTCACCGCCCTCATCTCCACTATTACTTTCATCTCTAATAATACCATAAAAAGGTGCGAAACCGTAGCTCATTGATTTCTTTTTTCAGGCCAAAATTGTGTGACCTAGGACTCATATATGACAATTTCTTTCTTGACAACAGAAAAAGGAAACCCATGAAGCGAGTCTCCTTTCTCTCAACCTAATAAAATGTATTATAAAGCAAAATAGTTACTAAGTACTTTTGCCGCGTCTGCTATCAATTGATCGTTGTATTCGTCGTCTTTGCCCGATTTTTTGGAATAGATAACCCAGACTAGCGGTTTTGCGTCCTTGTCTTTCGGATAGATGACTGCGATATCATTCCGAGTACCGTATGATCCAGCGCCAGTTTTATCGCCAACCGTATAACCAGCTGGAACGCCTGCGCGAATCAATTTATCGCCCGTTGTATTATCTATCAGCGTTTGCTTGAAATAATCCAAACGATCAGACGCCATATTTCCTTTCGTGGTGAGGAAGGATAGCACGTTTGCCATCGCCTCAGGAGTCGTTGTATCACGCTTATCTCCTGGCACTGCCTCATTTAATTCTGGTTCCAATCGATCGGCCTGCGTTGTTTTATCGCCAATTTTTGCGAGCTCTTTTTGATAGCCTTTAGGACCGTCCAATTGCTGGAATAAGATATTTCCTGCCGTGTTATCACTGTATGTCATGGCTGCGTTAATAATTTCTTTCACCGTCATGCCGCTGTCCACGTGCTTTTCTGTGACTGGTGAATAGTCGACTAAATCTTCTTTTGAGAAATAGATGCGCTTATTTAACTGTTCTGTTGTTAGATTTTTAAGTAATAATCCCCCAGCAATTGCTTTGTACGTAGATACGTAGGCAAATCGTTCTTGGTCGTTGTAGCTGATTTTCTTCTTATCCGCCGTGTTGACCGCATAAATTCCTAACGTCGCGCCGTACTTCTCCTCGAGTTTTTTCAACTCTGCATTAGCCTCTTCCATCGCCGTCTCCTTTTTGGTTTTAGTAGCCGCCACGTCCTTTTCAGGCATGCCACACGCCACCAAAGCCGTTACTGCAAAAAGAAACAGCAATCCTACCACATATTTTTTGAAAACCATTTTTTCAACTCCTCCTAGACTTATTTGTCACAAAGTCTATTCTATCGGAGAAATTTAAATAGAAACTACAGAAAACAGAAAGAAAACATTAATGATTTGATGATTATATACAAATTTATCTTTTGGGCTATTTTTTCGCGAATAAGAGCCTAGGCTATCATCCCAGACTCTCACTTTAATTTTATAATTCGGCTTTAATACTCGAAACGCGACCCGAAATAACTGGTAAATTCCCATTTTTAGTTCGGATGGCATCGATGAGTTCTTTTTCCTGCTCGACGTTTTTTAGTTTAATATAATAACGAAGCTCCATCAAACTCCCCATATTCGTTGTCCGCACCTGCTCAAGCGAGATTTCATAGCCATAGCTTTGCAATAAGTCATCGAAAAGGTTCGCGTAATCAATATCCTCAGGAATCGAAATACGCAGGCTCCGCTCCGCCACTTTACTTTTTGATCCGAATCTCGTGCGCGTCAAGACAATCAATACGACCGCAACAAAGGCAGAGAAAATGAGCGCATACATAATATATCCCATTCCAGTTGCAAGGCCAATACCCATCGACCAAAAAATACTACTAATTTCGCGCGCGCCACCTGCCACAGAACGGAAACGAATCAAGCTGAACGCTCCTAAAACAGCGATACCCGTACCCACATTTCCATTGACCAGCATGATGACCGACTGCACCAAAATTGGCAAAATCGTCAATGTCACGATAAAACTTTGCGAATAGGTGTTGCGATACATGTGCACGCAAGCCACAAGTACCCCTAAAAGAACCGAAGCTCCACTATACATGATAATTTGCCACACATCTAAGTTCACCATTGAACTTTTTACTACATTTTCTAACATTACAAAACTCCTACTTTCTGATTGTTTAAATAGCGTCTATACACTTGCTCATATTTTGAAAATTTGGATGGATAAAGATCTAAATCAGAAAGTATTCGTACAAACCATAAAGGATAAGCATGCAGTGATTTTACTTCCATTAATACATCTATTTCTGGTGCCACAAGTTCCCCATCATGACCATTTGCCAACTGGAGATCATCGTTACGCCACCGTATTTTCGCATCGAATGTTACTCTAAACTCGTCCTCTTTGTAGGCGCTAAAAGCTCTTCTATCATACGAAATGATAACTTTAGGCGCGATTGTCTCTTTTTTCTTTAGCCAAAAAATCTCGTTGCTAATTTGCTGATTTAATCTGTCGTCAAATTGTTGCGCTTCCTTGCTTTTCATGTATGCATCTACTTGACTCAAGCGCATCGAAATTCTTCGTTTATACACAATCCCTTTTAATTTCTTCTTGATTTCTAAATAGACCATCTGCTCAGAGCTTGGAACCCCATATGTGCGAACTCTGAACTTCTCCTTAAATGTCGGCTTTTCACTCGATCGCTTAATTAAATCGTAGTTGTTTGTATCATAATAAAGCGAGCAAATGGTGTGTAAGCCATACTTATCTTCTTTCATGTGCTCAGAAATTCTATCTAACAGCAAGCTGTATTTCTCCTCACTCAAGATGTACTTCTTTTCTTTCCGTTCAAAAATCTGCATACCATCCACCTTTTCTTGAATATTCTTAATATACTTTTTAATACTCTATATCTATCTATAGTGATTACACGACGCGAAGCATACTAATAGCAACACTTCACGCCATGTATTTATTAATGCAAAGATCCTGATATTTCAAACCCAACCATTTCTTTTAGTGCATGACTATCCAAAATTGTAATTGGTTTCGGCGTTAATTTAACAAGCCCCTCTTCTTCAAATTTAGATAGTATCGTCGTTGCATACTCGCGTGTAATTTGACAATAGCTAGCTAAATGATGTTGGCAAATTTCTTTTGGTAAGTGTCCAACCGATTTACCTAGTTTTTTAGATTCTAGGTGTAGCAAAGATGCTGCTACTTTTGCTTTTGCCGGTAGTAGGTTAAATTTGCCGTAATAGTTCACGGATTGTGTTAAATTTTCAATAATTTTTAGTAGAATCGAAGTCCCCCAACCCGATTCGTCAATAACATTTAAAACGAAGTATGGATCAATAAAATACGCTGTTGTTTCTGAAATCGTTTCTAATTCAAACTGATTGCTTCCCCTTGATAATAATGATGCAAAACCAATAAATTCGCCATCCCCCGAGAATGAAATAGTAGTCTCCTTCGTGTTATGACTTGCCACAATTTTGGTCAAGCCCTTCTCTATATAGATAAACGATCGATTGTCTGTCACCGTGGAATCAATAACTGTTTTAGCTGGTAGTACTTTCTTTTTGGAATATTTATCAAATGATTTATTGGAAAATAGCAGTATTTCCAGGAAATTTTCGTCGATTTCAACACCAAATGTTTGTAGCATAATGAATGCCTCCTTTTAATTTTCATGTATCTTTTAGTTTGTCTTTGTAACATAGCATCTTTAAAGTGGTTAAACTTTTTTCACACTCATTCGGTGATAGCCTAGTTTGTAAGTAATAGAACATCTTACATAGCCCGGGCGTTATTGCCTATTTAGTAATACTTTTAAAATCGCGATTTCGTCTCCAGAACCGATATGCATACCGATAGTTACTGCTTTTTCACATACTAGTCGCTTGGCTTCCATCACATCCTCAATATAATAATAATCCTGTATACAAACATTTTGGATACTGTATGCGTTGTTCACATAGTAGTGTGGCAATCGGGGATTCAAGATTATTCACGCTTGTGTCATAATCAAGTTTTTTTCGTAGGTATAGTCGTGATGGTAGTATGGGGAAAAGGAAGAAGTATTGCTTTCTATTTTGTATCGAGGCAATGTACCTGCGCCGTACATAAAGTAATGATAAATACGGACGCAGTATGGAGTTAATTACTCTTGCTAACTTCTATTCGTATGCTTGCAGGCTGGCCTTTTTGTGATAACCCTTTTTAGCCCTTCTAAAATTAAATCATATATGCATCATCATTCAGTCGAATCAACTCCGGAGATGTAAGCGTGCGCGATTCGTTGATATCTCGTATTGTTTGATAAACCAATTCAGTATGCTCTGTCACGAGTGGACTGTGGCTTTTACGAAACGAATTAACAATCATTTTCACACGTACATTGTGTGCTTGCAAATAATCTTTAAATGCCATTAACTCCGCAAACTGCATATCGTTTTTCCCTGTATATAAATGGAATGTCGTATTTTTTATCGCTTCTTGCTGGTAATTTTTTGGATCAAAGAAGAATGTATCTACTTCCTCTTCCAGTTCTGTGTTACCTCGGTAAAAAGCTTCTTTCTCTGTGGCGTGGTACCGGTCAATAAAGTTGCTTACCTTCACTTGTGGTACAAGCGAAAAAACATCTGTGATATAAGGATTCAAAACGCCATATACCAATGCTCCGGTCCCACCTTTACTACTACCAAACGCGATGACTTTTTCATAACCGTGTTTCTTAATAAACTGCTCTAATTCCTGATTTAACTCATTATAAATCGCTTTGCCACCGTCGAACAAATACCAACCATAACTATCTGAAAAATAATCTTGAACAAATAAATAGTCACTTTCTTTATAATCCATACAAAAATTCATCCAGTTATACCGTTCGTGCAATTTCTTGATTTTTGCATGATCTGCCGTGCCGTCCAATACGCTTGGTATCTCGTCCAAAATTTTCTTACTGACTGATTGAAAAACAAGGATCAAATGTTTGCTCCCATTTTTCAAATGCCTGCCATGTAACATAATTTCACCTTTTCCATTATCATTTTAGAAGTCTTCCGCGACAGTAATGCGGATTTTTCCTGAGTTTTTCGTGATTGTGTCTTTGTTTCGCTTGATGAATACTTTGACAAAATAACTGCCACCATCTTCCGCTGTATAACGGTACTGGGAACTTGCTTGATATTTGGTTTTGTGCAACGCTTCTTTTTCACCGATTTTATAGAAATAATACGCAAATTCGACGCTCTTATCTTCCATTAAATATTCGGGCAAAACACATTCGGCAAGTACTTTATTATCGTGTTGCCAAGCAATGATTTCCTCACACGCCAATTGGTTCGTATGCTCATGTAGCTCTTTTTCAAGAAAGTTTGGAAAACCTGCTATACCAACATTACGTTGACGGCAAACCTTGCTCAAAACTTGCTTCTCTTTTAGAACCTCTAACATATATTTTGTCTCTTCTTCATAATTTTGAGAACTAGACCCACTGTAAAAATAAACGTGCGGGCGATTAAAATCCTCGATATGAAGTTGTGAGAATAACTTATCTATCCGTTGATTGCCTTTTAGAGACGCCTTCACCACATTCTGATGAAAAAGATAGTGATTTTTCAAGGTTTTTGGATCGCCGGCAATCGTATGGTTGTAATGGAATCGTAAGCCAAAATAAATGGCCACTGCACCGCTTTCACCGTAACCTGTAATCATGATATTTTGGCGTTTCACCTTGAGCTTCTCCGCAACAGATTCCACGAGTTCATTCGCTGTTTTTTCATATTGCGCCTGCGTGATTTTGTTATTCTCCTTTGCAGGGGGCATCAGGAAAAGTCGATTCTGATCATACGTCTTACTGACTTCTCCCAAATAATCAAACGGTTCGCCAGCATCATTCAGCTCTGCAAAACATACAAGAAGGTATTCACTTACCGGATTCGATGTGGCAATATGATACTGCACTGGCGTTTTTCCTGTTGTCGTTTCCATCTCAATGTTTGTTGCTAGTTTCTCCATTTACGAACGCCTCCATTATCACGTTTTCTAATTTTTTACAAATAATCAATTTATCAAAATTGGCTTGAGGATAAAGGCGCAGCTCTAGTTTTTTGTCGGGCGTTTGCTTGTATGCTCCGATATATTCCGCGATGTCTTCCGTCGTCTCAAAAATATGCTCTTCTGGATAAATCGTTTCTGCTCCTGGCCAATGAAGAACACATGGTACGCTTCCAGATGCCATGCCTTCCATCGGTGCCAAATGAAAACTTTCAAAATCACTTGTCGATAGCATGAAACCAATTTTTCTCATCCACTCGGGAACATCATCACCATGCTCGTCAAAAATAACAGCGTCTTTCCATGGTGCATCCTCTATCCGTTTGAAAATAGCATCATAATACATTTTTTCATCTTCACGTTGCATCAACCACGGCAAATCTTGTGGCATTCTACTTTTCACATAAAGACGGTAACGCTTATCTTTCTGCCATAGTTTTTCTAAAATATCTAGTGTTAAATCCATGCGCTTACGACTTGGCAAAATACCACAAACACCAATGTTGTAGCGACTATCGACTGTTTTCTTGCGACGATATTGTGCCGTATCAATCATATTATAGATCATCGTCATCTTTTCACGTGGAATTCCGCAAACTCGGTGGAACTCTTCAAAAATATACGGTGAGATCGCGATGATTTGATCGATATTATCCATTGTGTAGTTCGCTGGATGTTCGGTTTCACGCTCTTGCAAATGCATCCTGACAATGAGCTTTTGGTGGGCCTTTTTATGTTTCGAATACCAGACCGCATTTCCCAATCCCCATTCACAAAAAATAACATCTGCCCAGTTTAGTAGCTTCTGACTCGCTTTTTCATCGTGGGTCGCATGTCCTTTCCATTTATCAACCTTTACCTCTAAACGAGGATTTGCCTCACATGCATCTATTGCCATCGTCAGGAATTTCAGGTCATGCCCCGCAAAAACAACGCGGATTTTATCTTTTTGATAACTCCATAGGAAGGAGCTTAAACGCTTGTAAGATGCTGCCATCGTGAAATGTTGACTCGCTCCATATGTCATACGTGCGGCCTTTTCGTACAACGTGCTGTCTGTTAAACTCTGCGTTGCTTTTTCGATAAATTGCTCTTTTGTCGTTACAAATAGTGGATAATCCTTACCAAGCAAACCTTCGTGCATTTTGGTACGTCGCAGCAAAACTGGTTTCCCAAGGCGCCCGTATTCCAATAACTTTGTAGATAATTCTACCGATTCATCATTGTCAATGACTTCACTGCGCCAGCTGATGCCAATATCTCCGTCTTCAATAAATTGTTGACTCGCTGAACGTGACATGGCTCCACGCCAGTCAATCTTCGGCTCTTCCGCAAATTGTTTCATAATCTGCTCTTTTTTAGCAGTTAATTCGCCTTGGAATTTATCTCCTGCAATACCAACTGTTATATTTCCTTCTAATTCTGAAGCTGCTTCTACTATTTCTTCTGTATACCAATCCGCAGCAAACTTTCCAGTGTAAACTAAGCGGTCATTCTCATTTCGAAAACTCGGTTGAGCCGCTCCATTCGGTACCATTGGGAATAAAATTTGAATTTTTTCTCCATCCACGTTCATAAGTCGCATAAAGGCCTGTTTCATTGGCTCGGTTTGCATGAAAAGGTTTGGAAAACGTCTATATACTTCTCCTAACTCGGAACGTTCTTTTCGTGATGACCTTGTAAGCGTATGATTAAAGTCCGTAATATAAGGGACTGTTTTTCCTACTAATTTAGATTCTTGCACAAGCTGGCGTACTAAATCGAAACCACGAACAATAATTAAATGATAGTGATTTTTAGCATCGAGTTCCTTCATCACACGCACCGCTTCCGCAGCATTCATCCGGTTTCCGTTAGCAAAGGAGCGGTTTCCCAAATCCTCATAAGGCTGGATCATCTTCACATTTGGGTAGCCTGCCATTTCGTCGGTTAATAGTGTATTCTTGATACGTGCTTTTAGCAAAATTTCAGTCTGGATATCTGGATTTGTAGCTAGCATTCCAGCCATCGAGGTAAGCCATACTGCTGACCCATCCATAATATTCAAATCCACATCTCCATACACTAACACTTTTAAAGTTCTCACACTATTCCTCCTAAATCTCGATCTGCTGTCGTTCTTCTGGTTTTATTTCGTTGCCGTCTTTCATAAAATTATAGGTGTCAGCACTGAATAATCGCGCTCCTTGTTTCAAATAAGGGGCCATCGATGCATCCTGCTCCATCTCGCTCAACAATACTGGTAACTTCTTACCAAAATGCCAATCTGTTGCAATCAAACTACTATGGAAATGAAGATCCGTCACAAATTCATAACGCGCTTCACTTTTTCCAATAAAATCAGCCTCACTGTAGAGCGCTGCATGCATCATATCCTCTAGATAATATCTTCCATAGAAATGAAGATCTGAGAAATAGGCGAAATAATCCGTATCAATGACCTCAGCTATCTTGTTGTAATGTGCCATGTAACTATGGACAAATACGCTGATATCTCCTGTATTGTATTGATTCATTAGCTCAATTGCCTCGTCAAACATCGTTACAAAAACGACTAGCTTTTTTCCTTGATAAGACTGGGCTTCATATTGCTTTAGAATTTTCTTAAATGCTTGTTTAGAACGGGCGACCGAAACAATCGTCACATTTTTTGTAAATGTTGGTACAGCTATATTCAAATCGCCTAGCATGCTGGCCAAACGGTGTTGATAGGTGTGTTCCCGGTAAACTGCTCGAATACCAGCAAGTGATTTTTGATTATAGATCTGCTCATCTTTCGTAATGGCTTGCATTTGTTGATGTAGCTTGTCCGTGTCCTCCGAAATCATCACAACATCTCCAAAGAGGCGGCGAATTCCTTTCGAATAACTACTCAGAACAGGTGTCCCAGAAGCTAGCCCTTCAAATACACGGCGAGAAAACATCGTCGGCGAGTACTTAATACTGTTAATGTTAATCATATATTTATAGCCTTTATACGCCAATTCCATCTCACTGTAGGGTAAACTTCCAAGAACCGCTTGCTGATAACGCTCAGGAAACTCGAACATCGCTTTATCCTTTAATGGTTTGCCATGATTACGATCATAAATAGCTAAGCCATAATCAAGCGCCACATCAAGCACATCCTCCATATCCTTGCGTCGTTCCTCATGTCGATTACCATAATAAGAACCTGCAAAACACATCTTGTCTATGCGTGGCTCTGCCAAAGCAATCGGGTTATGCATCGATGGCTGTACCGCGAAACTTTGGGCAAATACATTGGTATGTCCTGCACGTTCCTGATATTTTTGAATCATATCGGCATCTGTCGTATAAATATAGTCAAACCGCTCAGCCGTGGCAATAAATTTCTCGAAATGAATCGGATCCTCTTTATTCCAAAAAACAGTTGGAATTCCTTGCTCCTTACACCAATCTAGCAAGTCGAAAAGTTCTTCTTTTGACTGATTATTATAGGTAGCAATCTTGAACTCCCACGCGCCATAGTTTCCTTTCCACGCCGACTCCACAAATAGGAAATGGGGGCGGTTTTCAGTCAATACTTCGCGCCAATCTGTTGGAGTGATTGGCAAAAGCTGTACTTCTTTTTCGTAACAAGTACGTGTAAATTCATCGAAAATGCAGGCTACTTGTAAATCTTTCAAACTTTTAATCGCTGGTGCATGGCTTGGTGCTGTTAGAGTCATCGTTTGTCTATTTACTTCGCTTGCCACGACACGTTCTAATTGCATGCGTTTTACTATTGTTACGCCGGAATGGGTTATCTTCAATGCGAGTCGTACTTGTGTTGTTTCTTCCGACAAATGAATTTTAACTTTTTTATTTGGATTGAAAAATGACACGTTACATTTTTCAGAATGATTATATTCAATCAATGCCATTTTCACAGAAACATTTCCCATCATTTCTGCTTCAAAATGAAGTTCTAGTGTCTCTTTGGGCATCACTGGAATACCGTGTGCTGGTTCCCTCGTGAAGACATTGTTATTTTCAAGAAAAGTAAGGTAATCAAAACTGGAATCTGAACTTGATATATACAGATGACCATTTTGCTCGTAAGTCACTAATTTTTTGCTAGGATTATGCCAATTTTCGATCGCATTTAATTGCTTCACATCGACAATATTAGGGTTCGTATCGTCCAATATCTGCTTTTGGACAGCTTCAATTTCTTCGTACAGCTCATTAATGTCGATCATTGGTTCTCTCCTTTAGCTTTTGTGTTCTTGTTCATAGCCCAATACTTGCGTGATATTTTGACAAGTTTAGAATCGTTCAAACGTTCATAACGCTGTTTCATGTGTTCTAATTGCTGTAGTGTCTTAGCACATTTTTCTTTCTGTGCTTGTACTTCATTTTGTCGTTCTGCTAGTTCCATATTTAAGGTTTCCAGCGCCGACTTCTGTTCTCCTAGCAAATCATATATTTTCTTCTTGAAAGCAGTCGTTTCTACCTGCTTTTTCTGGATGACCTGCTCCTGCTCTGTGATTTTTTCTTTCAACTGCTTTATTTGCTGTTCTGCATTCGTCATTGCTTTAACTCCTTATTACTATTTTTTCGTATATAGCTAGAAAAATCAGTTTTTCCTTATCCCAATTAAAAATGTCACGTGCTTGCAAACAATTTTGATGCAATTTTTTTCTTTTTTCCGGATTATTCACTAGCTCATTAACAGCTTTAGCAATCGCTTCTGGATCGTGTGAATTGACGGTTAAGCCAACCTCGTATCCTTTAACAACACGGCTTATTTCTGGAAAGTCGCAAGCAATGATTGGAATCCCACTCATAATATATTCAAACAACTTATTCGATGAAGCGGAGTAATGATTGAAACACGTATTATTGAGTATTTGGAACCCTAAGTATGCCTCTTTCGTGTGACTTGGCAAGGATTCTAATGCTACTTTATCCATAAATTTCACTCGGTTTTCCAATTTTCGCTCTGCCACCTTTTTTTCTAATGCTGGCTTTATGCGTCCATCTCCGATTAAAACAATGGTTCCCATTTTGATGTGCGGAACGGCTTCGATTAATCGATCTAAACCACGCCCCGACTGGATTCCACCTTGATATAGTAAAATTGGTTCTTCGCGCGGTATTTCTAGTTGCTGGTGTAAGTCCACCGTCATTTTCGTATCTTGCTCTTGTTTAAATGGATAATTATGCACAACTTCTGGATAAAAACCATAGCGTTCTTCTACATAAGCTGCACGTGTATGGTTTTCATGGATACAAACATCCACAAATCGTAGCAAAAAGCGTTCTGTTATACCGTATAAAGGGCTATCGTATCCAGTTCTACTTGTCTGAACTTCATGCGAATCGTAGATAAGTTTACTTCGCCCTAGCCATTTCGCACAAATGACAGCTTGTAGCAATGTATTCAAGTCATTTGCGTGATAGATATCATATCGCTGACGAAAACCTGCACGTACCATCCGTAAGAAAACAATACTTCGAAACATGATAGTTCGCATTGGTTTTGTAAATAAGAGGGAGGTTAGTAATAAGAGGAGGAGTAATGGCCAATAAAAGCAAGCAATGGCATACACTAATGCAAGCATTCCGAGTAGATATTTCTTGTTTTTAAGCCAGCTCAGTATTGGAGTGAATGGTAACTTTCGAGACATTCGGTAAACGTGGAAATTAGCATTTTTTTGTTCTACTTTTGGTAATCCGGCTTGATGTAATGCGATTAAATCTACATGATATCCAGCTTCACTAAGCGCTGTGCATTCCCGTAAAACGCGTGCATCATTGGTGAAATAGTTCCATACAAACATACCGACTTTAGTTGTCACGATTGATTACAGCCTCCATTTTCTTGAAATTTTGTTGCCAGCGGTGATTTTGGTATGCATATTGATACCCGTTGTGACCAATCTCCTGAGCCATTTCTGGATTTTCAATGAGTTCTTTTATTTTTTGATACATCTCATCGACTTGACTATGTTGGAATGTATAGCCACATTTTGCTTTTTCAATAACACGACTACTATAACCCGACACGTTTCCAACTATTGGTACACCCATACCCATGTAATCAATGACTTTACCAGGGATCACTTTTTCAAAAATGGGATGATCTACGAGTGTCACATATGCCACATCCGCTTTACCAATTTCTTTTAAAACTTGCGAGCGTTTCTGCGGTGGAAGAATCGCGATGTTTGTTAGCTGGTATTGTTTTAGTCGCTCCTTAATTTCTTGGAGTCTAAAGCCATAGCCAATAATTTTGAATGTAATGGCGTCGTTTGTTTTGAAGCGTTCTGCTAATTCAAAAAAGCAATCCATTTCCTGTGCTAAACCGACGTTTCCAGTATAGATGACCGTTTTAGGTTTTTGATGCAGTTGCTTATTCTGGCTAGCGCTACACTCGAACTCTGCTTCTGTTAGGGAATTCGGAATGAAGTGGATTTTCTTCTTGGGTACACCTTTTCCAACAATATAGTCTACAAAGCCTTCACTATTGACCACAATTTCATCTGCCTGTTGGTAAATTTTATTTTCTAGCCAGTAAGCAAAACGAAGAAATAAACGATTATTCCAGCGTTTAACACCAAGCAAAGTCTCAGGCCACAAATCTCTTACTTCTACGATTAACCTGGTCTTTAAAAAGCGCTTAGCGAAAAGTCCCGCAACGCCAACCGAAATCGGCGGTGTTGAAATGTAAACCGTATCGGTATCTTTGCCTTGTCGCATGATAGCTTGAATGAATTGACACATAACTTCTAGATAAAACAGGAAGCGTTTTAGAATGCTATTGGCATACTTTTTCGTGCGAGGCTTCACTCGGATAACACGCGTTTCGTCCAAGCCTTCTTCCCAAAAATCATCTTGTTTATATAAATTTTGATTAGGGTATCGCGGATCAGTAGTGATGAGTGTTACTTCGCTAGACTCAGAAAATTCTTGAAATAAGAACTTCGTACGATTCGCAGCGCTACCGATTTCAGGATAAAAGTTTTGTGAAATAATTAAGATTTTTTTCATAGAGCTTCCCATTTCTGGCTAGATTTCACGCCTCTGCCATCGATGCTAAACACCGTATGGTCGGTACTTATTCCTCAGATCTTCTTGGCGTTTTTTTCTATCCTCGATTTGATAGCGAAAATATAAGACACAAGAGCCTTTTTTTATTTTCGTTAATTTATTTCTTGTGACGAGCGAATGAAAGCATTGCTTAGAGACTGCTAAGGCTTCAATTGCTTCACTGGTTGACATAAAGTTGGCATCGAGTAGTTCTAACAGTTCCTTATTTTTCATTTCGACTCCTTTAGACAGAAAGAACCTTGGATTCGACTGGATACTGAGAAACCTCTGAAATATTTCCCATATGGGTATAGCTACTCGCAGCCGTTAATTCTTTTGCGATGTTCTTCGTATCGAACACGTTTTGCTGCTTCATGTTGGCAATCGTATCAAGTGTTAATGTCTTAAATTCTGAATGATCAGCTAATATTAATAATAAATCAGCATCAGCTGTTGCTACTTCGCTATTTTTCTCAACAAAAGGAGCATCTACATGTGGATCATGTGCAACGACTTCATAACTTGTTTCGTTCATTAACATCTCCCAGATTTCATTTGCTGGGCTTTCACGAATATCGTCAATATCACCTTTGTAAGTTAAGCCAAAAATAGCAATTTTCTTACCTGCTACGCGTTCCATCATCGTTTTTACTTGTGCTACGATATAGCTTGGCATCGATGTGTTGATGGCGCGGGCTTGTTGGATAAGCGGGGAATAATCTGGAGAGGCTGCGGCAATAAAGTATGGGTCAACAGCTAAACAGTGACCGCCAACTCCTGGACCTGGGAAGTGTAAGTTTACACGGGGATGTTTATTTGCCATGTCAATAACATCAAGCGCATTGATTCCTAAATCAGCGGATATCTTGGCAAGTTCATTGGCAAGTGCGATATTAACGTCACGGTACGTGTTTTCCATTAGTTTGGACATTTCTGCTGTAGAAGCTTTTGCGGAAATCAATTCACCTTTTACAAAAACGCCATACACTGCTTTTCCTGCTTCTGTACAAGCATCCGTTACACCACCGATAATGCGGTTGTTATAAATTAATTCATGAATAATTTGACCTGGTAATACGCGTTCTGGGCAGTGTACTAAGAAAATATCTTCTCCAACAGTGAAACCTGCTTGCTCGATTAGTGGTAAGATGTGATCTTCTGTTGTACGTGGAGCAATCGTGGATTCGATAATCACGGTATTGCCTTTTTTCAAATAAGGTAATGTCGAAACGACTGCTGACTTCACATAGGATAAGTCACATGATTTTAAAGCATCGTTATTGTTTGGTGTTGGTACAGAAATAATGAATGCGTCCGCTTCTTCTGCTTGCAAGCTAGCTCGGAAGTTTCCAGCAGCGATTGCCTGATCCAGTTCTTCTTGCAAACCTGGCTCTTCAATATGAATTGTTCCATTGTTCAATGATTTAACCACTCGCTCACTAACGTCCACACCAACCACTTCTTGTCCGTGATTAGCAAACATAATAGACGTCGGTAATCCAATATATCCTAAACCTATAACTAAAATTTTCAAAATATAGCACTCCTAATTATCTATAGTTTTTTTGTCCATCGAGAAAAAGATTATTCTTTTTCTGGTATCGTGACTTCCCATTGTGCTTCGGCTTTATCTTTCGGTTGGTAAACTAATGTTGCTTTTTCAGTGTCTTTTGGTAAGTTAAAATACGCTTTTCCAGTCAATGTTTTTCCTGCTGCTATTTCATCACCGAAGTTACTTGCTTGTGGATCTACTTTGATGGTCTTGTCTTTGGCTGTTTTTAGTTTGAAATCTCCACCGCCAATTGCAAATGGTGTAGTACTGTTATTTTGAATATTCATTTCTATCTGTAAAATGTCTTGTTTTCCATCGCCACTCTCAGTTAGTTTTAAATTGGCGATTTTCATGTCGATGTTATCTACTGTCTTAGTGGTGGATACTTTATCTTTTGCTGTTTCTTCTGTTTTAGGTGTTTTATCAGTACTTGTATCCGGATTTCCACAAGCTACTAATGTTGTTGCTGTCAAAATTGTAAGACCAAAAATTGCTATTCTTTTTATCATCATTACCGTCCTTTTATGAAGCATGGCTGGGAGGGAACCCTTTGTCCCCTCGCCAACTGCTTCTAGTTTTGTCTTATTTTGTAAGTGTAACTGTTTGTGTTTTGATTACTGTGTTTGTGCTATCGTAAGCGATAACTTTTACAGTGTCTGTGTCAGCTGCAATTTTGTCTTTTGCATAGTATTGGAATGTTCCGTCTGCTGCTACTGGTACATAAGCAAATACTGTTCCGTTAACTTCTAGACCAACTTTTTTCACAGCGCCAGTGTATGTTCCTGTTACGCGAGCATCATTGATTTTGTATGTCGCTGGGAAGATGTCACCTGTTACTGTTGATGAGCCGTCTGTTACTGTTACTGTTTTTGTGTCTACAACATCATTGTTTGCATTGTAAGCAATAACTTTAACTACATCTGTTTTTGCTAATACTTTATCTTTTGCATAGTAAGTGAATGTTCCATCTGTTGCTACTCCTACTGATGAGTAAACTGTTCCATTTACTTCAAGTGCTACTTTTTTCACGCCGCCTGTGTATGTTCCTGCTACGCGAAGGTCACCCAAAGTATAAGTTGTTGGGAAGATGTTACCTTGTAATGCTGCTGAATCTGTAAGAGCTACTGTTTTTGTATCAATTAGTGTGCCTGCTGAGTTGTATGCTAGTACTTTCACTACATCTGTTGTTGCGAAAACTTTATCTTTTGCATAGTAAGTGAATGTTCCATCTGCTGCTACTCCTACTCCTGTGTAAACTGTTCCATTTACTTCAAGCTCTACTTTCTTCACGCCGCCTGTATATGTTCCTGTTACACGTAGATCACTTCCGATAGTAAATTTCGCTGGTGTTACAGTTCCTTGTAAAGCTGATGAATCTGTTAAATTAACTTTAACTGTTTGGATAAGGTCGCCATTAGCATTGTAAGCCAATACTTTAACATCGTCCGTTTTACTTAGAACTTTATCTTTTGCATAGTAAGTGAATGTTCCGTCTGCTGCTACACCAACTGAAGTGTAAACCGTTCCGTTTACAGATAGGGCAACTTTCTTCACGCCACCTGTGTATGTTCCTGCTACACGTTGATCACTACCTACTACAAAGTCACTTGCTTTGATTGTTCCTGAAAGTGCTCCTGAATCTTGAATCTTAACTTTCACTGTAGATACGGCTGTTCCTGCTGAGTTGTAACCAATGATTTTAACGTCATCTGTTAGGTTTAGAATCTTGTCTTTTCCGTAGTAAGTGAATGTTCCATCTGGTGCTACTGCTACACTTGTATAAAGTGTTCCGTTTACAGACAGAGCTACTTTCTTGATGTCGCCTGTGAATGTTCCTTGTACACGTAGATCGCTACCTAAGTTGAATGTTGCTGGAACAACAGTACCTTTCAATGCTGCTGCATCTAAAACTGTTACTTTTTTCGTTTCGATAAGCTTGCCACTTGCGCTGTAAGCTAGGATTTTAACATCATCTGTTAGGTTCAAGATTTTGTCTTTTGCATAATAGCGAAGTACGCCATTAGTTACAGCAACCGTTGTGTAATCTACACCATTTACTTGTAGTTTCACTTTAGTAACCTTACCTGTGTAAGTTCCTTCAAGGTAAGTGTCGCCATTTAGATAGAAGACGTTTGGAAGTACTGAACCAGTTAGATCTTCTACTGTCACTGTGATTGTTTTTGTTACTTTGTTGCCATCTGCATCAGTTACAGAGTAAGTTACGCTGTATGTGCCTTCTTTTGTTGTGTCAACGTTGTTTGCTGTTACAGTTACTTTAGATGTTAAGTTACCATCTTCGCTATCTGTTGCTGTTACACCTGTTAATGGGTTGAATGTAGTACCCATTTTGATTGATTGATTAGATGCTGTGATGACTGGTTTTTCGTTAGTTTTTACTGTTACTGTGATTGTTTTTGTTACTTTGTTGCCATCTGAATCTGTTACTGAGTAAGTTACGTTGTAAGTGCCAGCTTTTGTTGTATCAACGTTGTTTGCTGTTACAGTTACTTTAGATGTTAAGATACCATCTTCTTTATCTGTTGCTGTTACACCTGTTAGTGGAGCGAATGTGTCGCCAACTTTGATTGTTTTGTTAGCTGCTGTGATGACTGGTTTTTGGTTTGATGCTACGATTTTTGATGTTTCTGGGCTTTCAACACCGTTGTCGCCTTTTTGTGTTACTTTAACTTCATCGCCTTCTTTTTGTGCTGGAACTGTGACAGTAAAGTCGCCGTTAGCATCTGTTTTACCAGGTACTTTTGTTCCGTCTGGAAGTGTTACGGTGATGTCTTTATTTGGCTCAGCTTTACCTGTAACAGTTGTGTCGCCTTCTTTGATGTCATTAACTGTTGGAGCTGCTGGTGCGCGTAGATCTTCTTGTACTTTTGTTGTTACGTTTGGACTGTCGTTTACACCATTTGTTTGGTATGAAACTACAGATTGATCTTTAAGAAGATTAACGCCTGCTGGTACATCTACTGTCCATGTGCCATCTTGTTTAACTGTTGCTTTTGCAGTTGATCCGTTAGGGAATGTAACAATAATGTCGTTACCTGCAACACCAGTACCTGTTACTGTTTTAGCACCAGCGTAGATTGGGCTAACTACTGGACGAGCAATTGCACTTGATCCTTCTGTTGAAAGACGTGTGTAATCGAATAGGCTGAATCCGTCAATACCTGACGCAACACCACCGTAGTAGCTAGTTGTCGCCGTACCATTTTTACTTGATAGAGTAACTCGACCTAAGTCAATGTCAGTCCATGCAGTGTTTGCTGCTTTAGACCAGTCTGTTCCGTGATTCCATGCCATTAGGTTTTTTACGTTGTTGATTTCTACACGTGATTGGTTTGCAACTGTTGCAGTCCCCGCACCTTTCACAATATGACCAGTTTTAGATGTTGCATTATTATTGTTTTGGCGGAAATCAATAAATTTAGGGCTATTAAGCACTAACTTAGAGTTGGATGCGCCACTTAAGTCAAATACAGGTACTGAATATGTTGTTGATGGATAAAGTGCTTCAACATACGCCATTGTATCTTTTTGGAATGTTACAACACCGTTTGCTTTTACTGCTGCTTTTGATGCTTGTGAAGCAGCGCGGATGTTAGCTTTTGAACCAGTAGCAAATGTTACAGAACCAGTAGTGTTTATACCATAGCCTACTGCTGAAATTTTAACTGTTGAATTTGCTCCAACGTTAAGTGCTGCTGCTGCGCCACCTGCTTGTTGAACACCTTCTGTTCCTGAAAGATCATAGCTTGAGTCAGCACCGATATTAATTACTGAACCATAAAGTGAGTGCATTGCATGGCTGTTCAGCGCTTTAATAACAACCGTATTATTCGCTCCAAAAGTAGTATCTTTTGCCGTGTAAATACCATCGTGACTAGATGCTGTGATATTTAGGTTGACGTTTTTACCAGTTGATAAGCCTTCACCGCTTGTATCATTTGTATAGATACCATCTACATAGCCTTTAATATCCATGCTTGAGTTATCAGTGATTTTCACACCACCAGCATCAATACCTCTACCATTTGAAGATGAAATTGTAGTTTTTGTGTTTGCTCCAAAGGTTACACGTGAGTTTCCTGCTGCATAAATTGCTGCTGATTTTGCTTTTACATTAACTTCTGTGTCATCACCAAAAAGGATTGGGCCACCAGCAGAGTAGATACCGTCACTAATAGCAGAGTCGATGTCAATTTTCACACGATCTGCCGCTGCTTTTGGTTGATTAGACACTGTACCAAAAGTTATTGCTGCTGATCCCGCTGAGTAAATAGCTTTATTTTGTGTTCTTAATTTTAGAGACGAGCCGTCACCAAATGTAATCGATGCATTTCCGTAGATACCATAACCATTATCACTAACAATATCGATATTAGCATTTTTACCTACAACGATTGCTGCTCCTGTGTTGTATGCATAAACGGCAGTACCGGTACCAGTTGCTTTAAGTTTTACATCGTCTCCAAATGTGATATTTCCAGTTACGTAGATTCCATAACTCGAATCACCAGATGCTAACGTTAAGTCAGAGCCATTTTTAGCAACCAATGTTGCTGCTCTTACTGTCCCGTATTTAGATGCTGATTTCAAGACTGTATTTTCACCGATAACAAGAGCACTTGTCGCTACGTCAAATGCGTAACCTTTGTTTGAGTTCATGTTGATATAAACATTATCGCCAATACTTACATTACCAGATGTACGAACTTTAACAGCTGTCAGTAAAGCGGATAATTCTTCGATACGTGCATTGTCTTTGATGATTAATTCATCAACTTCTACACCGTAATCATCTGGACTTACAATCTTATTGTTTGTTCCAGCGATGGATAGGGAAAGTTTACCCGTTCCACCCATGATTTCTCCCCATACTTGTACGTTGTTCGTCAAGTTAACTGTAGGTGCTGCTGTTGAGTTATATCCTGTAAATACACCTTGTGTTCCGTTGTTCGTGATACTTAAGTCTTGTACATCGATGATAGAAGTAGAACGCATAACCATTTGATATTTACCAGCAGTTATTGCTTGGCCGTTACCTTCAATGCGGATGTTGCTGTTGATTGATACGTTACTTGTGAATTGGAAGTTCCCAGTGATTTCGATAACGTTGATAGTTGTAGATTCTGCTGCTATTTTAAACTCTGCAAATGTAGAAACTTGTGCGCGTCTTTCTGTTACCCCATTGTCTAGAGCTAATGACATCGGTTCGATTGAAATTTTGCTAGCTGCTGCGTCTGCACTTGGTAATGCTGGGTTAGTCGCTTCTGCTGCGAATGACCCTGCTGGTAATACTGTAAATACTTGGCTTGCAATAACTGTAGCTACTAAAAGTGATTTGGCAGCTTTCTTGACCGACGCCTTAGATAGAACGTTAATTGGTCCCTTTTGTTCGATTTTCATGTTTATTTTTCTCCTTCTTCCTTAAACTGTTTATTTGTCTGTTTGTTTTCCTGCGTGAACCGTGCTGCCTTCACATAATAAACACCCCCTAAGTTGCAACAAAACTGTATTCTCATTTATATTTATTAAAAATATAGAATCATCTGAAGTAGTGTTTGTTTATGTTTTGGAATACGTCCCTGCAGTCATTTTTTCAAAGTAAATTTCATTACTTCATTCGTGCTGATTGGATTATATCATAGTATTTCAAAGTCACTTTGCGATGTTTTTTTCTGTAAATCGCCAGTTTCTTCTAAAAAGAAATGTAGTTGGACGATATATCCATTTTAATTTGTAAAATACTTTACTTTAATGGTGCGTGGGTGAAACCTTTGTTAAATCTAGCAAAATTAGAGTTTGATTATTTTAAAAATTCTGATTAGTATTACTAAAAACTCTGGACTTAAGTTAATCCATCTTGCTTATACTACATATTACTAAGTTATGATGCTTTTTCATCTTTTAGTAACGTGGTGTAAAATAAATATTTTCTTGCCTTTGTTGCTTCATTTTTCTGTTTTTGTATTGCTTCCTTTTATTTTAGCTACTTTATAACCCAAAACAAAAGGCTTTTTTTTGGTAACAAATTTCACTTCTTTTAGGGTATTTTTACTGGTTATACTCTAAATTTGTAGATTTATCACAACTTGATGTAACTTATCTTTCTTCTTTTTTTGAATTGTCATACATCACTGACAGTTCATTCTAGATGCCGTGCTGCTGTGGGTAGCATCACCTCCTTTCGATATGCTTTTTAAAAGGGATCCATCGATTTGCTCAGAATGGAGTTCCATTGTAGTGAGGTTTTTCATTGTTTTACGGATTTTGGTTTGGTTTGTGAAGTTTGTTTCTGGGGAAATTAGAAGAGATAGTGTGACTGCGAGGGGGCAGCCGATTTCGTTCGATTGGTCGGGGGATGACCAGAAGAAGTTTTTTTCGCTAGGTACCTGAGATTTGGAATCGCTTTGTGCTTATGTATTCCGTTCTCGGTGCCTCTTACAGTTATAAGAATACTACATAAAAGTCCGAAAATGCGATTATTATCAAAAAGTTCTTTTATCGAGAAATTTTTGACTCTGTTTAGTAAAAAAGAATGACAAATGGAAATTATGGTGCTATATTTGGCGTAATAGAAAATCGTGCTTTAGGAGCGTGTTTACGTATGAAAAATCTTGTTATTGCTTCGGAATATCGGAAGCTAAGGCTGTTGCATATCTTGTTTACGGCAGAGCAGAATTACACGAAGAAAGAGCTTGCGGCCTTGCTGCATTGTTCTATTAAGACGCTGGATAGTGATATAAAAAGCTTGCAGGAAATTTTTGACCCGGCGATTGCTCGTGTGCATGAGGATGAATTTTATGTGTTGCTCGATGTAGGGGAGCAAATCAATTTCTCCTATTTATATGCCATGACCGTTAGTAGTTCGTATATGTATTTGATTTCTAAGGATATCTTTACAGGGAAACGGCAAAACTTGACGGATTGGGCGGAAGCGAATTTCAGTAGTTTGCCGACGATGTATCGCCGTGTTCGTCAGATCGATACATATCTTGCTGAGAGTCGCCTCGTGTTGGAGACGACACCGCTTGATATTAAGGGGACGGAGATTCGCTTGCGTTTTTATTATTTCCAGATTTATAGCCGTTCCTATCCTTATACGAAGTGGCCATTTCCAGAGATACCTTATGCGCGTGTGAATGACTTTATTAAGACGGTGGAGAGTTGCTTTGGGATTTATTTTTCGCTGTCTGCCCGGATAAATTATGCGATTGCGATTGCGGTTTGTTTGGAGCGGGTGAAGCAGGGTTATCACTACACCATGACGCAAGCCGACCTCCACTCTTGGAAAAGTATTGCCGATGCGCAGCGTGAATTCCATCCCGTTGATTATTCGATTTTAGGGGATATTGTTGGCTTTCCGTTATCAAAACAGGAGTGTTATATCAATGTCTTGATGTGCTTTTGGACAAAATTCTCTTATGTTGACGAGGGGCAAGCAGAAGTTCGGGTGAAAAATAGTAAACTTGTGAATCCTCCTAAGTATGAACTTGCTCAGGATTTGGTGAAACTTTTAGAGGAGTATCAGATTCATAATTCAACGCATATATTAGCAGAAACGATTGATTTTCTGACGCGCTTCCTCTTTATTGATAAAATGAACAACCTGCCAGAGGTTCCATATACGCACATAGCCCCCGATAAACATGCGCTTAGTCAAAAGATTAGAACGGTGCTAAATAGCTTTGAAACGAATCCAAATCACCGTTATATTCGCTCTAACAAGGCCATGATGATCCACTATTTAACGGATTTCTACAATATTGTGATACAACAAGAGCAGCAATATCGGATCCTTCATGTGAAAATTGTTTCAGAGAACGGCTATTTTTGGGAGGAGTATCTGCGGACTGAGTTACGGAAGCGATATTCAGAAGAACAAATCATCATTTGTGACGAGTTGCATTCCCACGAACACATGCAACACATCGACCTCATCATCAGCGATTTCCCGTTCTATGAAGAAACTGGCATCACAGCCGACACGCTTGTCTGGAACATGCCCCCTGTAAAAAAAGATTTTGAACAACTAGATCTGTTTTTGAGTAAGAAGAATGAGCGCTTTGCTGAATAAAAACCAGGCTAGAACTAAATTCCAAACAAGATAAAATCGCCTTCCCTTTCTTTTTGGGTAAGACGATCATAATGCTATACACAAATCGAGCGAAAGCGGTTGTATTCAGGGGATTTGGATAGGATTAACCGTTCACTTTGTTCACGCTTATATTGGGACTGTAACTCATTACATGTCGAACAGTCCCAACAAAGCGGAGCATACTGGTGTATGTGATGACTGAAAGCAGGGAGAGAGTAGTTTCCTCGACCATGCAAGAAGTTAAGCGTAGCAAGTATTGCGTAGCAGAACCGGAAGTCCGCCAAATCCCCTGAATGCGAGCGCTTGTCGCCGATTTATTTGGGTTATGGTCCAGTCCTATGAAAAATCGTCCTACCCATGTTGGGCAGGACGAAGATTTTGCTATACATAAATCGAGCTTATGCTGGCGTATCTGTTAATTCCCAAGTTAGTGTTGCTTCGTACTGACCTGGAATTTTCGAAGTTTTACCTGGTACGCTTAGTTTAATGCTGTCTGCGGCTTCTGTTGCATCCGCTCCGAACATATCAACCCACGTTCCCATACCTTGGTCTTCTTCTGCACTCATAACATCCGATGACGTTCCAGCTGGATCAAGCGAGAATCCTGTTGCTGTTGGTGCGTCACTTTCTGATGCCGAGTTCAATGTTGGATTTTCAAAACTTAATACAGCACCAAGTAATTCAGATGTACCGTTAACAAATTGGCCGTCTTGTTTTACCGTTAGATGCCAACCTGCGTTAGAACCACGGTTATCCGTAATTTGGATATAGTTCGGAATATCTTTTACCGTTTCTGCAGCGCCAACTTTAATTTGATCAAGCTTCGCGGAGTAAACCTCATTGTTACCGGATATTTTTTGATCTCCGAAGTGAATATTAGAGATATAATCGATGCTTAGAGGTCCTGCTGTACCTGCTGGATGATCCGGATCAACGGGTACCACTACTTCTGGATTGCCTGGATCTGTTGGATCAACTGGATTTGTGATTGTATCATTAGGAATAAAGTTGACATCTGCTTTGGAGCCCAATGTTCCACCGTCCGCTGCATGAGCCATTGTTCCCGTACCCGTTCCTACTAAGGTTGCCACTGTTACCATACCGACGATCGCGAATTTCGTTAATTTCATATTATCAATTCCTTCTCTCGTTTTTTATTGTGTCCCTTACATACATAAGATTACTACACAAAAGACGAAATTCAGGAGTTATGTCAAAAAATATAGAAAGCTAGAAAAAAATGAAAACGATTAGGCTCAGATCGTTGAAATAGAAAAACCGATTTACATGATATTTCTCAAAAACTCAGCGGGGTGACAAATGCTTGGTTTCTAGGCAAAAGCGAGTACCAGCGCAGAGCGTACTGGGGTACTTTGACTGAAAACAGGAAGGGAGTCTTATCTCCGACCATGTGAGAAGTTATGCGAAACGCAGTGTAGAAGAGCGCTGGAACGGAGCTTTTAACGACGAAAATGAATATTTGTCGCCCCGCTGAGCGACTAGGCTTTGGTGGCACCTATCATTATTCCACCGACAACTACTAAAATAACACCGATAATGACAAAAATGATTTCTTTTCGTGTTTTGCGTTCATTTAATAGAAGAATCGCGCCCAGTGTCGAAATAACGACGCCGAGTTGTGAAAGGGAGAATCCCGTCGCGACACCAACAAGACTGTTCGCGTATATCATCGCCACATTCCCGAGCGCCCAAATCATGCCGGGAATCGCAAGCCATGCTGTTTTCTTAATGAATCGGCTTTCTTTGTCGTCCTTACTACGCGCCGTCATAATCAGCGCCGCTATCACAATTCCAATCGCTTGCGGCAAAATCGCGTCCAGCCCATTGATCGCGAAACCTTGAATAATCACGACGTAGCTAACGTAACCCGCCGACGAAATGGCTAGTGCGAGCAGTCCGCGGTTCAACGTCGCTTGCCCCGCTTCTTCTTTTTCCGCGTAGGATGTCATGAAAATACCGATAACAATCAGCGCCAACGCGGTAAACCCAAACACAATTCGGAATGTCGTATCCCATTCGTGAAATAGCAACACACCACAAAGCGTCGTCCCAACGAGTTGCATCCCCGTCGAAATCGGCATCGCCTTCGAAACACCGATCAGCTTAAATGACTTCAACTGGAACATTTGCCCGACACTCCACAAACACCCCGTCAAAAAACTAATAATCACCGTTTCCATTGTATACACCGGATCTGTAAAAACGAACGCAATACACGCAAAAATAAGCGCTCCAAACGTGATACCCGTGGTTTGTTGCCTCGTTGTCCCGCCAATTTTTGTAATAAGTAACGGCATGAATCCCCATAGTAAAGCAGGTATAAGCGCTATCAAAATATTCATCTGTCCCTTTTCCTCCCATCATTATCGAACCAAGTTATGTACGGCAATCCCTTAAAAATTGATTATCCCACATTCTATTTCATATGTCGATATTCCTATTTCTTATTATACAAAATGAAAGCCGTTTCATAGCAAGCTTTTTTATGCTCATTTTCGTATTTTTTGTATCCAATCAGCCTAAAGATCGATGACACCTACTCCTAGAGCCCGTTGTATTTTGCTACATTTTGTGAACATTTTATGACAAGTATAATTTACTAGAATAAAGTTTCATTTTTCCCTTGCATATAAGCCCAATTTGGTTTAGAATATATGTTCGTGCTGGTTTTTAACGCATATACAAGGAGGTATATAATGAAAGTTTTATTTCAACACTTGAAGAAATACAAGCTTCAAACCACGCTCTCCACACTTTTCATCGTCGTCATGGTTATCTCACAATTATGGCAGCCGAAATTATTACAACAAGTACTGGAAGCAATTATTAAAGACGATATGGATGACATTACGCGAATTGGTATTTTACTTATTATTATTGCGGTCGTCGGACTTATCGCTGGTATCCTCAACACCATCCTCTCCGCAAAAGTGGCACAAGGTGTAGGAGCCGACATTCGTGAAACTAGTTTCCGCAAAATTCAAACTTTCTCATTCAGCAATATCGAGAGACTTTCGACGGGAAATCTAGTGGTTCGTCAAACGAATGATATTACGCAAGTTCAAAACTTAGTGATGATGTCGCTACAATCCATCACTCGAATTCCGATTATGTTTATTGGTAGTTTTATTTTAGCGATGTATACCCTGCCAGAACTTTGGTGGATTATTATCGTGCTCGTTGTCCTTGTTCTCCTCATTGTTTTCTTGATTTTTGGACGCATGGGCAAACATTTTGGCAAAATTCAAGGCTTTATTGATCGCGTCAATGCTATTGCGAAGGAAAACTTGGCTGGTATGCGCGTCGTGAAATCGTTCGTACAAGAAGATAATGAACTAGAGCGATTCACAAAAACAAGTGATAAATTAACGCATCACACCATCGTAGTTGGACAGCTTTTCTCGATTATGATTCCGGCATTTATGCTCGTTTCAAACATGGCAGTTGTCGCGGCAATTTATTTTGCTGGGGATTTAGTGAAAGATGATCCTGCGGTAATTGGTGCAATTGCATCTTTCATGAACTACTTAATGCAAATTATGATGGCGATTATTATCGGTGGTATGATGATGATGATGGCGTCACGTGCGATGATTTCATTGAAACGTATCGGTGAAGTGCTAGAAACAGAGCCTGATATTACGTATGACGAAAACGCGCCAAAACAAGATTTAGTTGGTAGCGTGGAGTTCCGCGATGTTAGTTTCCAATATGAAGGCGATGAAACAAAAGCGCTGAAACATATTTCATTCGAAGCGAAACCTGGCGAAATGGTTGGTATCGTTGGAGCGACCGGGTCTGGTAAATCGACCTTGGCACAACTGATTCCACGATTATACGACCCAACCGAGGGTGAAATTTTGATTGGTGGAACGGACTTGAAGAAAGTGAATAAACAGACGTTACGCGATACGGTTTCGCTTGTATTGCAACGCGCGATTCTTTTCTCAGGTACGATTGCCGAGAACTTACGTCATGGTAAGAAAGACGCAACGCCAGACGATATGGAAAAAGCGACACGCATTGCGCAGGCGAAAGAATTTATTGAACGCCATGCGGATGTGTATGAAGCGCCAATCGTTGAGCGTGGTAATAACTTCTCCGGCGGGCAGAAACAACGCCTTTCCATCTCACGCGGTATTATCGGTGATCCGAAGATTCTGATTCTTGATGATTCTACGAGTGCCCTAGATGCGCGCAGTGAGAAACTTGTCAAAGAAGCGCTGAATAAAGAACTGAGCAACACGACCACTTTCATTATCGCGCAAAAAATCTCTTCTGTGATTCATGCAGACAAGATTCTCGTGCTTGATGCTGGGGAACTTGTTGGCGTCGGTTCACACAAAGAACTCGTTGAAACAAGTGCGGTTTACAGAGAAATCTATGACACACAAAAGGGAAAGGAGGTTGACGCGTAATGGCTGAATTTAAACGTATCTGCCGCTTTTTCTGGCACTATTTAAAAGCTTACAAGTTGCAGCTGACCGTGATTATTATCGCGATTATCGGTGCTACTTATTTACAAGTCAAGGCTCCTGAATATATCGGGAAAGCTATCCAAGAACTGGCAACTTACGCGCAACGCTTCTTCACGACTGGCGTTGATGACAAGACGGATTTCGTCCATATTATTTGGATGCTAATTCTATTCTATGTCCTACTTGCCGCTGCAACATTCATTCAAACGATCTTGATGGCCGGCGTTTCTGGTCGCGCGACGAACCGGATGCGTATCGGATTGTTCCGCAAAATGGAGAAACTGTCGATTCGTTTCTTCGATGGGCATAAAGATGGCGAAATGCTGAGCCGTTTTACAAGTGACTTAGACAACATCTCGAATACGCTGAACCAAGCGCTCGTGCAAGTTTTGTCAAACGTTGCGTTAATGATTGGTGTTATCATCATGATGTATAACCAAAATGTGAAATTAGCAACGGTGACGCTTCTGATGGCACCAATTGCGATTGTTATTGCCGCGTTGATTATCCGCAAAGCTCGTAAATACGTGGATATGCAACAAGATCGTCTCGGCGAACTAAACGGCTATATCGATGAAAAAATCTCCGGTCAAAAAATCGTTATTACAAACGGTTTGGAGCAAGAAACAATTGAAGGCTTCGTGAAACATAATAACATCGTGAAAGACGCAACTTTTAAAGGTCAAGTTTACTCCGGTTTACTTTTCCCGATGATGCAAGGTATTTCGTTAATCAATACAGCTGTCGTAATCTTCTTCGGTGGTTACCTAGCGCTTGACGGTAGTATCGAACGTGCCGCAGCTCTTGGTTTGATCGTTATGTTCGTGCAGTATTCGCAACAATTTTATATGCCACTTACTCAAATTTCGTCTCAGTACAGCATGCTTCAATTAGCAATTACTGGTGCGCGCCGTGTAAGTGAAATTTTTGACGAAGAAGAAGAAGTGGAGCGTAAAGACCTGAAAACAATCGATGGCGTTCACAAAAGCGTGAAGTTGCAAAATGTGGACTTCGCTTATACGCCTGAAAAACCAGTGCTTAAAAATGTCTCGATTGATGTGGAAAGAGGTAAAATGGTTGCCCTCGTTGGCCCGACTGGTTCTGGTAAAACGACCGTCATGAACCTGCTGAACCGTTTCTACAATGTCGATAACGGTGCGATTTTGTTCGATGATGTCGATATTCGTGATATTAAACTCGCGTCTCTTCGTAAAGAAGTTGGTATCGTGCTTCAAGATTCTGTGCTTTTCTCGGGTACTATCCGCGACAATATTGTCTTCGGTAAACCGGAAGCAACAGATGCAGAAGTTACGGATGCTGCGAAACAAGCCAATATTCACGATTTCATCATGACGCTTGAGAACGGTTATGACACGGAAATCACGGATGAGAATAATATTTTCAGTGTTGGTCAGAAGCAATTGATTAGTATCGCGCGTACGATTATTACAAATCCGTCCCTGCTTATTCTAGATGAGGCGACAAGTAATGTAGATACCGTGACCGAGAGCCGCATTCAAAAAGCGATGGATAACGTTATCTCGGGTCGTACTAGTTTCGTTATTGCCCACCGTTTGAAAACGATTCTTGACGCCGATCATATCGTGGTCTTGCATCAAGGAGAAGTTATCGAGCAAGGCACACATGAATCATTGCTGAAAGAAGAAGGATTCTACTCCGAATTGTATCATAATCAGTTTGTGATTGAATAAGTTTTTCTATAGAAACAGCGCATCCTTTTCGCGGGATGCGCTGTTTTTGCGTTTAAAAGAAGAGTTTACTCGCGGTGATCGATAGGGCTAATAACGCAACAGAACCAATAGTTGCCACTAAAAATACACGTCCGCCGCGACGGATAATCACTTGGAAATTCACACTCATGCCGAGTCCTGCCATCGCCATTCCGAGGCAAAGATACGCCAGTGAAACCAGGCCGTCTAATAAGCTTGCTGGCATCGCGATGAAGGTGCCAATCGCACTCGTCAATAGGAATCCACCCATGAACCACGGAATCGGTAATTTGGCCTTTTCGTCTGATGCTCCTTGTGTTTTGCGTTGGGCGATGATTCCTACTATTAAAGCAACTGGTGCGAGTAGCAAGACGCGAGATAATTTCATGATAATCGACGCGTCAAGTGCCTGCGTTCCCCCTGCCCCACCAGCTGCTACTGCATGTGCGATTTCATGTAAAGATGAGCCGGCCATGACACCGAATTGCGTTGGCGTCATACCTAAAACGGGCATCAGTCCTACTTCGATGAGCGTAAATACCGTTCCTAAGATGCAAACCACGGCCACCGCTAGCACCGCATCATCATTTTTTGCCTTCAACTGGGGAGACACGCCCATGACCGCAGCGGCACCGCAAATCCCGCACCCGCAAGCCGTGAGCATGCCGAGTGTGCTGTCTACTTTTAGCCATTTGCAGAGGAAATATACTGTGACAATCGTGAATGCGACGACCACAATCGCGAAGATAATCGTTTTCACGCCAGAATCCGCCAACGCCTTTAAGTTCAACCGGAATCCTAACAAAATAATCCCTAACCGCAAAAATTTATTCGATATGAAGCTCGTTCCAGGTTGTGCGCTGACGACAAGTGTACGACTCATTTGGACGAGCATTCCGAGTATTAGTGCGATGACGAGTGCGCCGACAAGCTGCAAGCCCGGTATTTGTGCTAAATATTTTCCTGCTAATGAACAGGCGAGCGTTACAGCTACACCGATCCAAAATCCTTTTTCCTGCCATTTTATCTTCATTTTTCCATTCATCTCCTAAATCCGTGTTATAATAATAAGAAATCTTATGTAAAAGGGGGCTCTCTCGCATGTTTCACTGGCTTCAAACGTTTATGACGGTTTATGAAGAGAAGAATTTTACGCACGCCGCCGAAAAACGATTTATCTCACAGCCAACTGTTTCGTTACATATTCAAAAATTGGAAGAAATAACGGGGAGCGAATTGTTTATCCGGAGCGGACGCAATCATGCTGTACCGACCGAAAGCGCTGACTTACTCTATGTTCGCGCGAAACAACTCGATTCTTTATGGGAAACTAGTTTGAGCGATATCCAGCAATTGCAGGGAAACACGCGGATTACTTACACGATTGGCGCCTCGCAAACGATTGGTGTGTATATGCTCCCTCTTGTTTTACCGCAGCTTCAAAAGCAGTTTCCGAACTATGATTTTGTGGTCTCGATTGCGAATTCGACGGTAATTTTTAATCGGGTGGAAACGCATGAATACCAAGTTGGGCTTGTGGAATCGCCGATGATTGCACCGATGATCACGCGCACAGTTTTTGCCCATGATTCGCTTGTTTTGGCTGGCGATATGACGAGCGATCTTTGGCTGTTGCGCGAAACTGGTTCTGGAATTCGCACGTACACGGACCAATTTTTTCAACAAGAAAACATAATTCCCGCGCAAAAAATGGAGATTGCAAGCAATGAGGCGATTTTGACTATGTTGCGGCAAGGCGTCGGAAAAACGCTACTTTCTGATTTGAGCGTCCGCGATTTTCCGTATGAGCACCCGCCAACACCGATTGTTCGCCCACTTTTTCAGATTCACAATCATGCTTTCCCGCAAGATCCGCTACAAATCGCGCTACACGAATTGTTGATAGCTAGCTTTTCTTGACTACATTTACAGTATACAAAGGATTTCGTGATAAGTAAAATAGATATTTTAGATACTAATTATCAGTATTATTGATGAAAAGGAGTTTAGAGAAAATGAAGAAGAAATGGACAGATTTAGATTGGCTTTTTACAGGTATTTTGCTCGCGATTGCTGTTTTTATGTATAAAACACCGGATATAGTCGCATCGATTAGTAGTTCCTATCTCCATAACTTTCCGCTCGATGATTTTTCTGAGATGGACAGTTGGATGCTGTATATTTCGATTATGAGCATATTATTCCTGTTTGCCGCAACAACCATCACACTTTGGATAATGAAAGGGAGTCAAAAGAATGAACAAGAAAAAGTTCTGGAAAATCGTCAACAAAGCTATCGTGCGAAGCGGCGCAGACATCGATGAATACGTAGAAATGCTTGAAAAGTTGCTCCGTAAACTAAAGCCAGATGATATGGTGAAATGGCAACTTATTTTTGACGAATATCTTGAAGTTTCGAAGGCAGACAGGCTCTGGGCCGCGGCTTATCTATTGAATGACGGAGCGAGTGACGACGGTTTCGATTATTTCCGCGCTTGGCTCATTTCCCTCGGACAGGATGCTTTTTTGGCGATACTGAAAGATCCAGATTGTCTCGGCGAACTGCTTCAAGGCAATATGGACGATGATTTTTTAGCCGAATTTGAAGAAATTATGTATATCAGCAGTGACGCGTATTTAGAGAAAACCGGGCAGGATGAGGAAGAAGTTTTCTTTGAAGCCTGTGATCGTTTGGCCCTAACCGCCGAAGAGAAAGCCGAGATTCATGCCGATATTGTATTACCGGAAGCTTTAGAATGGGACGAAGACGATGATTTAGAAATTATTTTCCCTAAAATTGCAGCCGCTCTGAAATAGGCCATTTATTTAGCGTTTTTTCGCAGGACAAAGAAGCACCATAAACCGTTTACTATCAACGATTTATGGTGCTTCTTCATTTCCTAAAAACGGAGAAACGGGGATTCGAACCCCGGCGCGGCCTGAACCGCCTAACAGATTTCGAGTCTGTCCCCTTCAGCCGGACTTGGGTATTTCCCCAACATGCAGATGCTTGCCTGAATACGTGCTAAACGCAGTACCCTGAACAATCACAAGTTCCATTCTAATGCATTTTTTCGTAAAAATCCAGTGTTTTCTCTCCGTTTTTTAAAACGCGTCGTAAAAATCGCTTCGCACGTGTGGCACTGCTTTTTCCCAAGTCGCAATCGTTACTTCGCTCGCCGTTGCTTTTCCGTAATACACGAGGTCTCGCGGTCGTACAAAGCCCATCAGCATCTGCCCTAGCGCTTGGATGGAAATCGCCAAAACTGGCTCGCTGGTCTGCTCTAACCGCTTCACAAAACTGCCTCGAACTTCAAAAATCCCGTCATTCCACGGCGCTGTTTCATCCTCCACTCGGAGATACAACGTGTTTTCCGTCCGCTCAAACCGATATTTACCTAAAAATGCTTCGACATCCACGATTCGCATCATGAAGTCCAAAATCTCGCGTTTCTGGAAATCTGGTGATGGAAAGGCAAGCGCGATATCACGCAAGCTTCCTACATTTTTCGCGACAACTCGGTCCACCATCATGCCGTGCGTCCCAACAAACCGCCACAAACCTTTTTCGGCCTCGTAATCCAGCGCGACCATCTCGTGCACTTTGAACACTTCCGAATCCAGCGTAAACAACATATACCCCATCGTCACGCCATTCATATCGCAATACACCGCGATTTCCTTCGTATATCCGCGCCGCGCCAGTCGCAACCACCACGCATCGTCTCGCATCATCATGCCACTTTTTTTCGTCAATGCAAACCGGTTATACAGCTCGCGAACGACCGAAATCCCTGTACCATCTTCACTCGAAAACCGCATCACGCGCCCCGGCACCGTTCCCATATCCGGCAACGCATGGCTCGGAATTTCCACCTCAATTTTTTCAGTGAAAACCTCATAGCCGAATTTCCGATAAAACGGTATCGAGAATGGGCTCAAATAAGAAACCAGTTGCCCAGCTTCCTTCATTCTAACGAGCGATTCCTCCATCAAACGGCGAATCAAGCCAGCATTCCGATACTCCGGATAACTCGCCACATACGCAATGCCACCCATCGAAAAACTTTCGCCCAAAATCGAAACGTTGAGCGGATATGTCAAAACCTGTGCTAGTAAATGCTCGCCATAAAACAACCCCAGACGCCGCGCATTTTCAGCCCAATAATTAAAATCTGCTTCTCCACCAGATGCAGGAACTCGGAACGCATAATCGCGTAATTCCTTCACTTTTCCAATCTCTGAATCCTTAATTTCCCTCAATTCCATGCCGACACCCCCATTCTCCTTTATTTTAGCACAAAATGCGTCTAATTGTTCACGAAAACGTTTTCACTTACTTTTTACAACAAACTAATTTTTTGTAAGCATATTACTTGAAGTGTAGCGTACAATATTATACACTGTAAAAGTAAACAAAACATATTGGAGGAATTTATAAAATGGCTAATGTATTATTTATCAAAGCAAACGGTTTACCAGCGGAGCGTTCCGTGAGTGTGAAATTATACGAAGAATTCTTAAAAAACTATACAGCAAGCAATGCAGGCGACACAATCACGGAACTTGATTTGTTCCAAGTCGACCTTCCTTATTACGATGCAACGATGATGAGCGGTCTTCACAAAGAGTCCATCGGCGAAACATTAACAGAAGACGAAGCGCGCCTAGCAAAAGTTGCAAACAGCTACCTAGATCAATTTTTAGCAGCAGACAAAGTTGTGATGGCCTTCCCATTGTGGAACTTCAGCATCCCAGCACAATTCCTAACGTACCTATTCTACTTAAACCAAGCTGGAAAAACTTTCAAATACACAGCACAAGGTCCAGTTGGTCTAGTAACAGACAAAGAAGTCGTATTACTAAACGCACGTGGCGGCGTATACTCAGACGGCCCAATGGCAAACTGGGAAATGTCTCTTAACTACGTGAAAAATATCTTAACTCACTTCGGTATCACGAATCCACAAACCGTTGTCGTAGAAGGTCACAACGCAGCACCAGACCAAGCGCAAGATTTAATTGCAGCTGGTGTTAAAGAAGCTGGCGAATTAGCAACTAAGTTTTAATGTAAATAAGTCTCGCTACTCCTCAAAAAGGTAGTGAGACTTATTTTTTTATGATATATCTTTCAGTGCCTCAGACTCCACACGTTTCATGAAATCCGCTACAACTTTATCATTATTCTTTGATCCGCCAAGCTTCATCAATGTTTTCCCTAAAAAATTAACGCCTTGATTCGAGCCATAATAAATAAATCGCGTCGTATTCTCATCGATTTTTTCAAGCGTAATAGACGTCTCGATTTTGAAAGCCTTCGCCAACACAAATCCACTTGTATTATGCTTGCGTTCCGGCGTATCCTCATGCTCCAAATCCTCGACAATATACGTCTCTACCCGCTTCCCTTCCTGATATTTCTGCCGATATGTCGAGCCCACAATACCTTCCTTCATCTCAATCACTTCATTTTCCACCACCTGAGGCATCACTCGCTGCATATTTTCAAGCGCAAACAAATTCCAAATCACCTCAATATTTGCCTTAATCTCCATTTCCTCATGCCACGTCACCATCCGTCATTCCTCCATTTCCAAAAATCCATCAATCTCACTAATAATCGCCTCCGTATCCGCAATCCGCTGACGCAAAGCCACCTTCTTCTCCTTCAAAATTTCCTCTAACTCATCCAGCGACCGATCATGCACCACCGTCAACATTTCCTGAATCGAAAAATCGAATCGGCGCAAATAAACGAGCAACCTCGCCAGCAAAAATGAGTTGTTATCATAGTAACTATATTTATTTCGAGGTTCCACAAATACAGGTAACAGTAACCCTATCTGCGCATAATATCGCAAAGTTTCCTTTGTAAGCCCAGTCATCTCCGCAAACTCCCCAATTCGATACATGTTTTTCCCCTCCTCATCCCCAAGTATAAACCATGTAGCGCACCACCGTGTCAATAAGGAGCTTTCGTGAAAAAAATTTCATACTATTTCCACATTACCCACCACACCTAACGTAAAATAGGTTATACTAGAAGGGAGCCTAATATTATTGTAAGGATGGTGAGACATAATGTCGCGAGAATATACAGAAGACGATCTTGTATACGGCGAATCTTGGGGACTTGTACATCGTGGTTTCTTAGCGGACAGCGAGATCGAACGAATGAAAGCGCTACGAGATAAAGTGATGGGCAAGCATGGAAAAGCCGGAACAACCTTGAAACCAATTGGCAGAGTTATCATTGATGGCGAATGGTACGACGCTAGGCTAAAAGACGGCTATTTAGACATAGGAACTCCTATCGTTGTTGTCGGCATTGATATTGGCTATGTTTTAGTAAACGAAGACCTAAAAAGAGAGGAAGATAATTCATGATTGGACCAATTATTATCGCAGTTTTAGTACTTGTAGTTTTGATTATATTTTTCACACTCGTACCAGTAGGCCTATGGATCAGCGCTATTTCCGCGCAAGTTCGCGTAGGACTGGGAACACTTGTCGGCATGCGTCTGCGCCGTGTAACTCCTTCTCGCGTTGTCAAACCGCTAATTAAAGCCGTAAAAGCTGGACTTGACCTAGAAGTAAACCAACTGGAAAGCCATTACTTAGCTGGTGGTGACGTCGATAAAACCGTCGATGCTTTGATTGCCGCGCACCGTGCCAATATTCAACTTGATTTTAGCCGTGCCGCAGCGATTGACCTTGCAGGACGCGACGTTTTAGAAGCCGTTCAAACTTCCGTTACACCAAAAGTTATCCGCACACCTGAATTTACCGGTGTTGCTCAAAATGGTGTCGAAGTAAAAGTTATCACACAAATTACCGTGCAATCCAATATCGACCGTATCGTCGGTGGTGCCGGTGAAGATACCGTTATCGCGCGTGTTGGTGAAGCCGTAGTCTCCACAGTCGGTGAAACTCGCGAGCATACCGATGTTCTCGAAAATCCAAACAGCATCTCGAAAAAAGTACAAGAACAAGGTCTGGGCGATGGCACAGCCTACACGATTCTATCGATTGATATTGCTGAAATGCGTATTGGCGACAACATCAAGGCTAAACTAGACATCGAAAAAGCCAACGCAGACATGGAAGTTGCCCAAGCCGCAGCCTCAAAACGTAAAGCAGAAGCTATCGCGTTAGAACAAGAAAACCGCGCTGTCGTTGTTGCCGCTGAAGCCGAAGTTCCAAGAGCCCTTGCAAAAGCGCTTGAAAAAGGAAATTTAGGTGCGATGGATATTTATCGGATGGATAATGTTCAGGCGGATACGACAATGCGTGAGGCTATTGCGAAAGAAGATAAATAAGTTTGGCGGGCATTGTCGTTGTAGATGATGGGATGTTCCCTTTGGTCACATCCATATTGATGCTGTAACTCATTTTATTCGAACAGCCTCAACAATGCGCGAGGCTATTGCTAAAGAGGATAAATAAGTTTGGTGGACATCGTCGTTGTAGATGATGGGATATTCACTTTGTTCATATCCATATTGATGCTGTAACTCATTTTATTCGAACAGCCTCAACAAATGCACGAGGCTATTGCGAAAGAAGACAAATAAGTTTTGCGGGCATCGTCGTTGATTAATGATTAACCGCTCACTTTGTTCTCGCTTATATTGGGACTGTAACTCATTTTTATTCGTACAGTCCCAACAATGCGCGAGGCTATTGCGAAAGAAGATAAATAAGTATAGTGGGCATTGTCGTTGATTAATGATTAACCGCTCACTTTGTTCTCGCTTATATTGGGACTGTAACTCATTTTTATTCGTACAGTCCCAACAATGCGTGAGGCTATTGCGAAAGAAGATAAATAAGTATAGTGGGCATTGTCGTTGATTAATGATTAACCGCTCACTTTGTTCTCGCTTATATTGGGACTGTAACTCATTTTTATTCGTACAGTCCCAACAATGCGCGAGGCTATTGTGAAAGAAGACAAATAAATTTGGTGAGACATTGTCGTTCGTTAGTGGATAGGATACTCTCTTAGTTCCTATCCACGTAGTTCAGAAAGAAGGTGTAACGAAAATGGATAGTATTTTTGCTAATATTGGCGATTGGTTTGGCACTGCTGTTGTTATCACCGGGATTCTGTTTGGCCTCATCAGCTATTTCAAAAAAGCCGAGACCGAGAAGGAGGAAGAGGAGAAATCGAACCTTCCAAAAGTCCCGAAACAACGCCCGTCATCCCATTCCAAATCTAAAAAAACACCTGCTAAAAAATCGCAACCATCGGGGTATAAAGATACTGTCATTAAAGATGCCATCACGAATGCCGACACAAACGTGACGCAGTTGCATCATCACCATACCGTTACAAAAAAGCGGGTTCGTGGTAAGATGCAGGAAGCGATTATCATGAAAGAAATTCTAGATAAACCGGTTTCATTGAGACAGGAAAAATAAGAGCGGGCCAGTAAAGCGTTGCCAATCGCCGCGCGCACTTACTGGTCTTTTTTAATCACATCCACTAAGTTTAGTATAAATTATTCTAGGGAATTGGTAGTCTATCACTACGCTTACTTTTCAGGGGGATTTAGCATGAAATTTCGATTGCAATTAGTTCTAACTTTATACGGTATTATACTAGGCACGCTTGTAGCAGTTATCGCCTTCTTATTCCTCCGATTAACAAACTTCCTCATCTACCTAGTCTGGGATGCAGGGGCTTCATTATTCGGTAATCCCGTATTTTGGCCAATCTTGATATGTACATTAGGCGGCATATTTGTCGGTTTATCCCGAAAACACATCGGCCCATACCCACGTGAAATGGATGAAGTCATGGGCGAATTCCACGCAAATGGCCGCGTTTCCTACCAAGGGAAAATATGGAGAAACCTAGTAGCCGCGCTTATTGTGCTAATGTTTGGCGCAAGTCTCGGCCCCGAAGCCGCTTTAGTCAGCATCTGCGCAGGGCTTGTCACCTGGGTGGGCGATAAACTTCACTTTACCTACCAACAACGCGATGCTCTCATAGAATTTGGAATAGGCGCCTTACTTTCCATCATCTTTGCCTCGCCCTTATTTGGGATTGCTTCCACACAAGAAAGAGAATCAGCCCCTCCAGTGAATAAAAAACTACATATTCAAAAAATAGTCATTTACTTCTTCTCCGTATCTGCTGGCTTCCTGGTTTTCTACTATTTACTACAACTTAACGATGGCCCGAGCCCTTTCGCAAATTTAGGTTCTGCTACTGTATCTTGGCCAGAATTGCTATTACTAATTCCGCTCTTACTTGCCGGCAAATATTTCGGTAAAATATATGGACTCTTCGAAATGGTCATTGCTTTTGCCACTCGTAAAATACAAGCCAAACCAGTCATTCTTGCCGTAAGTGGCGGTCTAATATTAGGTATTCTTGCAACCTTGCTACCCTACATGCTCTACTCTGGTGAACATGGGGTCGGAGAAATCTCTAACGAATACGATACCATGTCTATCTATCTCTTACTTACTATAGGTTTTGTAAAATTATTTGTCACTAAAATATGCCTAGGTACTGGTTGGCGTGGTGGCCACATCTTTCCAATCATCTTTGCAAGCATTGCAGTGGGATTTGCATTAACAAAAATACTCCCAGTCGATCCAATATTCATAGTAGCCATTTTTGCAACAGCATCTTGTTCTGTGATTCTGAAGAAACCGCTAGCTGCTGCTTTTTTATTAGCATTGTTCTTCCCAATCCAATTATGGCCATTCATCATTGTCGCAGCCTATCTTGCAGTATATAAACCTAAAAGCAAAAATCGAGTATCGGCTGTCTGAAAAAACAGCGATACTCGATTTTTTATAAATGTTGAAATTTGTTATTTTTGACTTTCAAAATCATGGTGTCCAAAATGATCTACATCACGCATAGCGCCGAAATCTGGATATCTGCCACGGGCAAAACGTGGGTCGCAGTGGTGACCGCGATGACCATGACCGCCGGGATGTGGTCTACCTCCGCCAAAACCTGGGAAGCCACCTCTACCTTGCATCCGTGGGTCCTCGAAAGGCTCATCTCCACTCATATCGCCCAACTCCTTCTCAAGTTCATCTGTGATTCGGTGCATGTAATCGTGTAAATTAGCTTTTTCTTCATCACTTAACACGTCGAAAATCTTGTTGTAATCGGTTTGGTTATCTTTGCTTTGCTCTGCTGCCTCAGCGCCCGCCTCGGTCAACTTCACATTCATCACACGGCGGTCTGCTTCTGACGGTTCACGCGTGATATACTCGCTTTTCTCCAGTTTCGCCAACAACTCGCCCAATGACTGGTTGCGCATATCGAGCAAATACGCCAATTCTTTCTGCGTGATCTCTGGTTTCATTTTTAAAATGGATAGCACGCGGCCTTGACCTCGATATGGGTTGCCAAACGGTCCTGCACTGCGTAAATTGTGGATTTGGTAATGGTGCAACATCCGGTTAAATTGAATAAACTGTTTCATTAAATTGTTTTCTGTTTCGCTCATTTGTAATTCCTCCGTTTGTTTATTTTTAGTCATGAGACATAATTAAAAGGTACCTTTGTTTTATATTATAAAGGCACCTTTCTATTTTGTCAAGCTGATTTAATTGGTTACTTTAATGAGCACTGTATCCTTTTTGGAACCGTCTAATGTTCGCGCCGTGATTGTAGCTGTACCAACTGTTTTACCGGTTATTTTACCTTTTGCATCTACGGTTGCGATTTTTGCATTCGAGGTGGTCCATGCGATTCCTTTATTCGATGCATTGGCTGGTGCGATGGTGGCTCGCATTTGGAAAGCGGTATTCTTCTTGAGATAGACGCCGCTGCGGTTGAGTGAGATGGCTGTCACTGGATAAGCTGGGCCAATCCTGACAGACATCGCGGTTCCCGGTTTTGAATTGACTTTGAATGAAAAATTCGGATAGGCTCCGTTGCTGAGACGGTTCGATGGATTTGTGCGATTCGTCAAATAGACTTGTTGCGCTTTTCCTCGAGAGCCCGTGCCAACATAATAGAAGGCGTCAGACATCGCGGTGCTGCCACTATTTAATTGCGAATAACCTGCAATGCCTTGATTCGCTTCTTTCAGCGTGACGAGTTGCTTGCCGACCGTTTGATTGCCGCCATAATTCGTATTCACGTGATAGATAGCGATGCCGCCTTTATATACTTTCCCAATCAGCGCACGATCAAAGCCGATAAACTGCCGATTTTCGATCAAAAAGTACTCTCTCGGGGAACTCGTGTTGATTCGCAAAATGGTGGTGCCGGCGTAAACTGTCTGAGTGGATGATGTAGTCGTGCTCACAACGCGCGGCGTCACAGCACCAATTTTCACTTTGGAATAGGCGTCTAGAAGGACGGGCGTCTGACCAGGATAACTATCGCCGGACTGTTTTCCCCAAGCGCCTTTTGCCATCAAACTGTAAGTTCCGAGCCCGCTGCCTGAGCCGTTTGTATTATAGAGATCCAGCAAGCCGAGATCATGGCCGAGTTCGTGGGCAATGACGCCAATGGTTGCCATGTGCGTGCCGTGCATCTCGCCAAACTGCGTGTACGTGAAGAACGTCTTACCGTCCAATTTCGGTGTGATATTCGCGTTCATGCCCCACATATGCCCCCAAACGGAGACCGCCGTATTCGTGTACGCCCGTTCTTGCCCGGCCACAATCGTCATGATGTGTAGCTCACTCGCGTCGATGCGCCCGTTTCTATTCGTATCATATTGCGCAAAATTAACAAAGCCGTTCGCTGCAATCAACGCGTCCCGCACAATATATTGGTTACGCGTATCAATCGCCGTGCCAGTTCGAGGTTGATTACGATTCAATTTGACCCGCACTACGCCATTGTTCGCAGTTCCTGACGTTTCGCTGGCGGGAACGAGATTAATTTTTGCATTCGTCGCTTGTGTATAATAAAGTCGCACTGATTTACTCGTCGTACTAAAAACCTTCTGATTCCAGCTTGCCTCGCTCTGCTTGATTGCCACGTCCTTGAAACTCACCAGGATCACTAGCAAGCGATTTGTCGTTGGCATTGCGCTCACTTTAGGAATCGCCGTCGTTGGTGTTTGCGCTGGTAGAGATGATGCGCTCGGATATTTACTTACCGTAACGGGTGTCGTTTTTTGATTTGCTGCTTGTAAGGATTCTGCGGAACTTGCTTGTGCTATCGTTGCGGTACCTATCGATAGAACCATCATGACTATCAGCGCCACCCATTTTAAAATAGGTCGCATGATATGTTCCTCCTTTAATTTCGGCAAAGTTCACCGCTTCTTGATTGGTAATTAATACCCGTAATTAAAAAAGGTTAAACGATGCGCACTGGTGCACAAAGAAAAAAGCCCTCCGAATTTGGAAGACTTGACTTACTTAATATCTACTCAATTCCGTCCGCGGCGACTGAATAATCACCGGTTTTTTCTTCGGATCGAGCCATTTCAGAATTTTGACGACGTTGGCTTGGCTTGTTCCAGTGCAGCCCATCGTGTAGCTACTAGATACGTGGAAAAAGATTGCCGAACCCCAGCCTGGTTTTCTCAGTGGATTATAGTTAATCACGAACGCATAATTATACGCCGGTTGATACAATTTTTCTGCGGATTTCCAGCGATTGTTGACTGGTAGCACTTGCCATGAATTATAGAGTTTCGACTTGCTATCATCGACCCAAACATCGCGCGTCGTCGTTTTGCGATACGGCATCTTCGTCCCCGGATTAGCGTAGCGACCGAATGCCGTGCCTAGCGTGAACTTCCCGCGCGGACTTTGAACGACCGTTTCCCTCATCGTCGTCGCAAAACCGTCCCGGCCGATAAAACCGTACATCAACGCCTTGCGCTGCCACACGCCCTTACTATCCCGCTCAAACGTCTGAATCGTTGCCTTGTTGGACTTGTAGCCCGGCGTCGTCACCAAAATCAGCTGCTTATTTGCCCCAACCGTTTTGAAACGCTGCGCATCATTCGTCGCCGCATCCGCCTTGCCCCCAACTGCAAAAATAACCCCAAACGCTAGAAAAACAACCATCAAGCTCCAAAATCCTTTTTTCACAACAAAATCCCCCCTACTTATCTTTATAAGGTTCCACTTTTTCGGATGTTTAAACATGGCACAAATAATTCTATGCTATAATGAATGTGAAAAAACACTAGGAGGTGCTTACAATGGGTTTAAATCAACTATTTTCTGAGAAGCTAGCCGCACATGGAGCAACAGCCTCGCACAAATGGAACACTAAAAAAGTCGAGAATGAGCGCAATTTCTCCCAAACCGACTTTGACCGAGCAAAAAAAGAACACGCCCAACTACCTTTAAAATCTAAAGATAAAGCATTACATTAAAAACGAGAGCGAACATCCGCTGAAACTGGATGCTCACTCTCGTTTTTTTTATTTCGAATGAAGCGCTACCAAAACCAGCTCCACTTCCTCCTCCACCGTCATGTCCCCAGTCACTCGCAGCACAGGGCACGCTAGCCTTTCAAACCAGACTTCATGCAGTTTTTTACTCCGCACATCCACATCCCCGTCCTCATATCTAGATGCCCACGCAACGAATTCAAGATGCTCCTGATAGCGACTTCCACCCGGCAAAATCGCCTCACCATACCGCGCCCGTTCCCGAGTCAACAAGCGCTCCAATCGCACCTCCCGCGGAATTTCTAGAAATACGACCACATCAAAAAACGGTTCCAACGACGTTCCCCAATTAGACAACGCCCCCGACAATACCCAATCCTCACGCCCCACAAAATCTCGCTCCATCATCTCCAACCGCGTCTCAATCGCCCTTTTAACAGAGAACTTCTCCTCCCAATAATAATCATCCGTATCAAAAAAAGGCAACCCCAGCCTATCAGCCAGCGCCTTACCAAGCGTTGAAGTCCCAGCCCCCGACGCCCCCATCACATGAATTCTAGTCATACTTAATCCCTCCTCATAAAAGAAACTTCCCCACCATTTTATCACAAAAAAAGCGCTACCAGCCAAAGCCAATAGCACTTCTTTCAGCGTGCCGAGAAACTAAGCATTTCTCGGCACGCTGAAGTTTGGTGAAATATCATGTAAAGTGGTTTTTCCTGATTCTAAAGTTCTTGTTCTCTAATATCTTCACGCCAAACGTTGAAGGCAAAGCTACACCTCAGGCGGACAACAAATGCTTAGATGCTAGGCAAAGACGAGTACCGAAGTGGAGCGTACGACCTGTACGTGAGCATCGGAACGGAATCTTTAACGACGCAGCTGAACGTTTGTCGTCCGCCTGAGAGACCTAGACGGCTTGGTCATTAGCAAACTGACTATTATAAAGATCTGCATAGAAGCCGTTTTCAGCAAGCAATTCCTTATGCGTTCCTTGTTCAATCACATTCCCGTGATTCATGACCAAAATCAAGTCCGCATCACGAATCGTCGACAATCTATGTGCAATCACAAAGCTCGTCCGGCCTTCCATCAAGTTCCCCATTGCCAGTTGAATATTCAGCTCGGTCCGTGTATCCACGCTTGACGTTGCCTCATCCAAAATCAAGATGCTCGGATCAGAAAGAATCGCGCGCGCAATCGTCAATAATTGTTTTTGCCCTTGCGAAATGTTCGAGCCTTCTTCATTCAGAATCGTGTCGTAACCGTCTGGCAAGCGTCTGATAAACTCATCCGCATACGCCGCTTCTGCAGCCGCTATAACTTCTTCTGTCGTCACGTTATCTCGGCCGTACGCAATATTTTCTGCAATTGTACCATTAAATAACCACGTATCCTGCAGCACCATCCCGAATTTCGCACGGACATCATTTTTCGTCATGTCACGCGTATCGACACCGCCGAGGCGAATTCCTCCACCTTCCACATCGTAGAAACGCATCAGCAAGTTGATAATCGTTGTTTTACCCGCACCAGTCGGACCAACAATCGCCACCATCTGACCTTCTTTTACATCAATATTCAAATCGTGCATCAGCGGTTTATCTGGCGTATAGCCAAATTTCACGTGATCGAAAACAATCCGATCCGACTCTCCCGCACGACGTTCTATCTTTTCAGGAATAATATCCTCTTCTTCTTTTTCATCCAATACTTCAAAAATTCGTTCTGCCGATGCCATCGTGGATTGAATGACATTCGAGATGTTCGCCACGCTTGAAATCGGTTGGGAGAACAGTTGTACATATTGCGTAAACGCTTGGATATTACCAACTGTTAGCGTGCCATTCGTTACGAAAATCCCACCACCAACACAGACCGCCACGTAACCAAGATTACCGACAAATTGCATTAATGGCATCATGATACCCGAGATAAATTGCGCTTTTTTCGCAGCGACGTAGTAATCTTTATTCACCACATCGAATTTGCCAAGCGTCTTCTTCTCTTGACCAAATGCCTTCACCACCGTGTGCCCGCCAAATGTTTCTTCCACGTGATCGTTTAGCACACCGAGATTTTTCTGTTGCGCGCTGAAATACTTTTGCGAACGGCTAGCAACAATGGCGACAAGCAACACGCTAAGTGGGACAGTCGCGACAACAATCAGCGTCATCTGCCAACTAATCGTCAACATCATAATCAGAACGCCGACAATTTGTACAATCGCCGTAATCGCCTGTGTCAATGCCTGTTGCAACGTATTCGCGATGTTATCCATGTCATTCACAGAACGACTCAAAATATCACCATTCGAACGCGTATCAAAATAGCGAAGTGGTAGACGACCCAGTTTGGCCTTCAATTCTTTACGCATATCATACACCGTGCGTTGCGCCACACTCGACATCACATATTGTTGCAGGAAGCTAAAGAGCGAGCTACCTAAGTAAAGCATCAATACGATAAACAAAATATCAAAAATCTTATCATAATTAATTCCAGCCGGCGTCATCACACCAGCGAATATTTCCGTCGTTGCCTTCCCGAGTTCTTTCGGACTAATAACGTTGAAAATGGTCGACAATATCGCGAGTAAGAGCACTACAATGAGTGAGATAGCGCGCGGTTTCATATATCCTAATAGGCGAAACAAGGACTTTTTAAATTCCTTAGGCTTGGCTGCTGGCATCACGGTTCTTCCGCCACCTGGGCCGCCGCCATGTCCACCTGATCCTGGTCCTGGACTCATGCTATCTCCTCCTCTGACAATTGTGATCTCATAATTTCTTGGTAAATCGTGTTCGATTCTTTCAATTCTTCATGCGTCCCAATTCCGGCAACTTTACCTTCGTTGACCACAATGATTTGATCTGAATCAACAACCGACGTAATCCGTTGCGCCACAATAATGGTAATCGATTCCCGTGTTTCCGGTTTTAAAGCCGCACGCAACAACGAATCCGTTTTAAAATCAAGCGCTGAAAAACTATCGTCAAAAATATAAATCTGCGGTTTACGAATCAACGCACGCGCAATCGCCAAACGTTGCTTTTGACCACCCGAGAAGTTATTTCCGCCTTGTTCAACACGACTATGTAAGCCGTCCTCCAATTTTGAAACAAAATCTTCCGCTTGAGCCGTTCGTAATCCCGCCCAAATTTCTTCCTCGGTCGCCGTTTCGTTACCATAACGCATGTTTTCCTCGATATCACCAGTAAACAACATTGCTTTTTGAGGAACTAAACCGACCTTCATCCGCAAATCTTCCTGCGTCATTTCTTTGACATCGAGGCCATTCACGCGAACAGACCCTTCCGCCACATCGTAAAAACGCGGAATCATGTTGATAATCGTAGACTTCCCAGCCCCCGTACTACCAATAATCGCGATCGTCTCGCCAGCTCTGGCTTTAAAAGAAATACCTTCAATGACCGGTTTTTCAGCACCAGAATAACGGAACGACACATTGTCAAATTCCAAAGAAACTGGAGCCATCACGTTTTTCGCATCTTTAGGATCATGAATTTCGGTATCCATTTCCAATACTTCATTGATACGTTCTGCCGAAGCCGCCGCACGTGGAATCATAATAAATACCGCAGAAACCATCATGAACGCAATCATAATTTGTGTCGCATACTGAATAAACGCCATCAAATCCCCGACTTGCATACTGCCGTCACCGACAAATTTGGCACCGATCCAAATAATCGCGATCGTTGTCAAGTTCATAATCAGCATCATCATCGGGCTCATCAAGGAAAGCAGTCTATTCACACCAACCGCCGTTTTTGCATAGTCCTCATTCGAAGCATCGAATTTCTTCAACTCATCATCGCCACGGTTAAACGCGCGAATCACTCGAATCCCCGTCAAACCTTCGCGAATCACTTGGTTCAGTTTATCCATTTTCTTTTGTAGTGATTTAAACATCGGCATCGCTTTTCCACCGATAAGTACGACCAATACGAGTAAAATCGGTAAAACGACCACAAAAATAAGTGACAGTTTGGCGTCTTTCCCAACTGCCATAATCACGCCACCAATCAACATAATCGGTGCCATTACCATCATTCGTAACATCATGTACAATACGTTTTGAATTTGTACCACGTCATTCGTTGAGCGCGTAATCAAAGACGCCGTCCCAACTTTGTCAAACTCCTGCAATGAAAAATTCTCGACCCGTCCAAAAATGTTATCCCGCAAATCGCGTCCAAATCCCATCGAAATTTTGGATGCATAGTACACGATAACAACGGAAAGTCCGCCTGAAAGCGCAGAAATGCCTAACATCTGCAATCCTACTTTCCATATGTGGCTCGTGTCACCCTTCGCAACACCATTGTCAATAATATCTGCCATCAATGTCGGCAAATACAACTGGCCAAGCACTTGCAGAAATGTTAGTACTAAAACTAGTACGATGCCCCATTTATAGGCGCCCATTCGCTTCATTAATCTCATCATAACGTTGCTTATACCTCCTCGTTCTCAGCTTTTTTGTTGAGATACTCCGTTAGTTTATCCAGTAGTGAAATTAATCTCTCCATTTCTTCTTTACCCAAAAACAAGGTCATATCCTCAAAATTCTTGTGAAAAGTTGAAATAATTTCTTCTACTACCTTCTTGCCTTTTTCCGTGAGCTGAATATATGCCGCTCGTTTGTCCACTGGATCCTGGCTTCGAATGATTAGCTTCTTCTCCTCTAACGCATTGATTTGCTGCGTCACACTCGGTTTTGATACCCTGAGAATCGCGGTTGCATCCGATACTTTCATGCCTTGTTCATGATCTGCGTGTCGTAAACCTTGGTGTAACATAAACAAGAATCGTGTTTCGGACCGTTTCAAACCAGCAACCTTAAAATTTTGCAGTTCAGCCCGCTTGAAATTCATAAAAGCTTTCACAACGGATTGGCCTAAATCTTCCTCCGAATTCTGCACTCTCTTGCATCCCCTTTTTATTTAGTTTACTTAACTAAGTATATTACTCTTATGTAGAAAGTCAAGCATAAACCATCACGAAAAAACTCCCAGCAATGAAGCTAGGAGCCACTCTTCGTTCGATATATTAATACGCCGTCCAACCAGCATCAGCCGTCACAACTGTACCATTGACGAAGCTAGAATCATCCGATGCTAAGAATAACGCGACTTTTGCGATTTCGGAAGCTTGCCCAACACGTGGATTCGTTCCCATACCAATTGTTGCGCGCGCTTGGCCAAACGCATCCGGCGCATAAAGCGTAGTCCCGATATTCGTCTCCACCGCACCAGGTGCAATCGCGTTACAACGAATATTCTTGGTTGCGTATTGGAAGCCAACATTTTTCGTAAAGCCAACAACTGCATGTTTCGAAGCCGTGTAAGCCGCGCCTGCACGTGAGCCGAATAAACCGCCCGCCGATGCAATATTCACAATCACACCACTTTCTTTCGGTTCAAAAATCGACAACGCTTTTCTCGTAGCGCGCATCACACCTGTTGTATTAATCGCAAATACACGATCCCAAAGGTCATCCGTTATTTCTCCAGCCGGAACAAAATTATCCATGATTCCCGCATTATTTACAAGTATATCAAGCGTGCCGTAAGCCTCGACCGCTTTATCAATCATCGCTTGCACGTCGTCTTCCTTCATTACATTAGCAACAACCGCCAAAGCTTCCCCATTGCTAGCTTTGATCTCCGTCACCGTTTTCTCCGCTGCCTCTAATTGAATATCCGCAACGACTACTTTCGCGCCCTCTTTTGCATACAGCAACGCAATTTCGCGACCCATTCCTGATGCCGCACCAGTGACGACGGCTACTTTTCCAGTTAATTTACCCATGATTATTCCTCCTCGAATTTAAATTGCGCCAGAGTTTCAAAAACAACTCCATGCATTCAGTATAGCCCTGTTCAGCACCCAACTTCAATAGGTAATGAAAGCGGTTTTTGTTGCTTTGGCGACACTTTTGCGGTATATGTATACTAACGATGAAAAAGGACGTGAAAAAATGACCGAAAAACCAGACCGCCGCATCCGAAAAACGAAAGCCGCCTTCGCGAAAGCTCTGCTGACACTTCTAGACGAGAAGCCATTCAAGAAAATCACCGTCACCGATATCGTCACGTACGCCGACGTCAACCGCGGAACCTTCTACAAACACTACCAAGAAAAAGAAGACTTGCTCGATGAAGTTATCGCGGACGTGCTCGCTGACCTCGAAGTCGCCTACCGCAATCCCTATGAAAAAATGACGCCATTTTCCGTAAAAAGAATGACACCAGCGATGGTCAAGATTTTCGATCATGTCTATGCGCACAAACTATTCTACAAACAAGCCATCGATGACAAATTCCGACCAGGTTTTCAAAATCAGCTATGTGACGCAATAAAACGCATTGCCCTTCGCGATTTTGCAACCGTTTTAAAACAGTCAAACGCCAATCCAGAACTCCACGCGAGCTATCAAGCCCATGCCATTTTTGGTCTAATCGTTTACTGGGCGCAATCCGACTTTGAATACACACCCGTCTACATGTCCGAACAGCTGCTCCAAATCGTTCATCCTGACACTTCCTTTACTACTTAGTAATTGTTACAGTTCGTTATCATTTGCCGATTAGTCTATACTTTAAGCATGACCTGCCTTATAATAAGGAGATATTGTTGTGAGCGTGATAAAATTCACTTAACGCCTAGGTTCATCGAAAGGAGCAGGTCGCATGGATAAAAGTCAATCCGCATCAAAATTAAGTCTATTCTCCCTCGCTTGGCCCATCTTTATTGAGCAATTTTTGCGGGTCATGATTAGCTACGTCACCGTCTTTATGTTGGGGCATTATTCCGATGACGCCGTGGCAGCAACAGGTGTCGCGAACCAGATTCTCGTACTCTCCGTCATCATGTTCGCCTTCATCAGTGTCGGCGTACAAATTCTCGTTGCACAAATGATCGGCGCTAAGAAACACCGGCTCATCGAACAAGTCATCACAAACGGCATCGTGTTTTCTGTCGTGATTGGCGCGATTGTCAGCCTTGTTTTCCTTCTATTATCCGCGCACTTCCTAACGTGGATGGGGCTTGACCCACACCTAGTCGAAATCGGCACACCGTTTCTCGAAATCATCGGTGGCGTTTCCATCCTGACTGCGATTCCGTACGCAATCATGCCCATTCTGCGGACACACGGCTATGTTCGCCAAGCCATGTACATTCCCGTTGTTGCTGGAATCATCACGGTTATTGGGAACTTTCTCGTTCTTTACGGACCGCTTTCCTATTTAGATTTAGGCGTTACCGGCGTAGCACTAGCCACGGTTTTCGGCAACTTTATCGCCGTTTTCCTATCCATTTGGCTCCTGCATCGCCACGTCGAATACCGCTTCAAATGGCATAAATTCAAAGAACTATCACGGCGGACCATGTATTCCATTTTGCGACTCGGCCTACCTTCCGCTGGCGAAAATATGTCCTACGCAGGTTCCCAGCTTGTCGTCACCGCCATCATCGCCCTCATGGGTACCGATGCCCTGACGACCAAAGTGTACGCCTCAACGGTTAGCCAATTCGTTGCCCTGTTCGCCATCTCGATCGGCCAGGCATCCCAAATCATCATCGGACGCGCAGTCGGAGCAAAAGAAGTAGACCGCGCCTACAAGCAAGGCTTGCGAAGCTGGAAAATCGGACTCGCAATCGCCGTTTTTCTAAGCATTCTCATCTATTTCTTTTCAGAACCAATCATGCATCTCTTCACATCCAACGAAGAAATCATCGCGATGACAAAACAACTATTTTTCCTATCCATCTTCCTAGAAATCGCGCGCTCCACCAACATCATTATCATCAGCAGTCTCAACTCGACAGGTGACGTCCGATTCCCATTCATTGTCGGCATCATCGTGATGTGGATAGTCAGCCTCCCGTTCTCCTACATCCTCGGAATCACCGCAGGAATGGGACTCGTCGGCGTCTGGCTCGCCTACATCATCGACGAAGGAATCCGCGGCGGACTAATGGTCTACCGATGGCGCTCAAAGGTATGGTCGCTCAAGTCAGTTCTATAATCCTGATAATCGGCGACAAGCGTTCGCTCGATTGGTGTAAAGCCGAGTTTAAGAGCACACTACTTACAAAAATGTAACGTTCCATCCCGCAAATTGTCACCTAATTCAATGGTTCATGCGTCCCTAACTATCGTATAATAAAGACATCAAGTTACGAAAGGACGTTATCACTATGAACGATCAAAAAATATTAAACGCACTCAGCTATTTCAGCCTATTTTTCGCACCATTTATCGTACCGATTGCCATCTGGATTTTTAGTGGCACGGAAAATACCAAACATCACGCAAAAGTGGCTTTATTCACACATATACTACCAACAATCGGAGGAATCATCACCGCACTCAGCGTCGGAATTGTCGGATTTAGTACCAACAGTTCGAACGTCACCGGCTTTATCGGGCTTGGCCTAGTCGTTGCAGTTGGCCTTATGACCATCGTACTCGCCCTATTCAACATTATCCGCGGTATCCAAGCGCTAACGGCAAAAGAAGATAATCCACGTTTTAACTCCATCGATTAATTCGTATAAAAGCTAGCTGGGAAGAAGATTCCGGCTAGCTTTTGTGATATAATATGGGATGAAATGGGGGAATGCATCATGCGTTTTATCTTTGCTTACTTAACTGTATTTATACTCGGCATCTTTTCCGTCATTGGAATGGAAGCCATTATGTACGGTGAAATAACGTATCAGCTCGTGTTTGCAGCGATTCTGTTCGCCGCGCCACTCATACTCGTCGGCACAACCATTGCCGAAATGTTCTACGGCTTCAGCAAAAATGCCACGGCGAAACGCTTCATCGTCTGGGGCTTTCTGTTTGGCGTCATCGCTACCGTAATTATCACAAGTATTCTGCAGCTCATCAGCGCCATCATGGTCATCTTGATTTCGCTTCTCGGCGGCGTTTTATGCGCGATTCTAGCTTGGATTTTCTTCGCGATTCGCGGCGGTCAAAAAGCAAGTGGCAAAGCAGCAACCGCTCCAAAAAACAACACATAATTCTCTGCAAAAACACATCAAGCGATGAAATTCGATTTTTCATCGCTATTTTTGTATAATAAAGGAAGATTAACTTTCCACATGTTTGGGTATATAAAACTGTTATTCATAATTATGTCAGGAGGGAAAAAATTACTATGCATACAAATAAGGAGACACCACCTATTCTCACATTGCTACAAATGGCCCCAGATTTCCATCATTACTGTGTTCAGGAAGCATTAAAAACAGGCGATACCATTCCTGCATCCCATCTAGGCGATAACCTCTATCTCATAGAAAGCGGTTTTCTAAGCTGTTTACGCGATATTGGAACAGACGAATACCTACATATAATCTTACAAGCAGGCGATTTTCCCTATCTACCATCCGATGACGAAGAAACCCCAGAAATCATGGCTTGTGAAGCACTAACAGACGTGACTTGGTGGAAAATAGATCCCTCTTTTTTCAATGAAACGGTGCGTCAAAAAGATCCAGATCAGGCGTTTTTCACCACGCATTCCGATAAATCTCGAAAAAATATTGAGAACCATTTTCTGCTCGACCGCATGCATCCCGAAGAACGCATTTACTTTACCCTACTCAACTTGATGCGCCTAGGTTCGCCAATTGCATCCAACGCCATCCAACTTCCTGCTTTTGCCGATCATCAAAAAATCGCCGAGTACGCTCTCACGCCACTGGACTACACCACCGACATCTTGAACCAATTGCAAGCGAACCAGCTACTCGAAAAAAATGGGACGATAACAAATGTCACAGCGTTTAACGCCATCCTAGAATCTAAAAATATCCCAGAAAATAATCTCCAATAAAAAGCACCACTAAGATTAGACGCCAAATCTAATCTTAGTGGTGCTTTTCTGACTTAAACCTCTTCTTCCACATGTTGAATTAACTGCAAGCGAACCGTCTCCAACTTATGTCCGTAAAAGTCCTCCTCAAATTTATCCCAATCCACAAATCCGCGCGCCTTATAAAACGCAATCGCATTCGTATTTTCCTGTTCTACATTCACAAATAACGGCAATGGCAACGCGAACAACTTGATACCTTCGTCAAGCAACATCGTCCCATATCCCTTATTCTGCACACCCGGTAACAAATAAAAAGCCGCGAGTTCGCTCTTACGTTTCTCAAGCTCGATAAAATTAGCGAAACCAATCACACTTCCGTCCTGCTCCAACACCGCGAATGGCGTCGCACCAACACGCGTTTTCAGCGTTTCCAAATTATAAAACATGTCTAAAAAACGATTTTGCACAGCGCGTGGAATAATATCCTCATACGTGTCATGCCAAGATTTTACCGCGATATCTTGGATTGCCTCAATATCTTCTAGCGTTCCTTTTCGAATTTCAACTGTCATCTGTGATTTCCCCTTTCATCCATTGAGATGTAGCATTATCACTTAGTATACCCTTTCATTGGCATTTTAGTCACGCCAAAGCACACGACACCAATTCCTGATTCTCCGTTTCGAACTGCTCCAAATACCGCGACATCGCCCCGCAAAACACCACTTCCATCGCGCCCTCATACAAAAAATCACATGGCTGTAAAAAATGCTGCACGCGGTTTCCTACGACCGATATCCCACCAAGCTCCAAAATATGCCCCACAAACTGTGAACAGAAAAACTCATTTTTCCCCGACAAATTCAAACGCAATACCAACCCTAAAATTCCCCAAAAATTGTAGCGATAATTCTCCGCAGTCAGCGAAAACCAATCCAATTCCTTTTGAATACGCGTCCGTTGTTCCACTGTAATATCATAGCTAAGAATCGCCGTCGCCGCATTTTCCAAGACACCACTACGCATATCTTCCTCAATAAACCCACCATTCAGCGGATTCCGTTTCCCAATCCGACCAAAACTATACACCTTCGTCAAATCCTCCGTCAAACTAATCGACACATGATTAAACGGTTTTCGCGTATATTTTTGAATAGCACGCCCTGGAATCGTCTCTGTTTTTGTCAAAATCACGTATACTTTCATCGGCCATTTCCCCCATAAAATAAAGAAGTGAGCGCGAGAGCCCACCTCCAAATTATTGCTCTACTTTAATGTTTCCAGATCCTGTACGTACCTTGATGACTTTGTTGCCGCTCGTTTTAATGTTCGGCGATTTAATATCCCCAGAATTGCTACGCAGATCTAAGAAGCCGTTAAACGCTGCTGGAATTTCGATGTTCACGTCACCAGAACTCGCATCCACCGTCACATTTTTCGTCACATCGCTAAATGTCAAGTCTACTTCGCCAGATCCACTCGTAACATTCGCCGCGCTATCCAACCCTGACAACTCGATATCACCAGAATTATTATCCACTGTCACCGCGCCGCTCACTTGCTCCCCGTCAATACTACCCGAACCATTTTTCAGCATCGTTGTTTTCGCCGTAACCTGATTCACCTCCATATCACCAGAACTCGAAGTCGCGCTCAGCGTATCGCCAGTCATTCCTTGCACAGAACTCTCACCAGAGCCATTCTTTAGCTCCAGATTCGACGTCACGTTTTTCAAGTCGATATCTCCCGAACTGTTCGTAACCGTCGTTGTGTCCGCCGTCAAATTCGACGCTTCCACTTCACCAGAACCATTTTTCAGCGTAATCGTTTTCGCCGTCGCATTGTGCACTACGAGGTCACTCGAACTCATATCACTCGCCAATTCGCCAAGCTTCGCGCCCTTAGCCACGTGAACCGTCACCGTCTGCTCCCCGTAAATTTGGAACTCCAAAAACTCGAACCATTCCTGCTCATTTTCCACATCGATCGTTAAATTATCCTGATTCGGCTTCACGCTCTTATCCAAGCGATTAATCGCCTCTTGCGATAGATGCCCGCTCATCGTCACGTAACTTTTCCCAGTCGTACTTTCCGTCACATTCACGCGCAAATCCTGATCACCCATCAATTTAATTTGCGAAATGTCACCGTCCGCCAGCTGCCACTCACGATTGTAAGACTCGCCACGATCCACATTATTATTATCAAAAGTCAGTCCAAATCCAATACCACCAACGACTAGAAGAGCCGCACCGATAATCAGCAATCTCACTTTATTTTTAAACATGTTTGCTCTCTCCCTTCATCAAATGCATATTGAATTTCGTATAACCAACCGTAGCCATAATCATCGCTTTCGCCATCCAAATCGTCACGACGAAGAAAATGAAGCCCAGCCCTACAATACCAATCGTTCCAAAGAATTTATACCATTCAAACGCTTGATTCAATACCGCGTCCAAAATAAAACCAAATGGCGTTAAGAAAAAGCCCACCGTTGATCCAATAAATCCTGCGACCACACCCCAAAAAGATAACAGTAAGGAGTAAACGACCAAATTCGGAATCAACATCGCTAAAAATACGCCCGTTTTAAAACCCGCGCCCCGTTTCTTCGGCTGGCTCGGTCTCGGCACATAATACGGCTCCTCTGGCAACGACTCGCCGCGCCCCGCTAAAATATCACGCGCAATTTCATCCGGACTCCCGAGATCAAAAACAATCTCCTGTTCCGTTTTCCCACTCGTTTCACCCGCAGCAAAATGCTCCATGTAATCCGCCAATATCTCCTGTCTTTCCTCAGAATCCAATCCCGCCAATTTTAGCGCGAGCTCATCTAGAAATTGTGTTTTATCCAATTTGCTCTCCTCCTTCTACAAATAATCTGTTGACATTCGCCACAAAATCTTTCCATTCAAACATTAATTCTGTCATATACATCTCACCCTTAACCGTTAATTGATAATATTTCCGCGATGGGCCTTCCGTCGACTCCTTCAAATACGTGTCGCAATACCCCTCTTTTACCAAGCGCCGCAATACCGGATAAATCGCACCCTCCGCAACTTCCACATACTGTGAAACATGTTGCGCCAGCTCATAACCGTATTGATCCTTCTTATGAATCAGGAAAAGGCAGCATAACTCAAGCACACCTTTTTTAAACTGCACATTCACTTCCATGCCGAACCCTCCATTTCTTATTGTCAAAATTCCAGTACTGAACAATAATCACTACTTGTTATAGATAACTATATCACGCACTACTAATTAATGCAAGGTAGTGACGAAAAAAAATAGTATTGCCAATTTATTATTTTGATGTTAACCTAATATCATATCAAGTTAACAAAGGAGAAATGTATGAGAGATAAAAAATTAAAACAACTTATTATTAACGCCCTATTCGCAGTGATTATCGCTATTCTGGCCCAAATCACAATCCCCATTGGCCCCATCCCACTCACAGGACAAACCTTCGCAGTTGGCCTTGCCGCTACCATTCTCGGTGCCCGCAATGCAACCATCTCCGTCGCCGTTTACATCGTCCTTGGTGCCATTGGTATTCCCGTTTTCGCTGGCATGGCCGCTGGACTCGGCATCATTTTCGGCCCAACAGGTGGTTTCATCATCGGTTTCCTATTCAACGCCTACATCACAGGATACATCATCGAAAAAACAAATTTCGGCATGGCATACGCTATTTTCGCCAATATCCTAGGTTCATTTGTCACGCTACTTTTCGGCGTCATTTGGTTAAAAATCAGCGGAGACCTATCGTGGAGTACAGCTTTCACAGCTGGTGCTGTTCCATTCATCATCCCAGGCATTCTAAAAGCAACACTTGCGGCACTCGCTGGAATCGGCATCCGCAAACGTCTTGTCTCTGGGAAATTGATCTAAATTTTCCGAATTCAAGGGAAAACGTTATACAAACCCTCTTTCCTTCGATATAATAAAAAAGACAATCTGTATGAAAAGGGGACATAATATGACGCTATACGATTACAACAATCTGAAAGAAAGTTTCGATACCGACAAAATGCTTGCCACCTTGATGAAAACAAACGAAGACACACCACCTTATACGGAACTTACATACCGTAGAAATGAAGTCATCATGGAAGAAGGCTCCGCCAATCGGCACTTCTACGTTGTCAAAAAAGGAATGGTCGCGATGTCAAAAGGAACGGTTCGGGATGATTCCATTCTGACATTCTGCGGTCCGGACGATATTTTAGGATTTTTAAGTGTCCTAGAAAACGCCGTATCGCCCATTTCCTACACAGCTATTAGTGAAGTTACCTTGCTCCGATTTGAGCGCCAATACGTTATCGACAAAATCACCTTTAGCCAAGAAAGCTTCTGGTATGCGTATTTCTTCTATCTTAATTTTACACACCCGATTCTCGTTCGCGAATCACTTTCTAATCTACCGTCCGACAAAAAAATTCTAGCCGGTCTCGTTATTGTCGCCGAGCGTTTCGGTCGCGCTGAACCTGATGGCTCTTATCTCATTCCGTATTATTTTACACAAAAAGTAATCGGGAAGTATTTAAATTTGGCACGCGCTTATGTAGCCACTAATCTACGCAAATTAGAACAAGACGGTCTCATTTCCCTCTCTCCAAAACCATGGAAAATACATGATATGGCAGCGGTTAAAGAGATGTTGGACATGAAATATACCGATCTTTATTCCTTAACAAAAGAATAAAAAGTATGCCAGTGATATTTCTATCGCTGGTTTTTTATTACACACATGTGACAAATTTTTGACGGAATGCGCTTTCTTTTGGGAATCGTTGCAAATTTTTAGTGACGATTCGACTAAACTTTAGTATAATAGCCTTATTACACATAAAAGGGAGAGAATTGAATGTCAAAACCAACTAAATTAGCTTGCGGATTGCTCGCATGCGGACTAACTTTTTCACTTGCAGCACCAGTATTCGCGGAGGAAGAAGTACAAGTTCCAGCAGTAACCGCAGAAACACCAGCTCCAGAAGCTAAAGAGATTACAGAAACAGCACCTGAAGCTACAGAAGAAGCACCACAAGCGCAACTAAAAGCAGCGGCTGTGTCAGCAGCCGTCCCAAAAACAGATGTATCATTTGTTAAAGATGCTACGACAACGCCTGCCGATTTCGTAACTGTTTCAGATGCAAGCACAACACTTGCTTTTAAAGCAGGAACAGAACCAAAAACAGCGGTTGCTGGAACATTCTCAACAACCATCGTTGCAACTCTAGCTGACACAACAACTCAAGAATTCGTTGTGAGCTACAAAGTAACAGAACCAGCGAAAGCACCTGTTAAAGCGGCTGCTCTTGCTACGGCAAAAACAAATGTAACCACTGAAATCAATGTTGCAGTGAAAGATCCAAGTAAATTCGTAACGGCAACATCTGGCGTGACACTATCTTTCGTAAAAGCACCAGCTGTCAATCGCTTAGGCGCGCAAACAGTAACAGTTGCGGCTACAAATGGCACAACGACTGAAAACATCGTTGCAAACTACACAGTGGTTGATACAACAAAACCAGTGATTGACGTTTTTGAAGATGATTTTTATGTAGGTATTGATGAAGAGTGGTACGCTGAAGAATTGGTTGATGCAACAGATAACTCTGGCTTCGTTAAAGTATACTTTGAGAACGGTAAAGAGTTCCTTGATACATCAACAGAAGGCCCACATACAACTGTTATCATTGCAGAAGATGCTAGCGGTAATACTTCTAGCGTGACTCTTTCTTATGAAGTACTTGGCGAGGATGCATATTTCTTCGATGCACCTGTTGTAAACGTAGCAAAAACGACCGCTACAGATGTTTACGGTAAAGCTGAACCAAATACAACTGTCTTTATCGTTTCAGAAGACGGCGAAGAGCTCCTTGGTATGGGAGATGCAGATGCTGACGGTAACTTCCATATCAAATTAGATACACCTCTTGTTAATGGACAAACAGTTCTCCTTGCAAGCATCGATTTTGAAACTGGCGAGTATAGTAATGAATCTTCATTCACATTCAAACAATCCGCTCTATCAGTTTCCCCTGCCCCTGTTGAAAATACAGTGAAACCTGCTGTCATTCAAGCAGTGAAAAAAGCCGCAGCCCCTGCTGCACCAACAAAAACAACAACGCTTAAAGAATTACCAAAAACAGGAGACAATAGTTCTGCTGGCTTGGTATTCGCAGGCTTCCTTGTTTCTGGACTTGCTGTAGCACTTCTTAGAAAACGTGGCTAATATAAGCAAAAAGGCTAGAGATCTGTAACTTCAGATCTCTAGCCTTTTTTTGTCTCATTTTTAATTATTTTAGTTTACCTACAAAGAAGAATGTTGCGATACAGTTAATTCCTTGAACGATGAAGAATGTTCCAACGAGGATAACGATACCGATTGCGCCAACGATTGGGTTGAATAACGAGATAAATCCAAGAATGATTCCTAGAATACCAAGTGTTAAAATCCAACCCCAGCCTTGTACGCCTTCATTTTTAGCAGCGAAAGCACCGATTGTACGCATGATTCCTGCGAATAGAACCCACATGCCGAAGACAAGAACGAGTGTGACTGTTCCTTCTAATTGGTCAGCAAGTAGCAGGATTCCTAGTAAGACGGATAAGATTCCTTCCGCTAAAATCCAGCCGGAGACTTTTTGCCCGCCGCGGTTTGAGAAATATTGAATGATTTGGAATACCCCAACGACTAGCATTAAGATTCCGATGAATAGAGTGAATGATAGTAAAGAAATACCTGGATGGAAAACAAACCAGATTCCTAAACAGATCATCGCGATACCGGCTAATAAGACCAATATACGTGTGAATGTTTTCATGATATGTAACACTTCCTTTTTTATGATTAGAATTTTTAGGCTCTGTTGCTTATTTTACCCTATCTTTTTAAATTAAAACACTTTTTGTATCGGATAACATTTTATGGATTTTGTCTTTAGTCACAAACGCTTGATTTATCTCATGTGCAAGCGTTATTTTGTTGTTATTTACAACCATTGGAGCGCTTTTTTCGGAAAAACAGGTAGAAAAAGTTCATAATTTGATTTGGGTGCCATTCTTTAGAAAAATCTGTCTACTTCTCTTGACAAACGTGCCCAACTAATTGTATGATAGAACCAATTTAATACGCTTCTTATCAAGAAAGGTGGAGGGACTGGCCCTTTGAAACCTTAGCAACCGGACATTGTGATCACGGTGCTAATTCCAGCAATTTTTTTGCGAAGATAAGCTAATGGATTGTAGATTTGTTGTTTGTTCAACCTCTCCGTCGTGACGCTTATTAGGCGCCTTGATGGGGAGGTTTTATTTTGGACTATTATTAAAGAGAGAAAAGGTGATGGCATGGGAACGCTTAGGCAGATGGAACTTTTTAAGGATACACCGTTGAAGCTTGAAAATGGGGAAACGATTGGGCCGATTGTGGTTGGCTTTGAGACGTATGGTGAGCTTGCTTTGGCGAAGGATAATTGTATTTTGTTGGAGCACGCCTTGACTGGGACGGCGCACGCGGCGAAGCATTTTGAGGAGGACGTGGCTGGTTGGTGGGATGATTTTATCGGAGCTGGAAAAACGATTGATCCGGCTGACTATTTTATTATTTGTACGAATGTTTTTGGGGGGTGTAGTGGGACAACCGGACCTTCTTCGGTGGATGCGCAGACTGGTGCGGAATACCGATTGCATTTTCCAGGGTTTACGATTAAGGATATTATTAAGGTGCAAAAAGCGCTACTGGATGCGCTCGGCGTGGTGCATGTGGTGTCGGTGATTGGTGGTTCGATGGGTGGTATGCAGGCGACGCAGTGGGCGATTGATTATCCGGAAATAACGGGGAGTGTGATTAATTTGGCTTCTCCATTAGCGGCAAGTCCTGAGGCGATTGGGTATAATCTGATTATGCGGATGGCGATTTTGAATGATCCTGATTTTAATGGTGGGGATTATGTTGGGCAGCCTGAGGGTGGTCTTGCTACGGCGCGGATGGTCGGGATGATGACGTATCGCACGAGTGAGCTGTTTTCAAAGCGGTTTGAGCGATTTACAGTGGCTGATTCTTCTCCTGGCGCTTTTTCGAAGGAGCATTTCCAAGTCGAGTCGTATTTGCAATATCAGGGAGATTCGTTTGTGGAGCGGTTTGATGCGAATAGTTACCTGTATTTGACGAAAGCGATTGATTTGTTTGATGTGACGGTGAATGGTCGGGATGAAAAACCGCTTTTTACGGGGATTCAGATTCCGTATTTGTTGGTTGGCGTGACGAGCGATCAGCTGTTTCGGATTCATGATTTGCGTCGGGATTACGAGCTTTTGAAGGAATGGGATGTGCCGGTGACATATTATGAAGTAGATTCGGATTATGGGCATGATGCGTTTTTGGTCGAGGTTGAGAAATTTCATCCGCTGATTAGTACTTTCTTGACGCAGCATTCGCGAATTGAGTTGAAAAAATAAGTGCGGAAAATCGCCTCATATGATTTTCCGCAAAACCTCAGCGTGTCGACAAATGCTTAGTTTCTAGGCAAAAGCGAGTACCAGCGCGGAGCATACTAGGGTATGTGAGCACTGGAACGGAGCTTTTAACGACGAAAATGAGCGTTTGTCGACACGCTGACGATTGGTATCCACACTTCACATTCATAATCGTCCGCCTTATTATCACCCGGTCCATAAACCTCTATCTCCGGCCCAGGTCCATGTTCATAGTCACTATTTGGCAACCACTCCGCATAGATTTTTTGCCACGTTTGTTGAATCGCGTCGGGCATCGCTCCCACTGAACGAAACACCGCCCACTGTAAACTCGGAACTTGCCATTTTTCCATGCCAGCAGGTGGCTCTCCGTCATTCTCCACCGCAATCCAATAATCCATTTCCTGTTTCGGCGCCTGCTCCTCAGAAACGCTGCAAATCCCCAAATAACGCGAAACCGCACCGTTCCCCAACGCCTCCAAACGCTCCATTGTCCCGTCCGACCACACTGCTTCCCAAAACTTCGGAATCTCGACTAAATTTTGCCCGGCGTTAAATGAAAATACTTTTTTGACCCCAATGACTTGAAAGCCTTCCTGTTCCACGATTTTATAGTCCATATTTCTACCCCTCTCAAAATCAGTTTTCCTTTACTCCACTCCAGTATACCTCTTTTGGAAGCAGATTTCTTTTCAAAACCTGTACCACACAAAATGCGCGAAATCAGAAAAAGAAGTTAGAGATTTTCTCCTGTACTAAGGCTATCATAAAGATATATTAAAAATACAAGGAGGATTCTCTATTCTTATGAAAAAATATGGACTTACACTCGTCGCACTGTGCTTCTTCTTAGTGCCGCATCTGATAAGCACACCAGCAACCGCAGAGACACGTGCACCAGCCTTTACGTCTAGCATTCCCAGTCCTGATTACGTCGTATTACAAATCACTGGTTCCGCGGCAACTGGAAATGAAGTGCTGAACTACTTGAAAAACATGGACTTGCAAGGGAATAAAATTAAGCGGCTAAAGATTATCGGCGACATGACAACGTATGGTAATCAAGGCGTGTATACCTTTCACGATTTGGAAGAACTTGAATTAGATGGTACCACAGAAGTTCCCAGCTTTTTAGCTTATCAAGCCCCTCATTTGAAAACACTGATTGATACGAACAAAACGATTAGAGCCATTGGGATGTATGCTTTTGCGTATAGCGGTTTGGAAGAAGTTGAACTGAATAGCGTCACATCACTGGATACAGGTGCTTTTCGAGAATGTCTATCACTCACCTCTTTCAAAAGTTCTACCCTGACAAGCTTGAATAACTGGGGATTTTCTGGCTGTACATTATTAACTATCTTTGAAGCACCAAATTTGTCGGGGGCAATCACAAGTACCGCACTCGAGAATACAAATATTGATACCCTAGATTTGCCTAATATAACAAGTGTTTCTCCGTGGATGCAACTAGGTGACCTCAAAAATTTGCGTGTACTAAAACTAAACGGTATTTCAATCGCTCCTAGAAATTTTCTGAATGCGATTAATTCTGAACGGTTAGAATATGTCGAGATTAAAAATACAGCATACGCCGAACAAGATATTGCCTTTTCTACTGGAAGCACCAATATTTCTAACCTTTTGATTCATGTTTCTGATAAAATGAATTTTGATGATATTAGCGATACTAGTTTACACACAAATACCGTTGTCGCTTCTCCAAAGGGCTCCACGGAACAATCCATAAAGGAAGGCGATCCGTTGACCATTTCAGCCTTCGATTTTAAAACTGCGCCAACAACAAATGTCGCATTCCAGTGGTTCAAAGATAACGCATTACTCGCAACAACGCCATCATTATTAGTGACGCCACAAGCACTATCCACACATTCCGGAACCATCACCGCTCGCTTTTTTATTAATAATCAAGCGACACCGACTAGTTGGCCAACCTCGGCGGAACATATCGTAAGCGTCCTCGCAGGCACGATTGGTTTTGGCGCCGTGTATCCCATCTTTTCATTCGAAGACTTTGCGATTTCCGAACGGGATCTTTTAGTGAAGCGTCGAGCATCTTCCACAGGTATTCAAATCCTAGACGAACGGTTCCACAAAAGCGACTGGGAGGTTCATGCAAAAATCAAAGCACCTTTAACCGATCCTATCTCAGCAAGAACGCTAGATAACGCATTGGTTTACGTCGATGAAACTGGCAACAAAACACCACTAACGAACGAAGCCCTCCCCGTCTATAAAAGTACGGCTAAAAATAACGCGACCGAAATTCAGTGGGCACAAGATCGCGGCATTTTGCTAAACATCGCAAGTCAGCAAGCCTTCGTCGGCAAGTTTAGCACAGAAATCCAGTGGGAACTCGTTCTCGCTCCATAGAAAAAATGCGCAGTTTAGGAAAATCTCCTAGACCGCGCATTTTTTAGTCTTTATAAATCGATTTCGTCTTATTGAGCCATGCATAGCCAAGTCCGATAACGAGACCACCGCCGACATAGTTTCCGAGTAATGCTAGAGAGAGGTTCGTTGATACGCTGCTCCATGTCATCGCGTCTAAGTGACCGCCTGAGGCAAAGAATGCCAGTGAGAATGACGAGAAGTTAGCGATAACGTGCTCGAAACCTAGGAAAGCAAAGATGAAGATAATGAAGACCATCGCGAAGATTTTTCCTGCATCGTCTTTCATCCGCATCGTACAAATAACCGCCGTGTTCACGACAATATTCGCAAATATCGCTTCAATAAAAATTTGTAATGGTTCTTTTTCGAGTTTGCCAGTAACGGCTGTGAATAAGAAATGGTCGGCTGGTAACGCGTGGAATGCCGATGTGAGTGACATCAAATACCCAGCCAAAATACCACCGATTAAATTACATAATATACAAAAAAATAAAATACCTAAAGCTTTACCGGGTTTAATGATTTTTTGGTAGACACCTGTTGTCATGTACATCATATTACTTGTACCGAGCTCGGCGTTCATATAAATAATCATTACAAGTGACCAGCTGAACATGAATGCATAAACGATTTTACCAAGTCCGTGTGCAAAATGATCCACCTTGTCGCCAATCATAACCGCAACCGCCGTTCCTAATGTTAAAAATAAACAAGCTAGCACAGCACGGAAAATATAACGGGCAACACTATGATGCACAAGATCGATTTTCTTACGCGTACTGTAATCGATTTTCTGCATTAATGTACTATTTTCTGAGTCCAAATTCTTCATCTCCATTAATCAGTTTTCATAACGCCACAACTTTACTATTGTAGCACGAAATAAGCGCTTTGAAAATAACCATTTTAACGATAATGAAATATTTTCACACTTTTTCTGAAAAGTTACTGAAACCGATTTATTTTTATGAATCTAGACTACCATTCCCATTGTGTTTGCTGGCTAAACATGAAAGCGTGCATCGCGTCCTTTATCTTATGCGAATATTAGAGAAGCTTTATAAATTTCTTTAAACTTTATTGGTAGCATGGAACGATATCATTTAATAAATCAGATGGAGGTAATGAAATGAAAAAGAAACTTATCGTGATAGCATCGATTCTGTTACTCATTCCCTGTTTAGTCGTTGGCGCTTCTTTCTTTCTGAAATCCGCGGATGTAGCAAAAGTAGACAAAAAAACGAGTAAACAAGAACCACCACGTCAACAAGCGCCAAAACAAGCCAGTGAACACAAAATTGCTTATTTGACCATTGATGACGGCCCGACAAAGTACATGTCAGCGATTGTAGCCGCACTAAAAAAGGAAAACGTGAAGGCTACTTTTTTCCTCGTTGGCAATAATATTACAGGAGACCGCAAACAGGCAGTCAAAGAAGCCGCCCAAGCCGGTAATAGTATAGGTATGCATAGTATGACGCACGACGCAAAAAAATTGTACAAAAATGGCCAGTTCATCCCAGAAATGGAACAAGAATCGACACTACTTAACAGCCTTCTAGGTAAGCAAATAAAGCTAATTCGGGCACCTTATGGCAGTACATATTTAAGTGCGATGCAAATCAAAAATGCGCAGGAAAAAAAGTACCGCCTACTTGATTGGAATATCGATAGTGAAGATTGGCGACACAAAGGAAAACCTCAAGAAATAGTGACCTCTATTAAGGAACAACTAGATAAATTCCATAAAATTTCCCCCGTTATTTTGGTACACGAAACAGAAGATACATTAAAAGCAATTCCCAGCTTAGTAAAAGCAATTCGAGAAAAGGGTTTTGAATTGATGCCTTATTTTGAGGATAATGACTTTCATCTGAATTTTCGGAAGGATCCAGATTTGTAATCAGTGCATAAAAGCACAACAAAAAACCACTGTGGTCAAAAAGAGCGTTTGGTCTTTCAGCGAAGCGACAAACGCTCATCTCCGTCGTTAAAAGCTGTGTTCCGGTGCTCATGTACCTTAGTACATTCCGCTTCGGTACTCGCTTTTGCCTAGAATCTAAGCATTTGTCGCTTCGCTGAGGTGTAGCATGACCTTTAAAATTAGACAATTAAACAAAATTTGGTGAAAAATACACAACAAAAAACCACCGCGGAAAGGGAGGAACCGCGGTGGTCAAAAAGGGAGTTTGGGATTTTATTCTCAGGGGAAAGAATAAAAATTTAATTTGTTAGCTTATAACTATATAATAACGGTCGTCGGGGAGATTTAGCTGTGATCTAGATTAGAATTTAATTAAAAAATAAACGGAGCTTAATCCTGGGCTTTTGGGGGCTGTGATTTTAACTAATTTATGGACATTCTCTAAAATAGCAAGATTGTCTATTAATGAGAATAAAATCATGTGGGAAAACCAAAAATAAAAGTGATAAAATACAGTTTATAGTAGTTAAGTAAGCGCTAACTTTAAATGATGGCGAAAAACGGCTATTTAATTGAACGCAACATTGTAGTTTTAGTTATTGCTGAAATGGTGGCGTGAAGAACCGCGTGATTTTCTCCAGGCTCTGCGTTTTTGAGAAAATATACTGTTTATTTGTCACATCTTGTTTTAGCGTATTCACTTGGTTTGGGCAATCTTGGTTCTGCTTTCGAAATGTTTTCGGGCTTACGCCATAAAAGCGCTGGAAGGAACTATTGAGATAACGCAAATCGGAAAAACCGCAAATGCCGCAAATAGTTAAGAGTGTGCTTTCTGTATGGATTAATAAATATTTCGCTTTTTCACATCGGAGAAGATTGACGTATTCTTGGAACGTTACACCAAAATTTTCGTGGAAAAAGTGCGATAAATAGGTAAATGATAGCGCTTCTTTCTCTGCTATGTCAGAAAGTAACAGCTTTTCTTGATAGTGTTTGGAAATGTAATCGCTTATTCTTTTGATTCTTTCGAGTTTTAATAGTAGCTGATCTTTCTTTTCTTCTTTCATTTGTTTGTGCGGGACGAGTTTCATTAAATCAAACATGATAATGGAGGAAAAGCCGTGGCACAGCAGTGAAAAGTAGGCTTCTTCTTTAAAATAGGCTTGACTTGCGGCTACTATATTTCCTAACAGACGCCGGCCCGTTTCGGAAGCTTCTAAGGTGATAGGCGTTGTGTCGAAATAAACCTCGTTAATTTGCGGGAAAAAAGCTTCAAAAATCTTTGGCGAAAATTGAAAAATTAATAACAATGCAGAATTTTTCGAATCTAATTCGTGTAATTGGCAGGAATTTAAGACAATAAAATCGCCTTTTTCGAGTGAAATTTTCTTGTTATTTGTCACAATATTTAGCGAACCACTTAGCAAATAGACGACTTCGATATCCATATGTAGGTGCATGCTACGATAATGCATCTCAATCAGAAAAACATGAATGTCTTGTACTTTACTATGTTCAATTAACTCAAATTCATTGGTCATGTTCCTTCCCTCCTCAATATTCTTACTATAAGCGAAATTGAAAGCGGAAGCAATATATAATTTATATCATCAAAGGAGGAAATGAATAGCGCAATCATTGTTTATACTACTAAAAATGGGGGATATTTATGAGATTATCAAAAAATTTAATTTACTTTTTCGGTGCTTTAGGTGGACTATTATTTGGTTATGATACTGGTGTCATTGCTGGAGCGCAGATTTTTATTCAGGATGAGCTTCAATTAAGTAATGGCGAGATTGGATTTGTCGTTAGTTGTATTTTGATTGGGGCGGTTGTCGGGGCGGTCTTAATTTCACCGTTATCGGATCGATATGGTCGTAAGAAAATGGTTATTTTGACGGCTTTTATTTTCTTTGTGGGAGCTTTGGGTAGCGCCTTATCGCCTGATGTGACGGCCTTAATTATTTCGCGGATGTTCTTAGGTGTTGCGGTTGGTGGAGCTAGTGCGCTTGTTCCGATGTACTTGGCCGAATTGGCACCAGCGAATCAGCGTGGAAGCTTATCTTCTTTGAATCAGTTGATGATTATGATTGGGATGTTGCTCGCTTACATTGCGAATTATGTTTGGCGGGATTCACCGATTGGTTGGGAATTGATGTTAGGTTTTGCTGCGGTGCCTGCACTTATTCTGTTTATTGGTGGCATTTTATTACCAGAATCACCGCGTTATTTGGTAAAAATCGGGAAACGTGCGGAAGCGGAAGCCATCTTGCTAAACATTCGTAGCAAGTCAGAGGCGGAAGCGGAAATCCTTGAAATCGAGGAGCAGAGTCATATTGAAAAAGGTCGTTTGAAAGATGTGTTTTCAAAATGGGTACGTCCATCCGTGATTGCGGCTTTTGGCTTAGCTATTTTGCAACAGTGGATGGGTTGTAATACGGTCTTTTATTATGCGCCGCGTATTTTAATGAGTGGTGGGACAGACGCTACTTCGGCGATTCAGACGCAAATTTTTCTAGGTATTTTCTATGTTATTGTAACTGCCGTAGCCGTGTCATTGATGGATCGGTTTGACCGGAGAAAAGTGCTGATGGTTGGGGCTTTGGCGATGGGCGTTTCGTTCTTTGCTTTATCTGCGGCGTTCCATTTAGAAGCGGATAAACCTGGATTCCATCTGTTCACCTTTATTTTCCTAGCTACTTATATTTCTAGTTTTTGCGCAACTTGGGGACCGGTTATGTGGGTTATGATCGGCGAAATCTTCCCGTTGCAAATTCGCGGTTTAGCTGTTGGTATCGCGTCGCTGGTGAACTGGGTGGCTAACTGGACTGTTTCGGTTAGTTTTCCGGTTTTAGAAGAAACGATTGGAAATGTGACGCTGTTCATTATTTTCGGACTGGTTTGCGTCGCTGCGGTATTCTTTGTTAAAAGCTTTGTATTTGAGACAAGAGGTTATACGCTAGAGGAAATTGAAGAAGCGTTAGTGAAAAATGAGACGAAGAAGTTGAATGATAAAAACGGGGCTTCTGTTGCGAAAGCGATTTAAGATTTGATTGAATGAGCATCGAGTAATGCTGAAGTAGGCACTACTCATGGGGTTTGTCAAGAAAAGTGTGTAATTAAGAAATAGGAATATAATGCGACACACGATTCTCAAGGGAATCCAAAAGAAGGAGCCAAGCGACCAGTTTTGAATGTGTCCCTCTGCCCATTTCGAATGTAGTTCTTTCACGCGTAAAAAAAGTCACAAAGAAAGGCGTTTTCCTGTGGGAAGGCGCCTTTCTTTGTGACTTTTCGAAAACTGGCATGGACACTCTCCACGGCATTCGTGGTATACATGATTTTACGGATGGCGCTGCCATAATCAAATAATTGTTCCACATGCTTGAAATTCCGTACCCAAACATCGAGGGCACCTGGATACTGACTCCACTGTTGTCGAAAGGTCTCTAATTGGCTTTGGCACGCTTTTAGTGAAGGCGCACCATACAATTTCTTAAGAGAAGCCGTAAAGGCTTTATAATCTTTGGATGGGACGTAACGAAGGGAATTCCGAACGAGATGGACGATGCAACGTTGGACAACCACTGTTGGGAAAATAGCTTTAGCGCCTTCTTCTAAACCAGATACACCATCCATCGAAAGGAAGAAGACATCCTCGACACCACGCGCTTTTAATTCATCAAAAATTTGCATCCATCTATTTTTGCTTTCACTCTCATTGAGCCAAAGGCCGAGTATTTCTTTGTCTCCCTGCAGTGTATAGCCTAGAATGGTATAGACGGCGTAGCCTTTGGCTTCATAACCATCTCGAATCGTTACGTACATGCAGTCCACGAATAAAAAGGCATAGCACTTAGACAATGGGCGACTCTGCCACGTTTCTAATTCTGGTAGGACTGTATCTGTGATGTTTGAAATCATTTCATGGGAAATTTGAAAACCATAAATATCTTCGATTGTCTTGGCTATATCTCGTTGTGACATACCACGCGCATACATAGCTAACACCTTATTTTCAATGGCGGAGACATCTTTCTGACGCTTCGGAATAAGTTGCGGGTCAAATGTACCAGAGCGATCTCGTGGCACATCAATAGGAACTTCGCCATAGCTTGTTCTCACCCTTTTAGTCCCATAACCATTACGCCGATTATCATCTTCCTTATCTTCACGAGAATGCGCGCTATACCCAAGATGATGTTCCATTTCTCCTTGTAATAATTGCTCAAAGAGCGGTCCAAATACGTCTTTTCAGGGCACTTTGCATCTCTTCCACAGACTCCGGCTGGTATTCTTCTACAATGGCTTTCGCAAGGGCAACGGTTTTAGGATCACGCTTTTTCTTGGGCATCGTATTCTCATCCTTTCCAGTTTTTTATTCATTGTACCAAAAAAGAAAAACTGCATAAACAATGAACCTAGGATTCATTATTTACACAGTTTATTTTACACTCCCCTACTCATGTGCCTAAATGGAAAAAATACGTATCGAAAATTAAATTTTCGATACGTATTTTTCTACTTTATTGTTCTGATACATCAAGAGTTAATCTTTTTAACTCTTCTGTACCTTTAGACATAACTACCTCTACTAATTGATCCGAACTCGAAATAAGATTCGTTACATCGACTTTGTATGTTAAGTCATCTGTATTTAACGCGCTATTTTTCTTAGCAACTCCATCGATATATATTACTACTTTCGTTGCATCTTTATCATATTCCCCTCGCACAAATGTATCACCTAGCATGTATTTATTTGCAGTTAGATTGTATACTTTTGTAACTCCTACCGTTACACGACTCAATTCTTTTGTTCCTTTAGACATAACTACTTCTACATGTTGCTTCTCGCTCGTAACTACATCACTTGCTACAACTTTATACGTTTTTGTTTCTAGGTCTAGTTGGCTATTTCGAACTGCGACACCATCCACATACAGCACTACTTTCGTTGCTTCCTCATCATATTGTCCAGAGATAAATTGATTAGAAATCGTATAATCTGATACTGTTAAAACATAGCTATCTGCTGGCTTATCTGCCACATTAACTGTCGTACGTTTTAATACCGTTGTGCCTTCTGATGCTACTACTTCTACAAGTTGATCTTTACTAGTCACCAGATCATTTGCTAAGACAGTATATGTGTTTGTTTCAGGGTCTATCTGGCTATTTCGTTTTGCTACACCATCCACATACAGTACAACTTTCGTTGCTTGGTCACCAACTTCTCCAGTAATATTTTTCTGACCCACCGTGTAATCTTCTGCTGTTAGTTGAAAGTCTTGGAATGTCAATTCTACATTCACGGACGCTACAGCTTCTCCGTTACTATTCAATCCTTTGACCAATACAACATCTTTCATGGAATCTACTTTACCACGTAGATAGGCCTTGATTGGTCCATTTTCTACATCTAGCTTATTCACAAGTGTGCCATTCACAAAAATTTGAGCTTCTTTAATGTCTGCACCTGTCGTACCAGTTAGATAAGTGTCTCGCTCAATATCAAATTTCGCTACATCTAGTGCATAATCTACAGCTTCCACTATAACCGTTTTTGGCGCACTTTCTACTTTTTTCGGTGCTTTTGCTGTGACTAAAATCTCAGTGCCACCTGCTTGTTCTTTGTCAATCACAATCTCAAATGCACCTGTTTCTGTCGCAGTTCCTTCTCCAATTACGGTGTCGCCTACTTTCACAATAATCGTGCTGTTTGGTTCTGCTAATCCAGAAACGCTCGTTTGTTTATCTGTGACTGGATATACTTCTGGTGTTGCTGTTTCTTCTCCTATCACCGTCACCTTAATTTCTAATGTTGTTGTTTGATCAAATGAATTCGTAACGCTGTATACGACTTTGTATTCCCCTGGTTTCGAGGTATCTACTGTATTTTCTATGACTTCGATGTTAGCTGTAATATCACCATCTTCTTCATCTGTCGCTGTTACGCCTTCTAATGGATTAAACTCATCTTCTAGATTCAGTGTTCTATCTATTGCTTCCATAACTGGCGGAGTGTGAACCACAACTTCTTCCACGTTAACTTTCGTGCGTTTTAATACCATTGTGCCATCTGATGCAACAACTTCCACAAGCTGATCTTTACTGGTAACATAATCATTAGCTAGAACCGTATACGTGTTGGTTTCTTTATCAAGTTGGCTATTTCGCATCACTGCACCATCCACATATAGTACTACTTTCGTCGCTTGCTCGCTAACTTCTCCAGTAATATTTTTCTGACCTACTGTATAGTCTTGCGCTGTTAGTTTGAAGTCTTGGAATGTCAATTCTACATTTATAGATGCGACAACCTCTCCACTGCTATTTAGTCCTTTTACTACTACCTCGTCTTCGATAGAGGTGACTTTACCACGTAGATAAGCTTTAATCGGTCCATTTTCTACATCTAATTTATTCACAAGTGTACCATTCACAAAAATTTGAGCTTCTTTAATGTCTACACCAGTTGTACCTGTTAAATAGGTATCTCGCTCAATGTCAAATTTCGCTACATCTAGTGCGTAATCTACGATTTCCACTACAACCGTTTTTGGCGCACTTTCTACTTTTTTCGGTGCTTTTGCTGTGACTAAGATCTCAGTGCCACCTGCTTGTTCTTTGTCAATTGCAATCTCAAATGCACCTGTTTCTGTCGCAGTTCCTTCTCCAATTACGGTGTCACCTACCTTCACAATAATCGTGCTGTTTGGTTCTGCTAATCCAGAAACACTCGTTTGTTTATCTGTGACTGGATATACTTCTGGTGTTGCTGTTTCTTCTCCTATCACCGTCACCTCAATTTCTAATGTTGTTGTTTGATCAAATGAATTCGTAACGCTGTATACGACTTTGTATTCCCCTGGTTTCGAGGTATCTACTGTATTTTCTATGACTTCGATATCAGCCGAAATATCGCCGTCTTTTTTATCTGTGGCTGTTACGTCTTCTAGTGGATTGAATTCATCTTCTAATTCCAGTGTTTTATCTGTTGCTTCAATTACTGGGGCAGTAGGCAGTGCAACAATAACCAAATATGTTTCACTATTACTAATATTATATGCATCCGTTGCTTCTACAACTACAGTATAAACCCCTGGTTTACTCATATCTACTGTATGACCCTTAACTACTAAACTTTCCGTGATATCCTTACCATCTCGGTCTTTCGCTGTTATATCTTTCAAAAAGTCGAATTCGTCTCCAACATATGCATTTATAATTGTTGATGGTATACTAATCACTGGCTTAGTTCTTACAGTAACGATCTGCGTAACATTAGTAGTCATCCCTTTAGAATCAGTCACTGATAGAACAACCATGTATTTACCTTCCTTGCTTGTATCTACGGTGTTCAAGATTACCTTAATATTGGCGGTGATATCACCATCTTCCGCATCTGTTGCTGTCACATCATCTAATGGGTTAAATGAACTACCTTGAGCAATCGTAATAATCTCATCTAAGTGAAAAACCGGTGGTTCATTTTTTTCTGTAACAAAGACTGTGATTGTTTTCGTTGCTTGTTTGCCTGTTAGTTTATTTACAGCAAGATAACTGACACTATAGTTACCTTCACTTGTAGTATTTACATCATTATAAGTTACCGTTAATTCCGCATCAATTGTTTGACCTTTGGAACCTACGACAGAAACGTCTTCTAATGGATTAAATGTTTCTCCAATTGTAATAACTTTGTCCTCAGCCTTAATAACCGGCTCTCCAATATCTGCTGATACGGTAACAATTATTGACTCAAAAACTTCTTCGACATCTCTAACAGCGTATACAACAGTATACTTCCCTTCTTTTGAAGTATCCACTGGCGTCCCTAAAACTTCCAAACGATTAGTGATATCATTTCCACTAGCGTCTTTTGCTGTAACGCCTTCTAATGGATTGAAATCAGAGCCCAATTCAATAAGTCTATCAGATGCATTAATCACTGGTTTTCCTATTTTTTGAGTCACTGTAACCGTGATTGTTTTGCGTGTTGTCAAACCACCTGAATCCGTTACAGAATATTCTACAAAATAAGTTCCTACTAACGCTGTATTTACTTCATTTCTTACAACGATGATTTTATTAGTAATATTTCCATCTTCAGCATCCATGGCTGTTACATTGTCTAATGGCTTAAATGTACTACCCACTATGATGCTTTTATTATCCGCATAAATAACTGGCGGTGTATTCGTTCTCTCTATCACCGATACAGTAATAGTCTTTGTTGTTGTCAAACCAGCTGCATTAGTAACGGAATATTCCACTAAATAACTTCCTACTAACGCGCTATTCACTTCATTTTTGGTGACCTTAATCACATCAGTAAGATCTCCGTCTTTTTCATCGGCTGCTGTTACCTCAGCTAGCGGGTTAAAATTTGCTCCTACCGTAATCGTTTTATCCGATGCATCAATAACCGGTGGCTTACTCGTTGCCGCCTTTACCGTAACAGTAATTGTTTTCGAGGTCTTCTTCCCATTAGAATCTACAACTTGATATATAACCCCATACATATCTGGTTTACTTGTATCCACTGCGCTATAAACAACTGTAATGGAACTTGTGATGTCATTGTTGGCAAAATCAAATGCCGATACGCCCTCCATTGGATCAAAAGTGTCACCTACTGTTATTGTTCTATCTGATGCATTAATAACTGGTGGCGCAACAGAAGTATTATTAGCAAATGTCCCACCTTGTATTTTCCCAATATTACCACTAGTAAATTTTCCAGTAAGATCACTATTATTAGTAACTAGGTTGGTCATCGTTTGTGAGTTAAGGTATCCTTTTAAATCAAAAGAGGCTGTAATGGTATCATCATACCTTAGATGAGGTGTCCCCACTACTGTACCTCTAATCCAAGCATTGATACCTATATTAGAATTGATGCTAACCTTCGTTGATCCTTTCCAAGCCGCAAAAACTGGTCCAGTAGCATTTTTGTTCTCAATCGAAAAATTTGAACCTGCTTTCAAATTTAAGTTTGCTCCAGTTTGAACAACACCTTCTTTACCTGACCCAATAACCTCAAAAACTGCTCCTGATTCAACATTAATCGTTCCATTAGTTGCAGAAATCGCCTCATGTCCAGTACTACCGGAAAATGCTTTAAGCTGACTTCCTGCAAGCATATTCATTGTAACATTAGAATCACCCATGTAAATGGCTTGTTGATTATTTGAAGTTAAGTCTAATTTCCCTGAATTGTTCAGCACAGCATCCGAACTAGTACATATAGCTCGTGCATTAGATACCACTTTCAGGCTAGCGTCTTTTTCGATTGTAATAACACCACCTGATGTAGCACTACGAATCGCAGCAATACTACTACTATGATCTGTAAAGTCAACAGTAGCTCCAGATTTCACGGTCAATCGCTTTCCTTGGAAAACTTCTTCTGGGCTCATTTTTGTCGTACTTTGCACTGTACTTTTAATATTTCCCTCTAAAATAAGTTCTCCATTTGGAAGGTAGATTAGCTGAGCACCAGTATGAGTCACATCTTTATACGTAACTACTACGTTTTGAGCAGAGCTCCAAAAAAGACCATAATGATCTGTATTTATAATATTTACATTTTCCATTCTCCCACTTGCTGATGCTGTTGTTAATTTTATTTCATATTTATTAGCATCAATTGTATAGCCATTACCCCTGATTGTTTTGTTACCAGTAACATTTAGGACGTTACCACCCATTTTAATATCGGCACCTAATTCTATTTCAGTCACACTTGTATTGGTTAATGCTGCTTTAAGCGCATCCCAAGTAGATACTGTAACAGCCGCCTTTGTTGTAATATTGCCTTCTGTGGCGAATACATCAACCGGTAATGTAGCTACCAACTGACTACCAATAATTGTAGCTACTAGTAGGGGTTTTGCTATTTTTTTCATTTTTCTTTGCATGTATTCTGCTCCTTTAAAATTGTATTTGTTAACTAACTTACGAAAGATAGCTGATTTCCAAATTAATCTGTCTGACATCTTCTTTCGACTTTTTCAGTATATAGCGATATATTATTTCATTCAACATCAAAAAATGGAGAGTTTTAGGAATAAGAGATATAAATTAGCACTCCAATATCATTTCAATACCCCATTATTAAGCAGAAGAGCGTTCCACGATTCCCATGCTCAAAATGTTTTATGCAACACCTCCTTTATATTTTGCCAAAATTTCTTAAGAGTTAGCTGATTATCATTTCTCTTAATTCTCTCCAATCCCGTTCCAATGGTGTATAGGATAGCTGGAATACCCTTTGCTCAATTAGCGTTGTATCCATCGGAAAGTTCGCCACAAATAGATCTACGTCTGTTTCTGTAATCCAAGCAGCATCAGGTTCTTGGTTTAATAGAAAACTGACTTTAACGTTGGGTATCTTTAGTCGGATTAGAGCAATAAGGTAGCTTAAATAAGTAGACTCTCCTGACAATACAAACGCAACATGATATTGTTTGCTCACTGTCGCATTTTTAAAAGCTACGGTCAGCATGGTTAAACTAGTTGCAACATCCTCCTTAAAGACTATATTTAATGATGAATTTTCCAACGCAAGTAGCCATTGTTTGTATATATACAAGCTATTCTCGCAAACCATCTCCTTAATCTCCTCTAAATTTTTTTCAAATAACGGCGTTAATTTATCTAAAAGAAGAATATTTGATATATACGATTCAAATACACTATAGAAAAGGGGAATGCCATCAAAAAAAAGGGTCAGAATTGGTTTTAAAAATGCTTCTATTTCTGTTTCGGCATTTTGGTCAAAGCGGCGATAATTAATGGCTTTAAATGAACTATGTTCTGTATATATGACTGTATCTAATATACCCACATAAGCAAAAACTTGCTCATCTAAAGGTAAATGAGTACTCCCAAAAACCGATTTGAAGTATCTATTATATGAATCTGCAAAAATTTTAAAAGAATCTTTATCTGTCACTGCTGAAATTACCTCTTGCGGAATTTGAATATAGTGATTATCTTTCATACGGTGTTCCACGATAAAAAGCCAACTTAGAATACGTTGATAATCTAATTTTACATTGCTCATTTCTTGACTTTGAGCGTACTCAATTAGACCAGAATAGAGCATATCATATTCTTCCTTCTCTCGGAATTTCGAGTTATGAGAATGAAGTACATCAAAGAAAAACTTACGGCATTCTACCTCTGATCCTTGGATTTCTATACTTGGTGTATATTTCAACTTAAGATTATAGCCCATCAGAATTTTTTTCAGCGCGGCTAAATAACGTTTTAAGCTCATCTCAGAAATAAACAATTGCTCTGCCCAATCTTGCACTGAAACATGCTCACCATGTATAAGAGCATTGATAATCTTATACAATGGTGATTCAAAAAGTAACTCAACAATAAATTGATTTATGCCTTCATTACCTATTTTATTTTTTTCTAAATAGTAGAGATTATACTTCTTTTTAATTTCTAATCCTTCTGGTAGCGCCTTATCAATATTTTGCAAGTCACTAATAATTGTCTTTACGGACACATCTAGCTTTACCGCCATTTCCATCGTACTAATGGGCGTGTCTGCCATATTCAGCATTTGTAATATTAATATTTCTCTTTTCACAGCCTTATCGATGATTAGCTCAAAATGAATATCCTTCAATTTAATCTCCTCCTCTTATCTTCTGGAAAATCATAACTGCGTTCGATCCACTTACATAGCGCTGATAAATCTACTATGTGACATTGTTGGTCTCTCCATGTTATAACATTATCTCCTAAAGAAGCCATAAAGCGCTTCATCGAAATTGCAGAAACATCAAACATAATCGCAATTTTGCGCAATACACTATTATTAAACATCTTTTTTGTCTCTTTAAGTGATGGCTCATTTACATATTCTTCAATCCAAACATCCATCAATGCCGACCTCCAACTACTAGTCATACAATAATTTTTCCATGAGGCTTTCTTTTTACACTTCATCTTTTCTAAATCATGACTTGTTATTCTGTATTTTGAAATTGTATCTCTAGGTATCTTCCAAAGTAATGTTTCGTCAATAAATACGGCTTCTTTCGCATGATCAGATAGAAAAACCTCTCCTCTACCTCTCACTACCCATATTTCCATATCATCTACCTGATACGAAAGACTCACTCCTCCTGTTTCAATAATAAATAAATCTTCATCGCAAACTTTATCCACCCCTACTAATTCTGCTGTTTCTTGAAATACAGGCTTATCTGCAAAGAAAAAGAAGTCCATTTCCATTTTCGTTCCCCCTATAGCTCAATTATTAGTTGTTTTCTCAAATACAGAAGTTGTTGCATATCCTTGTTTAGAAATCCCCTCACTGACTAGAATCTTCTGTATTGTTTTGAAAATGATTTGTAAATCTATCAAAAAGGAAACATTTTCAACATAGTAGGTATCTAGTCGAAATTTTTCTTCCCATGAAATTGCATTTCTACCATTCACCTGAGCCCATCCTGTCAATCCAGGTAAAATAGCATGGCGTTTTCTTTGTTCCGCTGTATATAAATCTAAATAGCTAACGAGTAAAGGCCTTGGCCCAATTAAACTCATATCCCCTTTTAAAATGTTAAAGAACTGTGGCAATTCATCTAGACTGCTTTTTCGAAGGTATCTCCCAAAGCGCGACATCCGTTCTTCATCTGGCAGTAAATTACCTGTCTTATCTCGCAAATCCTTCATCGTAGCAAATTTATAAATCACAAAAATGCGTTCATCCTTACCTACACGTGCTTGTTTAAACAGGGTATTGCCAATAAAAATCTTACTTAGGCACGCTATGGTAAACATGGGAATAATTAATAATAAAAGTACGGAAAGGGCAATAATAATATCACATAATCGTCTAGTTTTTAAATACATCCCTTAATTCCTCTCCTTTCGCCTTAATATTTGTTTGAATATTGGTAAATAAACTAAAATGATAGTCCCTAATAGAACGCTGTTGATGATATATATATATTCTGTAAAAAAAGTGTTATACATCCCTGCAAAAAACAAAAGTGCAATGGTACATAATTGCTTTTTCATGCGAATCCCTGGCCATTCACGGTTAGAAAGTATTGTTCGTAGAAGATAATAAGCAAAATAGGCAACTCCTATGCTCAATGATGCACCTTTTGCTCCGTAAATCGGCACTAACCAAAGAGCAAGTATAATATTCGTTATAACCGCTCCCACAGATACATAGATATTTAAATGGGTTTTTCTGCTAAATACAATACCGAGTGTTGTTGTTTCGCTGATAGTGTAGAGAATCGGGGCGAAACAAAGAAATGGAAATATATAAACAATCCCTGCGTACTCCTCCGTAAAAAGAAGTAGGATACTATTTTTTGCAAGTAACATGAGCAGAAATAAAACGGCAAAGCTACCTGTCACCATATCACTAACCCATTGGAAATAACGTATTTCTTTTTTCTCAGCATGCCACCTATATGCTGTCGGTATCCAAAAACTAGTAAAGCTAGACTGCACAATTTTTAATAGCCCTACGATTTTCAGAGCTGCTGTATATAGACCTAGCTCCGTATAGTCAGACCAAACCCCAATGATGAAGCGATCACTGGCCTGAAATATAGCTTCTATAGCAAATGCGATGAATACCGGAAAACCAAAAAGACACATTTTGCGAATAAGCTTTTTATCCAACTGAAAATCCTTCACATTTAAAAGAGATGCGGATAAAATAATAATGATAATATCTCCCATAATCTGACCGATAAGTGTTCCATATACTACGACTGTAAAATCACGTGTTCCAACAAAGAGAAATAGCAAAGTTACAACTAAAACCATCAACCTAATCATAATTGTTAAAAAGGAATAGCGCTTTGCTTTTTCTTCCATTCGAACTGCGAGCAGGAAGAATCGTTCAAAAACGAGAGTATATACGCTAATCACAAGCAAGTAAATGAGCATGGTCCCAGCCGTCTCATCGAATAACCAGACTGTAATATGGTGCCTAAAGAAAATAAGCAACAAGCTAATCAGCGTAGCAATAAGAAGCGGTATAACCATCGCATTTTGGATTAAATTTCTTTTTTCCGTAGTTTCGTTATATTCACGTGTGTATGCCTGATCAAGACCAAAATAGACATACGTAGCGATTAACATTTGAATAAGCAAGAACATGCTGGCTTTCCCGTATTCATCTGGCGAAATAAAGTAGGTAGTTACCGGAATCGTAATAAAACTGATTGCTGCACCAACAACTGGTCCTATCGAAAATTGAAAGAATCGTTTTATGCCACTATGCATCGATACGACCTGCGCACATCTCACTAAGTTGCATGTTCAATATATCGATGTTAAATTCCTCCATGACTGTTCGACGCGCATTTTTCATGAGTTCTTTTTTATTTATTAATGGCATGTTCAAAGCATCCGCAATCTTTTCGGCAAACATCAAAGAATCATTCTCTGGTGCTAGAAAACCATTATGACCATCTTTAATAAGTTCTGGAATTCCACTATGCTTGGTTGTAACAACTAGCTTACCTCGAGCCAATGCCTCCATCAGTGCAACTGGTATACCTTCCATATCACCATTTTTTGCTGTAAGGCTTGGTTGCAAAATAATATCTGCCTTTTCAATTTCTATGTGAACTTCTTCTTGATTTAACCATCCTGTAAAAGTCACTTTATCCTCCAGTTGCAGGTGCTTAGTCATCATTTTTAATACCTCTCGCTCTTCACCATCACCAATAATTCGTAATTCCACATCATAACCGAGCATTCGTAGATATTTCAAACTTGAGATCGCGATATCAATGCCTTTTTTCTCTGTTAATCTGCCAACTACTAGTAAACTGATTGCTTTGTTAGAGCTTTTAAATGTAGATTCTTGAAACTTAGACAAGTCAACTCCCATATGATGAACTTTCGTTTTTTCAGGATTTGCCCCGTAATTGATTAGCTTTTCTCGCCATAATTCACTGATAGGCAACAAGGTTATTTCTGACTTAAACAGAGGCGTGTAGATATCTTTTCCAAAACGCTTCACGAATCCAGTTAAGTCATTTCCATGAAAGAAGGTAAAGCTTTTTCCTATCATATTTTGCTCTAAAATACTCAAAATAAGACCGTTAGATCCATAATGAGCTATAAGTGTGTCATACTTTGATTGGTCCTTCAAATAGGGGGAAACAAGAAGGGGGCGGAAACTCCAGACGAATTTTCCGTATTTTTTTTGATTCAAGAGACGCATACCTGTTTTAGGAGCCTTTCGAATAATCCGAAAAGCTTTAACAAGTTTGGTGATTGGATTTTTAGGAATATTTACAAATTGAACTTTATTCATCAAGTCGTACTTCTCCACATCAGGATGAATTTTCCCGGTAGTTCGGGTCATCGCTAGAATAGAAATATCGTGTCCTTGGTCAATGAAACCCGTTATTTGATTTAAAATAAATGTTTCTGATAAAGCAGGGAAAGAGGAAACTATAAATAAAACTTTCATTTTTGTGACTCACTTTCTGATAGATTGCTCTAAGGCAAGTTCTAATTGATTTACTAATTTTTTGCGATCAAAACGTTCTTCTGCTAATCTTCGTGCATTTTTACCTAATTCAGCTACAAGAGGCCTTGCATGTGATAAAACCTCAATTACTCGCACTAAATCGGAGGGGTGCTTTGGTTGGACATATACGCCTGCTCCCGTTTCTTCAAGCATGGCTTTCATCCATCCATCGCAATTCACAATAGTCGGTTTTCCTGCTGCCAATGAATCGAAAAACTTATTTGGTGACGCCATCTCAAGGACTGGATGATTCTTCACTGACATAATCGTCGCGTCAGCTGTACTAAGCAGCTCTGGGATTCTTTTCTTTGGTAATTTTCCCGTAAAAATAACATTATTTAGTTCATAATCCTTACATAATTGCTCTAACTCTGTACGCTTCCCACCATCGCCTGTTAATAAAATTCTGACGTGATGTTGTCCTTTATCTCTAAGTAATCTCGCTGTCTCAATTAAATATTCAAGTCCATTAATAACACCTAGTGAGCCTGCGTGTACTAAAACAAATTTATCTAGAAGCCCCCACTCGGTGCGCAGTGCATCGGATTCATCTATATCAAAAAGCTCCAAATCCGCACTATTAGGGATAACAACTACCTTCTCTTTTGAAACGCCTTGCTGTAAAATTCCTTCTGCCATTCCAGGGGATAAGGCTACAATCTTGCTTGCTTTCTTATAGACCAGCTTTTCTAGTTTTTGCAAGCTTTTGAGTACCCAACCATCTTTTAAATAACCTAACTTGTATGGGGCTTCTGGCCATAAATCTCGTACTTCAAATACAAATGGAATTTTTGCCTTCCAGGATAGAAACATAGCAGGAACAGCAATGGTAAGCGGCGTGGAGGTTGCAAAAATCACATCATATTCTTGTTTATTCATCTTGAAAAAGCAAGCTTGTATTAAGAAAATGAGGAAAGCCCAAATTCGACGCCATTTTCCAAATTGATTTTCGTATCGATTCTTAATTGCACGGATTGTAATGCCATCTAAATTATAGGTTGCTGCTATTTTTTTCTGACCAGCCGTCAAATGTTCTAATTGCGAGTCGCCGGTTAGAACTGTGACATCATGACCTTTTTCCAGAAGTAACTTAGCAAATTCATAAGAACGTGTCCCCGTTGCACTTTCACATGTGGCAAAATATTGATGAATATATAGAATCTTCAACTTACTCTCCCCCCATTTGGAGATAGTTCTTGATCAAGTAGATTACCCGCTCTTGCTCTTCGTTTTGTAGCTGACTACCTGATGGTAAGCATAACCCACTTTGAAATAGCTCCTCAGATACGGCTTTATCCTCTATTTTCACAAAATCAATATCCTTTAAAAAGGGTTGTTGATGCATCGGATTCCACACAAGTCGACTTTCTATATTTTCTTTTTCCAAAAAGTACATCAAATCGTGTGGATTTTTGTCTGGAATTAAAATAACGGAAAGCCAACGATTAGAGACAACCCCATTTTGGTCAATGGGCATCATTTCAACTTCTGTACTATGAAACGCCTGCTGATATTTTGTGAAAACTGCGCGTTTCTTTTGTATTTTGTCATCTAGCGTAGTTAATTGTGCTCTACCTATTCCTGCCAAAACGTTACTCAATCTGTAATTATAGCCTACTGTTTCATGCAAATAATATGGTGCTGTGCTCTTGGCTTGTTGGGATAGGTACTTGATTTGATCAGCCCATTCCTTCTTATCAGTAACAACCATCCCACCACCTGATGTTGTAATAATTTTATTGCCATTGAAAGAATATACACCTATATCGCCGATGGTTCCTGTTTGTTTTCCAGCGTATGTTGTTCCTAACGATTCACATGCATCTTCAATTAATAGTGCGCCATTAGCATCACAAAGTTGCTTAATTCGAGCCATATCTGCTGCTTGTCCATAGATATGCGTTACGATGACTGCTTTTGGCTTTCTTGTTTTAAACGCAAGTTCCAATGCAGCCGTTGACATATTCCATGTGTTATAATCTGAATCAATCAAAACTGGAATCGCTTTTTGATAGAGGACTGGGTTTACTGAGGCTGCAAACGTGAAGCTCTGGCAAAATACGACATCCCCTTCTCCAACACCTGCCGCAAGAAGGGCTAAGTGTAGTCCTGCTGTTCCAGACGATACAGCCACTGCGTGTTTCGCGCCAACATAAGTCGCAAGCTCCTCTTCAAAAGTATCGACATGAGGTCCTACAGGCGCAATCCAATTCGTATCAAAAGCTTCTTTAATGTAATCCAGTTCTGTACCAGCCATATCTGGCGGTGAAAGTAATATTTTATCCACCACTTATTTGCCACCGCCAATTTTAAATACTTTGTCAGAATTGGCTTTGTACAAATTACGCATGTCGACAATCGTCTTACTTTCTACAAAAAGCTGCTCATAATCGAGCGTACTGTGTTTCGTCAATATGACAACACAATCATAGGCTGCGAAATCACATCGCTCATTTTGAATCACTGAGACGATTTGTTTATCTTTGTCTTTAAATTGTGTCACGAAAGGATCGAGCACAGAAATATTTGTCTGGTTTTCACGAAGTATTTCATAAATATCAAGCGTTGGCGATTCGCGTACGTCATTGATGTCTGCTTTATAACCCGCACCCACAAGCAGTACTTTCGCGTCTTTCAAAGATTTACCTTGCGTATTGAGTGCATCGCGAATCTTATCTACAACACGATATGGCATATTCATATTAATTTCTTGCGCCGTTTCAATGAACTTATTGAAAAACTTACTCTGCTTTCCTTTCCAGTGAAGGTACATCGGATCAAGCGGAATACAATGTCCACCTACCCCTGGACCTGGATAAAATGGCATAAATCCAAATGGCTTGGTAGCAGCTGCATCAATTGTTTCCCAAATATCCAGTCCCATTCGCTCACACATCATCGCCATTTCATTCACAAATGCAATATTAATGCTACGAAATGTATTTTCAAGCAATTTACTCATTTCTGCTGTTTCGGGAGAACTCACTAAAACTAGCTGATCTAATACTGATCCATATAACTGTTCTGCCAATTCAGAACATTCCGCTGTTAATCCACCGATAACTTTAGGAATACTTTTCGTTTGAAATTTGGCATTACCGGGGTCAACTCTTTCAGGAGAGAAACATAAGAAGTAGTCCTCTTTCACACGCTTCCCTGCTGTTTCAAAACGATCTGCAAATAGTTCTCTTGTTGTTCCAGGATACGTTGTACTTTCGAGCAAAATCAAAATTGGATTTTGCATATACTTCACGAGTTTTTCTGCTGTAAATGTCATGAAACTAATATCTGGTTCTTGATTTTCATTAAGCGGCGTTGGTACACAGACACTGACCGCATCTAAATCTTTTAGTGCAGAGAAATCGTTAGTTGCTTCAAAACGACCATTCCGAACAGCATCGCTAACAAGTTCTGATGGCACATCTAAAATATGTGATTTTCCATCATTTAAGCTTGTTATTTTTTGTAGATCGATATCAATTCCTGTCACTTCATAACCTGATGCAGCTAGCTCCATTGCGAGTGGTAGTCCTACGTAGCCCAACCCAATAACGCCTACTTTTGCTTGCTTTGTTTTTATTTTGTGCATCAATAATTCTTTTGTTTTAGATGTTATATCTATCATTTCTATACATACTCCTTTTCTAGAACGACGCGTTCATTTGCAAATTTTAATAAAGCTTGTCTCAGTTCATCTTCATTCATTGATTCGAATAAATGAATCCACTTCTCGATATTCTTCATCTTCCTTGGTGCACGCGATTTCCCACAATAAAATTTTGCAAAACCATCTTCTGATTCCGCAATTTCTTCCATCTCAAAAAGCTCTTCTTTTATTTTCTCACCATCTCTTAGCCCAATGAATTTCATTTCAATCTGCTCTTTCTTCTTACCAGCTAAAATAATTAATTTATTAACGATTTCAATGATTTTCTGCGGTGTACCCATTTTCAAAATGAATACTTCACCGCCTTTAGCAACAGTACCTGCTTCAATCACAAGCTGGCTCGCCTCAGAAATTGTCATGAAATATCGCTCCATATCAGGATGTGTGATTGTCACAGTTTTACCGGATTTAATTTGTTCCCAGAATAAAGGTATCGCACTGCCTCGGCTTCCTAAAACATTGCCGAACCGTACAATAGAATATATACCACTGCCTTCTTCCTCATTCTTCATTTGAACAATCCATTCGGCTAGTTTTTTCGTAGCTCCCATCACAGATGTAGGCTCCACCGACTTGTCTGTTGAAATCATGATAAATAATTCCACACCATTTTCATGACTAACATCCACTAAATTTTTAGTTCCTATAATATTATTTTTAACAGCTTCTCGCACATTTAACTCCATCATAGGAACATGTTTATGAGCGGCCGCATGATAAATAATTTCCGGTTGGTACTTAGAAAAAACTTCGCTGAGTCGTTCTTTGTCTTGCACATCGGCTATAATTGGAATAAGCGTACTATCTATTTTTTCAGCCATTTCCCGATGGATATTATAGATACTGTTCTCACCATGCCCAAGAAGGATGATTGTTTTAGGCATACATTTCGCGACCTGTCTTACTACCTCTGAACCAATTGATCCACCCGCACCAGTAATTAACACCGTTTTGCCTGCAAACCTCGGTGTCAGCTTATGATAATCTTGCTGCGCCTCATCTCGATCAAGTAAATCTGCATAATCAATGTTTTGAATGGCGGCCATGGAACCTTCTCCACGAATAATCGCTTCAATATCTGGCATAATTTCTGTTTGAATTCCTGTTTCAGAGCACCTATTTAAAACAGCAATCTTTTCTCTAGGTTTCAGTGATGGAATTGCTAAGATGATATGTTCTATCTGTTTTTCCTGAACCACCGGCCCGATAGACTGTAACGTTCCTACAAACGGAATTCCAAGTACAGCCTTCTCATTCACGTGATCATCAAGAATACCTATCACCTCAAAATTGCAGCTTACATTCATTTGTAAATATTGAATAAGAAGCTTCCCAGCCTCACCCGCTCCGATAATTAGTGTTCGTTTTCTTATTTTGTCTGTTCGATTCACTATGTCTGTCCTCCTTCAATCTTTCTTGCAACATACAAATTCCCATGGCCAATATAAACCATAAAAACCTTTTTTCCAAAATCGTGCTTAGCGCAATAGATGCTCCGATAAATGTCATCCATATGAGTAATGCTGTTGGTGAAAATTTTAAATAACCTGATTCCAACAGTTGATAGATAAACCATGCAAAAATCATCCCGCAGCTCAAAAGGCCAATAAAACCAATATTTCCTAGTGTCTCCAACCAGAAATTATGTCCCGTTGTGTAAGCATCGACGCCCTCATCAGTGTAGCCAAGGAGTAGTGCATTCAATTTTTTAGGAACATTTCCTGCCCCGATACCAAGAAAATTACTCTCCTTAGCGATTCGAAATAAAAGACTGTATAAATTTTCGCGTGCTGAGGTCGATGTTGATTTATCTGTAAATGCTGAGTGCACAATGGCAATTATTCTCTCCCCAAAATCAGTAAATACCAGGAGTAAGAATCCCGCCGGAAACATCATAAATACCATCGCGATACCTTTCTTCCTAAAATGGTAAAAGAAAATAGCTATTGCACTGATACCAAATGCCAACATCCCAATCCGAGAGTATGTGGAGATAATAACATATGCAGTTAATAATGTTGCCACTGTGTATAAGACGATGCCCGTTCGTAATTTTTTCATATGAAGCCAGTACTGGGAAACGACGGGATACAGTATCGCCAGAAAAAGCGCAAAATCGTTGGTGTTGTAAAGAATTCCAGTAGGCTGATACTTGCTTGTCGTCGTGATATAAACATTAGAAGCCGATAAGCGCATATGCCATCCTGTCAGAATTTCAAACAAGCCAAGTACAAGGCTTCCCATAAAGATGACAGTTATTATTTGAGTAAGGTATTTCATTGGCTTTTTTGAATCTAAATGGTAGAAGCAGAGGAAAAACAAGTAGCATATTTCAAAAACGAAGTAGCAATAACGAAAACCTAGTGATATCGAATCTGCCCAAAATAAGGAGATGAAGCTGGTCAATAAAAATAAGATTAAAAAGATAAAATAAGGACGATATCGACTAAGCTGGCTAATTTTAAAATCTTGATTCAGTAGTAGAACCACCAAGTGCATTGGTAGTAAAAAGCGGAACAAGTAGATGCTTTCCATTCCTGGAACTGATAGATATGCTCCAAAAAACAGAGCAATAACAATCGTCCACCAGATACTAACCAGTAAGTCACGGAGATTTAATTTCATGATAATAAAAGAGAGTATTATAGGTATTATAGCCGCGTAAAATACTGGTTGAATAGCTCCTAATACTCCAATGGAAAGCAGTAGTATCGCTACTAATATTTTTTGAAAGGATGTAAACGAGAAAATATATTTATTTGTATTCATACAGCATTCTTTCTTTCTTAGAGAACTTTTTCATATTCAACACAGTACCTAGAATGGATGGATTAATAAGTTTCATTTTATCAAATGCCTCCTCCACTTCATGATTCCGTGTTTTATTCGCTCTCACAATAAAAAGAACATTTTTGAATTCTGAAATAATAAACTTTGTATCTGGGGACAAACGGATTGGTGGGCTGTCAATAATGATAATATCGTAATCTTTAGCTGCTCGATGTAACGTGTCGCCAACTATATCTGAGGAAATAATTTCTGATGGATTTAAAGGAACATAACCACTCGGTAAAAAGTCCACATTCTCGGCGATAGTTGTCAGGCAGTCCTTATAATCATGGGCCTCTTCATATATACTCACAATCCCCATGTAGCTATAACTCAAATTTTTTGAGAGCCTTGGTCTATGCAAATCTAGATCAACAAGTAATACTTTTTTCTTAGCTTCTGAAAAAGCTAGCGCTACATTTAATGCACAATAACTTTTTCCTTCACCTTGATTAGAGGAAGTAACAACAACGAATTTATCTTTTTTATGCTGTAACTGATATTCAATATTTGTTCGTAAATCGCGAAAATTATTGGCATTCAACGCGTTAATTTTATACAAAGCTTCTTCTGCCATGATATTACTTCCTTTCATCTTCAGAATAGGCTACTGCACCTAAAACAGGGAATTTAAATTGCTTCAAGTCAGCCTCACTTCTTATGACGCGTGCCGTTACTACTTCAATTAAAATCAACATAATCCCTACCCAAGCACCGATAAATCCAGCCAATAAATAGTACAGTCGGTTAGAAATAAGCTTTCCTTCTCCTGCAGGATTTAAAATCACAACTTTATTATCTGGAAAATAAGTTTTCAACTCATTTTGTGTTGTCTTTGTTAGTTGATTGGCGATTTGTGCTGCAGATTCTGGTGTATTACTTGTGATTTTCAAATTAACAGATAAGGAGTTTTCATCACTTGCAACAACAAGCCTTTTTTGCAATGCCTCGACAGATTCATCCAGTCCTAGCTCTTGTTTAACCTTAGAAATAGTATTTGAACTTTTCATCACATTCATGTAGGTATTCATAAGTTGAATATTTAACCTAACATTGGCATCATTATTTGCTTCTGCATTATTTTTATTTGGAAGAATTAGTAGCTCAGTTTTTGCTTCATACTGTCGTTCAACTAAATAATTTTGTGTGACATAGACAAGAAGTATGAACAAGCTTGCTATTCCCAAAACGATATACCATTTTTTCAGTAATTGCTGCACTATGCTGCTAATATGCAAATCTTTATTCAAGCTAGCACCTCTCATATTTCATTTCGTAACTTGCGATAAAATCGGAGTAACTTTTCGCCTTCTATATCCCAGTTATATTTCTGGACATAATTTTTCCGACCGTTCGCACCTAGTTCCTTACGCCAACAATCATCGTCTACTAATCGTTGGATGGCGTTCTTAGCTTCAACCATGTTTAACGGATTAACTGCTAAACCGCATTCGTTTTCAGTGATTACTTTCTTCCAGGCCGGGAAATCAGACACAACCATTGGCAAACTCATAGCCATGTATTCAAATATTTTTGTTGCTAGTGACTCCAAATAGTTAGGAACTGGATGGAGCAAACAAAGGCCAATGTCCGCTTTCGAATAATATTCTTGTATTTTCGAATATTCAATATACGATGAGTATTCAACTGTATTTTCTAGTCTGTTGGCTTGAATAAAAGCTTGCATTTCCTGTAATAAATCGTTTTCTGCCAAACCAATGAGCTGTAGCTTTATTTTTGTTCCTTCTTCCTGAAACATTTTTACTAGCTCCAACATTTCAAAAACACCTCGTACCTTAGCCATTCTCCCAATATAAATCATCGTAAGTGGCTTAGTGCTGTTCTCATCTATATTCTTCGCCATATGCGTTGGATAGTTATAAATATCTATTTTTTCTACGCTAATATGTTCGTAATATTTCTCATACGATTCTTCTGCAAAAATGATACCATCTAGATTCTTCATTAAATACTTCTCGATTTTTTGAATAGATTTAGCTAAAGGCTTTCTAATTGGCTTTGGCAGCCAGCTCTTCGATTTAACTGCCTCTGGGAAATTCTCGTGCATATCATATATAATAATGCCATCTGGCTTCATCTTACGAATAAATGGAACTAACGTAAGCAACTCCGGATCATGAAAATGGAAATATTTAGCACCACTAGTTTTAATAGCTTTTTTTATTTCAAGCATTGTTAAAAAACGTTTTAATCGAGATTTTTTGGCTAAGAGATGAATTTTTAGACCTTTCTTCTCGTATTCTTTAGCCTCATCCACATTGCCGATAGCATAAAAATCTACTGCATATTCCTCACACAATGTGTAAGCTTCTTTAAATAAAATTCGAGCATCCTTAAAAGTATGGACGGAACTAAACATCATAACTTTCTTTAATAATTGCTCTTTTTTCATTTTTTACCTGGAATAGTAATTTCCCACTTAAGCTGATCTGTTGACTGGAAAGGTTTATAAACAACCATCATCTTTTTGCTCTCTTTGGGAATGGAATAATATCCGTACCCTTCTATTGTTTTACCTGCCTTAACGACATCCCCCAAACTGCTCTCGCTACCTGTAAATGTATATTTTTTTCCATCTTTATCTTTAAGATAGAAGTCACCAGATCCAATCGGTGCAGCTTCTTTACTAATATTCTTAGCTTTTAGAGCCAGCCTAAGTGTTTCATGCCCAATGTCTGTATTTAAATTATTGTCGACCAGTTCAGCAGAGGTTATTTGTATTTCAAATTTCCCAGTTTTCTTCGCAGTGTTCCATTCAGAATCATCTATCACACTATTATTTGAACATCCTCCTAAAGCAACAATACCAATAATACTCGCAAAAAATACTACTACTAACTTTTTCATTTTCAAATGACATCCTCCAAATTCTATTTATTCCTATTTTGGTAAAACAATTTATCTACATCCCAGTAGATTTCATTATCTTCTCGCTAACTGAAAAATAATCAATATTTTCGGTTGCTGTGGAACAATTACAAGTATATCGCTTGACAACAGTTTTCTCAAAACCATTTTTTTCTCATCGAGTCCATTTTTTGTTAAAAACTATACTTTGCGTTCTCAATCTAATGCATTTGGATTTTGAATTAGATACTCTCTGATTTTTTTCGCGATAAGTTGGGTTGCCTCACGTCCATTTAGCGAACTATCGACTACAACAGTGGAATTCGTGATCCTATCCCCCAGTTTACTTAGCTGCTCCGGTTTCACGTATAGGATTTCTAACCCTAATGATTCTGCAATTTCTACCGGATCTGTCGTTCTATACTTTCTCCATATCTTCCTTCTTAAATGTATCATTAATCTCACCCCTCACTCCTGTTTATCCAAGCTCTTCCTCCATCTATGTAGCTTTGTTACAAGCATCTCTCCATGTTTTTATCTTCTTGAAAAAATATTTATAACAATATCCCGTGCTAATTAACCATGCATTTTAAAATCAGAGCTTACAGAAAATTTATACCAAAAACGGACATTAAACAACTTCATTTTTCGGGAGCATCATGTAAAAAATGACTCATTTGCTTGCTGATTTTGATATATAGCACCTAATGAGTACAAGAAATTAATTATTTTTATATAAATCAGTGGAATATCCTAACAATCATTTTGCTATGTATCTTCCTCTTTACAGCCACGCCATACGACTTTTTTCTTATGTACAAACTATAAAAAAGCTTGTAGTCTTAACGAAATTAAAATACTCGCTAGACTTACAAACCCTTTGATTACAATGCTCATATATATGTATCCAGCTATTTCAACATCACAAGAATCTGTGCGGGATACTATGAGATTCTCTCACCATTATAATAGTCCCTAATTAAATCAGGGACCCACCTTCACATGCTCTAATACAGCCTAACCCCTGTACGTTTACGGCTTTCAATTTTACGACTTAATGACTGTCCCAGTATTTTCGATGGATACTCCACGATACCGTAAAATATATAGGCGCATATAAAAATGATCGGTATACTTATCCCTTGAATTATCCAAACCTCCCTCTTCATTTGCTGCATCATGTAAACCATAGGGATAAATACAATACAATGTACAAGATAAATACTAAACGAAATTTTTCCAATCACTTGGTACATACGGTTCGTTAAATGCTTCTGCGCCATTTTTGACTCGTAAAAAAAGAGCAATATACCCGCACTTCCTAAGCCGATAACTACATCCGAAATGATTTTAAATGTCGGTATTCCAAGCAAGTTAAAGATGACAACATGAAAATATAGCAATAGAGATGGTATACCAATTAAATAATATACCCGTTTACTCATGTCTTTACTATTGGACCAATACATACTAATCACTATTCCAAGAACGAAAAAAGCAATGTAAAAAACGGTCTGACCTAGCAAAAATTTTGGGGTGAGGCTATATAAAATAGCTACTCCTGTGACAAGCGATCCAAACATCAATAGGCATGCTCCATGAGCTCCATATTTCTTTGCTATTAAATATAGCAGTGGAAAAATAGCAGATATCCTTAACTCAATAATCAAGGACCAAATAACTGGATTAATTCGATTCACATAATTCCCTGTCATAAAGATATTTTCAATTAAAATCGAAAAATTGCTAGTATCTGTTCCAGTAAGATTAAACCATTTTGATAATTCAGCTATACCTTGAGGTTGTAAAATCAGATAGATACCCTCACCTATCAAAATGGCTACAATAAATGGAATATATATCCTAAAAATACGCCTTACTGAATATGACATGTATTCCTGCCAAGAAAATGATATTTTCTTTTGAAAACTCATACTTAAAGAGATACCACTTATCAGAAAGAAAAGAATTACAGCACTTCTACCAAATGGCTGAAATATACCTTTTATCAACGATTCACCAGCATATGTTTCTGCAAAGTGAGTGATAATAACTGTGAGCGCGGCAATACCTCTTAGTGCATCTAAAAAAAACAGTCTATTTGACAATCTTATTGCCCCCTCTAATTTATCATGGCGTGTCCTCAAGCACCCATACTAATAAAACAGAATATTTTCCTGATTTCATCTGTCCTTGTCGAGGCTTTACAGATATTCCATATTGTCCAGACTTCCAAGAATCTGAAATAACTGTGCTTTGCTCTGTATTCTGAGTCACACCTGCAATTGAAGTAGGGTTTACGGAGAGTGCTATTTTTTCTCCATCTGTATTCGTATAATACATAACATCATTGAGTATCGCATTGGATCCTTCTAAAGAAAGCCCCCCTATTAATTGAACCGTTACCTTCCAATCTTTTTTATAGCGGGTATCTCCAACAGTTAAATCTTCATCAAAATCAGTTGCAAAATATTCTTTTTCTTCTGATTGAATAGGGATTGTACCGAATGAAATTTGATTGGGTCTAGAGCTAAACTTTAGCTCTCCAGTGACTACAACAACTGGCACACATATTTCCGATTCAAGTCCTGTCGTACCGCTACGAATAATCACTATTATTTCAGTTTCACCAAGTTCGCTAAATACCATTTTGTCTTTAAATCCAACCACCTGAATACTATCATTTTCAATCGGACTCCAAATATTCCTAATAACTGCCTCAGGATTTAAATCTTCTGTACTGCTATCTATAGCAACAGTTTGTTTCACTCCATCTGCAAACGGTTTTCGTAACTTCACTTCTGCCTCGGCCGAAAATATTTCTTCTGAAAAGTTGACATTTGCTGTAGCAGGAATTGTTAAATATCCCGTTTTAGCATTGAAATAACTCATTAAATCAGGGTGAGTTAAATCCACTAGGCCTTCAATTTGAAATTGTATCACATTAAAACTTGAAATTTCACTCAGATTAGAGCGATCTATTCTAGCCTTCAATCCAGATTCATCCATTAAAAGCTCAAAATAGGAAGTAATATCGTCCTTGCTATTCTTATCTATTATTTTAATTTCCGAAGTATCCACCTTTTTACTAATGGAATTTAAATCAATATCTATAACAAGATCTTCTGGGTACTTTTCTTTTGAAAACTGTTTTGGGAGCTCCATCTCAAACATATAACGCGCAGTATCTTCGTCATCCTCTGTCAATCCGTAGAATTCTGGATCCGAAAATGGTAGTTGTACAATACTAAAAGCATCGTTAGTGATTATCCCCCCCCCCCCATCTAGATGCTCGTAACGTTCTAAATCGTCCATTTAAACCATTTTGAGCATTAATTAACATATGGATTCCTGTATAACCGCTCGTTCCAGTACCTAATCGAAATTCAGTCATACCAGCAGCCCCATTTCCAAAAAATAATGAGCTAGCGTTTTTTTCTTCCGCGAATAGCCCATTTATTTGGGATTCCGAATACTCTATCTCCCCTTTGTTAGCATTCGTTCCTAAATTAGCACCCAAGAAAATAGGAGCATTAATTTTCTCTTCGGTTCCTGGCTTCACCGCTGTTATTGAAAAGTCAACACTCTCACCAATTATCCTCTTGTCAAGTACTAAATTAAGAGTAGGTGGCAAATTTGGAAAGAACGCATTTATCGCTAAACTTAAGCTTACAGTGGGTGTTATCGCAGCATCATCAGGCTTCGAAAAATTTAGCATGATATCCACCGGTTGCCCTCTGAATACTGCGTAATTATCAATTCTATAATCCTTATTTAATTCTAATTGTCCTGAAGAATTCTTGTATCCACTACTATCTATTTGGTCGAAAGCCATAGTTGTTGGTCCCGATGTCCCTTCTACAGGAGCTAATATAACTGTCGCTTCAGCAAAAGACAAAGGCTGACCCGAAACATACTGCCCATCTTCATTCAACAGTCCATGTTTGGAATGCTCTAGAAAGCTTCGATCAGTAGTTGCTGTCACTGGTTCACTCCGACTAGTTTCTAATACCGAACTCTGTGATTCAGCGCTAATAAGTGTAATAAGCAGCTCATTGGAAACTGCTAGATTATTTAAATTCTTTATTTGTAAAGTTGATAATCCTTTATCCTTTGCGATTAAAATGAGTTCATACTCTTGTTCTACTATTTCGCCAGAGTCCCCCGCTGTTAGTATCATTTGTTTCTTTTCTTCATCGTATGTTACTGCCAACAACGATTTTTCATTGTTTTTCTTGGTTTTATCCAAATCTAATACCATATTTTCAGGAATACTTAATTGAAGTTTCCCTATGTTCATTCTCTGCCTAATTTTTAAAGATATAATCATCTCTTCATTCATCGCAACTGTTGGTTTCTCTACTATCATCTGTATTGGATACTCTGTCTCTTCCGCCTTAAAAGTATTACTTGCGAATACATCCATACTTGTAAATGTGAGGAATCCAAGCATACACATAATTAATATTTTTTTCTTTGTCATTCGCTACCACTACCTTTATTTTTGTCGTCTTTCTTTCTTTTTAGTAAAATAATAATAAATAACGCTAGTACTAATAGTACAATACCAATAATGATAACCAACAAGTAATTCATTTCTTTCTCGGGAATCGATACGTCTTTCTCATTAAAGGCTTTTGCTTCATTAGCTTTTATCTCGAAGTCTTCACTAAATTCCCATGCCTCTTTGGATGATTTTGCTTTTAGATGCAGCGTGTATTTTCCTGACTCAAGAGAGGCCCCATCAAGCGGGATTGGAAATTTAAAATTTGTATTCGGAGCCACTTGCATGTGTTGCTTATCCGTCTCAAATAAAGTTTTGGTTTCGCCTTTTTTAGTCACTTTTGCTTCTATAATTTCAAATTGATTCAAATATGTCGGTGTTGGGTTTTGAAGTTCTGCCAAAATGGCATTACGAGCATTTACTTGACCAGCTTTAACACCATTTAATTTTAAGTCTTGATTTACTTCGGTTTTGTTCTGCTGTAAAGTAACACCTACCACATAGGCATATTTATTTTCAATGCTTAAACCTTCTGATTTCGAGCTTTTTTTATCTGCCTCTGATTGCTTTTCAATGAGTGTAATGCCACCAGCAATCAAGCCTTCGAATTCGTCAGTAGGAGCACTTAGTTTCATTTCTAGTTTCTTCTCGCTTTTAGCAGGAATTGTAACTTCCTTAGTTGTTGTAAGTATGTCAGCCAAGTTGTACTTAAGTGATTTATCTGGATTTGAGTCTGTCTTTCCATATTCTACAACGCCGTTCATATTCGTTGTTGCTGAATGAATCTGGGGCTCAATTACCACGTCTTTATCAGTGTCATTTCTTAATTTGATACTCAATGTCTGCTTTTCACCTGGATTGACTAATAGGTTAAAATACGTTTTGGATTTATCGATTTGATTACCCGGGATTTCGGTTGTCACAGCAAAATTAAACTCAGATGCAAAACTAGTAGCCGGAGATAAACTAATCATCACTAACATCAACAAACTAAGAAATAAACTGTTTTTTTTCATTTTTTGTCCCTTCAGAAAGAGTGCCCTTCTTTTTAACAACCGCACTTCTTTTTTGTTATTTTTACAATGATGCGAGTTCTTCACTTAGTAAAACCTGAAGAACTCACATAACCTCGTTTTAAATCTATTTCAATATCCTGCTTACGGCTCAATAGAGCTTGGCGTATCTTCTAATGTCCATGTTAATTTTGTAGAATAGTCTTTTGCATATTTAGTTGTGCTACCTGGTACGGATAGTTCAATACTGCCTGCAGCGCTAGCATCATTTCCAAAAGCTAAAATATAGGTTCCTGCGCCTTGTCCTTCAGCAGCCTCCATAATTCTTTCCGCATCTCCATCTGGAATTAGAGTGAAACTAGCTTTATGCGTGGGTTTAGCAGAGACAGATCCTGTACTCACAACACCATTGTTAAAAGTAATTTCTGCTCCCGTTAATTCTTGCCCATCTTCTGTTATAAATTGGCCATCTTGTTGTACTTTTAGTGCCCATCCTGTTTCGCTTCCTCTATTATCTGTTACTTGGACGTAATTCGGTCCTAAATCACGGTCATTAAACGCTTGTGCAGCCGCTGTATAAACTTTATCAGAAGATGTTATTTTCTGTGTACCAAAATCTAAACTCGATGCAAAATCAATACTTAATGGGCCATTCGTACCTGGATTTGGCTGCCCACCTGGATTCGTTGGATCAATCGGGCTTACTGGATTTGTCGGATCTGTTGGGTCAATCGGACTTGTCGGGTCTGTGCTTGGTTCAAAATTAATAACGGCATTAGAAGATGTGCTACCAGAAATCGCTGCCTCCGCTATATTTGTTGTTCCTGCTAAAGTAAGACCTGCAACTAAACTAGCTGCCATCATTGTTTTTAATTTAAAATTCATTTTTATTTTCCTCGCTTTTCCTATTATTTGTTATCTGGAATATCCGATAAATTCCATGTTAATGTAGTGCTATATTTTACAGCATCTTTTGGTGTTTTACCTGGTATATTGAGAGAAATTGTTTTTGTTTTATATACGGTTTCGCCAACATCATTAACAGTCTCCTCAACGCCACCCCAACGACTAAGCCACGTTCCTGCACCTGCTGTTTTTTCGGCTTCCATAACTAGAGCTGCTGCGCCATCTGGGTTTAAAATAATATTTTGAGAAACATTCGGCGCTTGCATGTTTTCTGCATTACTAATTGCTTCACCATTTTGTAACTGAATCTGCGAACCAATTAATTCTTTATTCTGTGTATTGTTGTTTTTAAATTGCCCCTCTTGCTTGACCGTCAAGGCCCAGCCACCGTTTGTACCTAGATTATCGGAAACTTGTACATAGTTTGGAAGGTGCACATCTTCATCCCCATATATTTCCTGAGCTTTTGCATAATACATCATATCTTTATTCGAAATTTTATTTGTCCCAAAATCAAGACTTGAAGCATAATCAATACTAAGCGGTCCTGTTGTTCCTACATTCGGTTTTCCATCTGGACTAAGCGGATCAACTGGGCTAATTGGATTTTCTGGATTTGTTGGGTCTACCGGGCTTACTGAGTCCGTATTTGGAATAAACTCGATTTGACCATTTGATTCATACTCAGCGGCAAGTACTGATAGAGGAGATAATATTATCACGCTCATCGCTACCGTTGAAATTAGTACATTTTTCAATTGCATTTAACTGAACCTCCATTATTTTTGTTTCTTTTGAGAAGTAGAAAAGCTAAGCCTACCAATACAAAACCAATCCATTGATCATGAAGAGAAAGTGTATCTCCTGTTTCAGGCAATGTAACGGAGTTCTCCGCAACAATAATCTTTTCTATTTTCTTTCCTGCCTTCTGTTCTATATCCCTATCAACACCGGGTACTAACTCTTCCTCTGGATATATATATTCTCCAAAAAAACCTACCTGTCCGCTACTTTTATATTCTTTTGTTTCTGTTGCATGGACATTTAATGTAGAAAAAATAACAATAGAGCAACTAGCAATAAATAAAAGTAGCTTCATCTTGCTCCCCCTCCTATTTTTTTCATCAGGTCTAAGAACAATTGAATACATCACTTTCTGACCTCTCCAAGTATTATCACATACGTATACCAATCACTCACCTTCAAAATCAGGACTGATAAAGAAAAACTTGCAATAAAATCACTAGGATTAAGTATATAAATCGCGAAATGCAGCGGATGTAGTACCTACCAGTCTGCGCTGAACGAGCAATACGAGGCTCTCGCAGCAACAGATACTTTTTTTCCTAAAAGAGGAAAAAAGAGAGGTTCAACCTTTTTCTATTTCTTATCAAAAAGAAAAACTGCACAATAGCTACTAAAATTGTAGTAGCCATTAATACAGTTTTTATCCTCTTATAGCTTAAATGCCAGTTAATTCAAACACATCTGCAGTCACTGAGTTGGCAGTTAATCCAATCAATTTAATCGAATCACCTTGGCTCACACCAGTAATTCTGATATCAAAAGCGCCATTCTGATTAGGACTATCTACAAATACCAACTGCGAATAATCTCTGATACCATTAATTTCAGGAACCATCATTTTAATTGATTTATTGAACTCAGCAATAGTAGAGAAAGTACCTGTCACCCAGATTGCTTGTTCATGCAACCGTTCTGCATTTGCAGACACAATTCTATCATACGATTCACGTTCTTCTAGCAAGACTCTAGCACTTGTCACTAGATCTCCATTCCCATTGTATCCAAGTACCTCTACGCGATCCTCTAGGTTTGAGATAACGATAGGATATGAAAAAGTTCCATTTCCTCGTACACCTACTTGCTCATGAATATCACCATTAATACGTAAAGCAACTGTCGAAATGTCCCCAGTAAAACTTCCCGTTAATGTACTCATTCTGTCTATCAAAAATGGAGTAGGGCTCAGTGTTCCCGTGTTTTCGTTCGTTCCGTCAATCATAACAACTTGTTGTCTAGCAATGACTTCACCAGAAGGTGCTGCTCTCCCTACAAGCGTAACGTTATCTTCTAAAGAAGTAATTTGAGAAACTAGAAAATCTGGTAATGTAAAAGTCTGACTACCTGGTGCAATCCCAAGTCCGCCAATATCTTTCCCATTAATTTCAATCCCAATATCGGTAATACCTGATGAAACATATCCTGTAATCGTACTATCTTTACCAAATGAAAACAGATTTACAAAAAGTGCATCCGTATTTTTTTCAGATACGTAATTTGCACCCAGTTCATTGGAATTATCTTGAATTGCTGCATTTACATCATAACTATTCCCTATTAAAAGTGGTACTGCAACTACCAATACACTTGCTAATTGTTTTTTCATTTTCATGTTTGTCTATTCCTCCTAAAAACTATGTGACACATCTATGCACTGCGCAGTACGTAATTATCATAGCATAATATGAGTCGTATCAAAGAACAACATTTTCAACTATGTGACATTTATTGTTCTCATTTATCATAATCAACCGCAATCATCCCAACATGCTGCTTTGTGATAAAATGATTATAGATTTTCCTCGCATCCTCTTTTGATGCATTAAAAAACGTGCCATTCTCATGACACGTTTCTTTTATATCTAGCTATTCTATTGTTCTATTTTAAGCATTTACTGTGCTTTTTTCAGGAAGGATTCGTGTTCCTGCGCGGCCAGCTAATGCTTCGACTGCTGCGTCTAGTGAGCAAATGATGGCTTCTTTTCCAGATTCGGCAAATGCAATCGCGGCTTCCATTTTGGGTCCCATGCTGCCGTCTGCGAAATGGCCTTCTTTCATGTACTCTTTCGCTTCTTTGACTGGAACGCCTTCTAGTTTTTGTTGATTTGGTTCGCCGAAATGTAAGTAAACGTTTGTCACGTCGGTTAGTATCATGAAAACGTCGGCTTCGACTTGTTCGGATAGGCGTAATGCGGAACGGTCTTTGTCGATGACTGCTTCGACGCCTTTTAGGTCGCCTTCCTCGTTTTGAACGACGGGAATTCCGCCTCCGCCTGTCGAAATAACGACGGTATCCGTGGCTACAAGTTGCTTAATCGCTTCGACGCCATGGATTTTTTGTGGTTGTGGGGATGGGACAACGCGGCGGTATCCTCGGCCTGCGTCTTCTGCCATTTCCCAGCCTTTTTCAGCGGAGAGTTCAACGGCTTCTTCGCGTGTATAGAAAACACCGATTGGCTTTGTTGGGCTTTGGAATGCGGGATCGCTCGCGCTAACTTCGGTTTGTGTTAAAAGCGTGATGACGTTTGTTGGTAGTTTTTTGCGTGCGAGTTCATTTTTTAGTGATTGTTCCATCATGTAGCCGATAAAACCTTGTGATTCTGCGCTGCACGCGTCGATTGGAAGCGCTGGAACGTATGCTTTGGCTTCTTCGTTTTGACGTAAAATATTGCCGACTTGCGGGCCGTTTCCGTGTGTCACGATGACTTTGTGCCCTGCTTCTGTGATTTCTGCGATTTTTGCACAGCTGTCTTCCACGTTTTTTAATTGGTTTTCAAATGTTGCTTCTTGATTCGGTTGCAAGATTGCATTGCCGCCAAGCGCGATAACTACGCGTTTTCCCATTGAAAATTCCTCCTTTATTGCGAGTGCGACACCTGCTATCGTGTCTATTCCCGACGTATGTCCGTTTTGATAAATGCGTTCGATGATTTCCCCAGTTTCTGCGCCTGTTTGAAATGCTTCATAAAGTGCGAGTAATGTGTCGCTGAATTGCTCTTGTAACGCGTATTTCAGATAGGTTTGGCTGATGTCTGTGGTCAATAGCTCGGTCTGGATTAATGTCGCCAATGCTTCTTTAAAAATCGTGCTTTCCTGTCCAACGAGCAAAATGCCGAGCAAGATGTCGTCTCCGGATGGCGTCAAACCACTGCCGCGACCTATAAAATAGCGCAAGGTCTGTTCGATAAACGCCGAGTCTGTGCTGCTTATTGCTTTTGCGAGATTCGCGGTTTCGGGTTGGGTTAGCCATTCTCGGATGGAAAAACCTAGTCCTGTTTGCTTCTCGCTTTGCAATGTGTGTGTTAAAAAACTGGGATTCGGCTGAATTGCTGTTTTTTCACGTTTGCTGGTGTATTGGGTGGCACCAGTGAGCGTGATTTGAAGCTCGGATTGTTGGTGAATCAGGATGCCGCCTTCGTATTGGAAGGTTTGATTAGCTTGAATCATAGCGATAAGCTTGGTTACGTCACACGTTGTTATTTGAACGGCAAATGGTAGCTGGCCATTTTTGGTTGTGCCGATAAAAATACGTTCGGCTTCGTTTTCCAAGTTGAAACCGTTTGTGAAAACACTGTGGACGCGCCATGTTTGACGCTCAACTAGCAAATTCGCGACGTTTTGAGCCATGCGCTGTGCTTGAATCATTGACATCCTTTTCCACCTCCTTTTTATACGGTTAAGCCTAACTTTTCTGCGTAGGCTGTGATTGCTTTTTCAAAACAGGCAACTGGTGGGTTGACGGTTCCAGCGCCGATTTGGCCGATACCTGCTTTTTTATGGGCGATTCCAGTGTTGATGACTGGTGTAATGCCGGTTTCGACTACTTTACGAGCGTCAATACCGAGGCAAATTCCTTGAAAATCCCATGTTGGAACGGTGAAATTTGGGTTTTGGTCGATCACGATTTCAAGCATTTCATTACTTGTTTTCAGTGCGTCGCCAAATCCGCCTGTACCGACAAAACGAGTCACGGCTGGTGCTGCAATCATTGCCATACCGCCAACGCCAAACGTTTCTGTAATCGCGCTGTCCCCGATATCTGGGTTCGCATCTTCGCCGGAATAACCTGTGAAATAAAGGCCTTGCGGAGTGTTGACGGGTGCTGTGAACCATTCGTCTCCCATACCGCTGATGCGAATTCCGAAGTTTTCGCCGTTACGACACATCGCAGTTACAATCGTGCCTTCTTGAATCATCCGCGCGCCATCCATCACTGCTTTTGCGGAAGCCATCATGATATTTAGGAAAAATTGATCAGTATCTGCGAGGAACTTGATGACTTCTTGGCGTTCTTTTTCATCGATATCCAGGCTCACAATGATTGGGCTCACTTCTTTCAAAAATACGAGGGAAGCCGCGATATTGCGTTGGTGGAACTCGTCTCCCATCGCGATTGCTTTTGCAACGATAACGTTTAGATTCATGCCTTCATCGAGCGTTTGCAGTGCTTTGCTAAGCACTGGGCCAAGCACGTCACGCATCCAGCGCAAGCGATTCACAACTTCTGCGGAATAAGCACCAAAACGCAGCACCGCGCCAATGCCCTCGTTCATCGTACAGTAAGCGCGGTTGCCGTCTGTGCGGTTTTCCACGACAACAACTGGCATATTCGCCGAGGTAATACCGCCCATTGGTCCAACTGCGTCCACGTGATGGCACGGAATAAACGTCACATCTCCGCGGTCAAGCATCGCACGCGCATCGTCTTCATTGTCCGCCCACTCTTCAAATAATGCGGCTCCAACACACGAACCTTGCATCGGGCTCGTCATGTTTTCCCATTTAATCGGAGGCCCCGCGTGAAGTAGGACCTTCCCTTCATTTAACTCAGCGATTACAGATTTAGCAGGCACGACGTCCAATAAAAATGGGGCTGACGCAACAATTTTGTCCGCCACTGCGCGGTTTGCTTCATCGATTGTCTGGTAGTTTGTCATTGTTTTTTCCTCCTTCAAAAATTTATTTCACGTCCGCCGTCTCAGCGCGGTAACTATTCAAGAATTGTAGTACTTTTTGTAGTTCAGTATTTCCACCAGCCACTGGGCGCCAGTCAAGTTGCACGACACGTCCGCCAGTTTCGGTAATCGCCTCCGCAAAACTTTTTAGTCCAACGTTGATGACACATGGTTGTTTTGCGAGCAAGTCTAACATGGCATCTGATGCTTCCAAAATTGGCGCTTCGACTCCTGTTGCAACGTCTTGAATCGCTTTATCAGCCTCTTCCACCGTATGACCAACAATCGCAAGTCCCGTTCTAACCGCTTCGTTATTGCTATCTTTCACGATAACGCCTGCAGCCTCTAATGTTTGGCGCTGTTCATTGTAGTCTTGCGGATCTTGAAGCGTCCCACAAACCGTTCCAATCACAGCCAATTCGCGTCCTGCCGCTTTCGCTTTTGCAATCACGTCTTTAATCGCTGGCGCCAATTGCCCCGCCATGTCTTCATGCGAGCCGTAACCAAGCACCACATCGAGCAAAATAACCGCTGTTTCCGGGTCGTTCGCCGCGTCTTCAATGAACGCAATCCGTTTTTCAGGGTCGATCATTGGATGCGGTTTTCCTTGCGTATAAATGTCATCGCCAAGATCGATAACCTCGTGACCCTCTGTTTTCAAAATATAGCCGTCTTGCTTGATTAGGCCTTCTTTTAACTGTAAGGCATCCGCGATAAGCATTGCCGCCTCAGACGCTAAAGTCCCGCCAGAATAGTAACCTTTGATGTGTTTTTGCTCCGGAGTTAAGCGGATGTCAGGCGTCACGATTTCCGTCTCCACTGCCGTTACCGCCTCACCTTTTGCAAGCGCCACCGCAATGCGTGCCGTTTCTTCAAGCGTGTAAGCGTGATATAAATTCGCCTCATGATACGTCGGTTTTTCACCTAAGAAAATCGTCACAGCAGGCTTCGAAATCGTACGTAATAATGCCAAAACTTTATCCCGAATCGCTTTTGCAGGTGGCTTAGAAATGACCACAATCACGTCTGTATCCGCTTGTTTTTCAAGCGCTGCAATCGCGTCTAGCATCGTGATTCCGCCGACTGTTTCGGATAAATCGCGACCACCCGTTCCAATCGCGTTCGTCACGCCGCCGCCAAGACGGTCAATAATCGTCGAAACTTCCTGAATTCCCGTTCCAGATGCCCCAACAATGCCGATATTCCCAGGTTTTACAACGTTCGTAAACGCCATCGGAATCCCGTTCACAATCCCAGTTCCGCAATCCGGACCCATCACAAGAAGCCCTTTGTCATGCGCTTTCTGCTTCAATCGCAGCTCTTCCTCGATCGGCATATTATCACTAAAAATAAACGCGTGCAGTCCTTCATCCAATGCCCGATCTGCTTCCGCCGCAGCATATGTACCAGGAATCGAAATGAGCGCCATGTTTGCATCCGGATCGAGTTTCATCGCCTTATCCCAAGTCCGCGCCGTTTCCGTCGTGTTACTGCTTTCCTTCGTCGCTTGACTCGCTAAAAACGCATCCACTTCCGCCAAAATTTCATCAATTTTAGAAGCATCTTCCGTGTCCACAACAATCGCCATATCGTTCGCCGATGCCGCTTCCAATTCCTCCGTACGCAAGCCCGATGTCCCGAAAATATCTTTATTCGCAGGCGTTCCCATCATAATCGATACGCGATTTACCCCTTCAATCGTCGAAACTTTATTCGTAAGCAGCATCAAAACAACCGAATCTTGATACGCATTTTCTTTAATAATCGTGTGTAACATCGTGCTCACCTCTCCTTATTCCGCAAATTTATTTTTTCCATCATAATTATCAAAATGAATCGCATCCGAGATCAAATACTCATAAATATCATCCACAATCTCGATGCCATCTTTCTCGTAAGCCGCCTCACGCAACCGTCCACGCTCACCAGGATAATACACCCGATCCACGCCCGGCGCAGGAGCAACAGCCGTCACCTCATCCAAAACCTCCGACATGTTCGCCTTAAACGCCTCGATATCCGTGAAAAACGCCGGATTAATCACGATATGCAATTGCCCCAAATCGCGCCCCTTCGACAAATCCGCGTACATCGAACTCACATGTTTCCCGAACGGCAATCCTAGCAAAATTCCCGACAAAACGTCTACCATCATCATTAAGCCGTACCCTTTTGGCCCAGCGATTGGCAACAACGCGTTGACCTTCACAGGATCCGTCGTTGGTGCCCCGTCCGCGTCTACCGCCCAAGTCGGTGGAATCGATTCCCCGCGTGACCTCGCATGAAGCACCTTGCCCCAAGCCTGAACCGTCGTCGCCATGTCAAACGTCAACATTCTCCCGTCATCGGTCGGCGCTGCAAACGCAATCGGGTTCGTCCCGAAATAATCCTCCGCGCCACCAAACGGCACCACCATTGGGTCCGACTGGCAAACAGAAAGTGCTACAAAATCACAACTCGCCGCTTGTTCCACAAAATAAGCCAAGGCACCGCTGTGCGACATGTTTTTCACGCCCACAACCGCGACACCATTTTTACCAGCAATCCGGATCGCCTCTTCCATCGCCCGTTTCGCCGCCACATGCCCAGAACCATTATCCCCGTGGAAAATACCACTCGTTGGTCCCGTCTGCTCAAATCGGAACTCTGGTCGATTTGTAATTCCACCTTTAGCAATCCGCTCCGAATAATACTCGACACGAACCGCGCCATGTGAATGAATCCCGCGCGCATCCGCAAACGCCAACACATCAGCGACAATATCGGCGTGTTCTTCCGTCAAACCAGCCCGCTCTATTTTTGTTTGAATCAGCTGGTGCAAATCTTCCTTTGAAACTCGCATTCTGCCTGCCACCTTTCTAGTCTTGTTCCGCGAATAACCCCGCGTGATCGTACTGATCGTAATGAACCGTGTCACTAATCAAATAATCATACACATCTTTCACAATCGGAATTCCCGCATCCGCATAATCCGTCTCCACAATCTCCGCTAACTCGCCTGGATACAACACTTGACTGAAACCCGGTGCCGCTTTCGTCGCATGCAGTTCATCGACCATTTGCGCGATATTTTGCTTAAACTCCTTCAAAGACGTGAAGAAAGCTGGGTTAATCACGATATGTAACTGCCCTAAGTTGCGACCTTTCGTCAAATCCGTGTACATCGAAGACACCCGTTTTCCGAATGGCAATCCTAGCAAAATTCCCGATAAAATATCGACCATCATCATCAAACCGTATCCTTTTGGTCCAGCAACCGGAAGCAATGCGTTCACTTGATGCGGGTCCGTCGTTGGTTCGCCGTTCGCATCCACAGCCCACGTTGGCGGAATATCCACCCCTTTTGAGCGCGCGTCCAAAATTTTGCCCCATGCCTGAACCGTCGTCGCCATATCAAAAATAACTGGCTCACCGTCCATGCGCGGCGCTGCAAACGCGATCGGATTCGTTCCAAAATAAGGCTCAGCGCCACCAAACGGCACCACCATCGGGTCCGACTGACAAACAGAAATCGCGACCATATCTTGATCCGCCGCTTGCTTCACAAAGTAAGCCAGCGCGCCACTGTGCCCCATTTCATGCACACCGACAATCCCGACGCCCGTTTCCTGAGCCAAGCCAATCGCCTCATCCATCGCCTTGCGTGCCGCCACATGCCCGACGCCATTATCCGCTTCAAAAACGCCTGAACTCGGTCCCGTTTTATTGAATCGGAAGTTAGGCTCGATCGTCGTGCCACCTTTGGCAATTCGTTCCGCATAATAATCCACGCGAACCGCACCATGTGAGTGAATTCCGCGCGCGTCAGCGAATGCTAAAGATTCCGCGACGCCATCCGCATGTTCCTCAGAAAGCCCCGCTGCTTCCAATTTCTTTTGAATTAAATCATGTAAATCATGTTTCCTTACTCGAATCATTTGTGGCTCTTTCACACCAATTCCCTACCTTCTCATAATTGTGGATCGCGATTACAGTCTTTCGAATACAAATAACTGAATGCTTCACCGCGTCCGACCGCATACGTCGCTTGTGGCACATACGCACCCATGAATAAATAATCACCTTTTTTGACTGGAACCCATTCGTTGTCCAAATTGTAAACGCCTTCTCCAGATAACATATACGCGCCGTGCTCTTGATAATGCGTTTCAATATATCCGTGACACGCGCCCGGCTCAAAGCTTAAAATGTGGAAATTCATATCAAAACCAAGATCCGCCGGCAATAAGTTTTGCAAAATCACATCTTCCATACCTTCGTACGCAATTTTCTCCAGATTCGCCACATTATTCACAATAACATGCGCCTCGTAACCTGCTACCGCCTCATATTTCTTCTTATAAAGGAACGCCTCACTATTCGCGCCACCGTTGTCATTTTCGAATTTCAAAATCACACCTGCTGGGCAATAAATATAGCCACCAGCCTCAAGTGTATGCTTCGCGTCATCCGCCCAAACCGTGATTTTCCCGTCCAAACAATAGAAGAAAGTCTCCACGCCAGGTGCCCCGAAACCAGCCTTATTTTGGCCGCCATCTAGCAACGTGATAATATAATCCACGAAAGAAGCGCCCAATTTCGGCGTTGCTAAAATCGACAATTCACAGTTCTCAAAACCTGGAATCGAGTTATTCACCAATCCATTCGGCGGAATAATCGCGTAATTGCCACGCTTGATTACCGATCTCGAAGCGAGAATATCGCTCACATAACCCGTATTCTTATTTCTGTAACCCATTCTAAAAACCTCTCTTTTCCAAATTATAATTGGAATCAGCGCTCGAAAACACTGATTCCCTATTCAAATTATGCTATTTTCTTCGATTTAATATTCGCAATCAAGAACACGACTGCTCCGATAACCAGAATAATCGCGGAAATATAGAAGCCCATTACTTTCGATCCTGTCGAGTCGGAGATAACCCCTGTCAAGAATGGCGCGATAACCGATGAACTCATTCCGAAGAAGTTGAATACGCCAAACGATGTTCCGTATCCTTTTTTCGGTGCGCTATCTGCCACGTAAGAGATCAGGATTGGCTCTACTGCAAGTTTTCCTAGCAATCCGTATAAAATCAGGCCGACTAGCAAGATGCCCGAAGTTGGCGCCAGTACTGTAAGCATCAACATCGCCGCGGCTGCAACCGTCAAACCAACGATGAAACGCACTTTTTTCGTTCTGAAGATATCCGACATTCTACTGAAAAATAATGCCCCTGGAATCGCGGAAAAAGCTACAAGTGCAGCGGAAAATCCAATCGCCACGCCTTGGAATCCACGTTCTTGTTGTAAGAATGATGGTAACCACGTCACGACCATGTAGTACCCGTAACACGTTGCAAAATAAAGAATGTACGACGCAATCATCCGACCTGTAAACAAGTTTTTGATTGGCGCTTTCTCTTTTGGTGCTGCTTTTTCTTTGGCCACCGCGGAACGATCCACTTTTGGCGAACTTTTAATCACACTCGCAAAAACAAAGATCATCACAACAATCAAACCAGCGATAATGAAAAGCATGATTTGCCAGTTCATACCGACCGATTTTACAAGTAAACTAGAAGCAATCAAGCCAATACCCATACCGAGCGCGGAACCACTGTTGATGATAGCCGTTGATAGGCCACGTTTTTCTGCTGGAATATTCTCAGAGGACAGCGAGTAAGCCGCACCGTAATAAGATCCACAGCCAAGACCGGCAAGCAAACTACCGAGATAAATCATTTCCAAGTTTTGCGCCGTACCAATCACAAGTGCTGCGATGGCGAACAGTGAGAAACCAGGGATAAGCACGACTTTCTTACCAAATTTATCGACTAAAATCCCCGCTGGAATCTGCATTCCTGTATACGCGAAGAAATAGAAACTCGCAATCAAGCCCATTTGTGCATCAGAATGTTGCCCAATCGTTTGTTGAATTTCCGGAAAAATCGGTGTTAAGACACTGCGGTAAATCCAGATAACTACCCAACCTAAACATAAAATAATAATAATTTGCTGCCAATACTGGAGCCCCTTTTTCATTGTTGCCGTTTCGTTTTCCATTTTTGATTCACTCCCTATGAAATCTTAATCATTTCTCATTTCGTATAACATCTACATTTTGCTTCCAACAAATCGAGCGCTTGCCGCCGATTTACATGATGTATGAGCTATTTATTTATATGCTAATTCGTATAATGCTTCTGTTAGTGCTTTCACGCCTTCAACCAAGTCTTCTGTTTTCGTATCTTCCGCCGGGTTGTGGCTAATCCCACCAATACTAGGCACGAAGAACATCGCCGTCGGTACACGCGGTGCAAAAATTTGAGAATCATGACCTGCGCCGCTATGCATCACGCGATAATTGAGTCCTTCTTTTTTACAAACGCCTTCTAGCACGGACACGATATGTGGATCCATCGGCACTGGTGCTTCGTCCATCCATAGATCAATCAAGATATCGATGCCCATTTCTGCGCAAATTGTTTTCATATCTTGCTCAATTTCTTGCGTGAAGCTATGCAGTTCAGCCTCATCCGTGTGACGGCAATCCATCGTGAACAGTGTCTCACCAGGAACGACATTCACCGTATTTGGCTTCGGCTCTACTTTTCCGAACGTAAGCACGAGTGGGTCGCCAAGTTTTTTGGCTTTGTCAATCGATTGCGACACGATTTTACTGAACGCATAAACGGTATCTTTGCGGTAGCCCATCGGCGTTGTTCCCGCGTGGTTTGACTCGCCGTTTAGCACGATAGTATAGCGACGTTGCCCAGCGATACTATTCACCACACCAACTACTTTACCCTCGTTTTCCAGCACTTTCCCCTGCTCGATATGAATCTCGACGAACGCCTTAATATCGTCACGCAGCGGCTTCGTTTCATCGCGGAAATCGAACCCAGCTCCGCGCATCGCATCCACAAATTTTACACCTTCAAAATCCGCAACGTCCGCCATTTCCTCTTTATTCGCAAGTCCAAAGAAGTTCTTACTTCCCCAGAAAACATACGGAAAACGGCTTCCTTCCTCTTCTGCCATCGAAATAACTTCTAGGTTCCGAAGCGGCTGACCGTGTTTTTCCTTCAAATATTTAATCGCAAGGTACGCAGCCAAAACGCCAAATTGACCGTCTAGTTTTCCGCCGTTGACCACCGTATCAATATGAGAACCCGACATAATCGTCTCATCCTTATATGTAGACCCTTCCACACGACCAAAAAGATTACCGATTTCATCAAAATACGTCGTAAAACCAGCATCATCCATTTTCTTCTTCACGCCCTGTTGCGCCTCCACCCAGTAATCCGAGTAAAGCAAGCGAGTCGTTCCGCCAGTAGGATCCGCGCCAATCCCCGAAAGCCAAGTTACATTATCCGCTACGTCTTGAAAAATTCTGTCCATCGTTCAAAGTCCACCCTTCTTCTGATTTGTCCTACTTGTTCTCTACTCTTTAAAGTGTAAGCGTTTCAAGTTTTGATTGCATCGTTTAAAAGCGATAAAAATCCTATTCGTCTTTTGTTCATTATGACTAATTAAGATGCCAAAATTGTTAATAGTGATTATATAGATTTAACGCGCCCAATCATAAATCGTTGAGCTCACGGGAAATCTAGTGTATGCTGTCTTTGAAGAATAACAAAGGAGATGACCCAATTGCAAACAATTATTTTTGCTGAAAAAAATGGCTTGGCGCTAAAAGGGGATTTCTATCCAAGTCCGCGTCCTGATGCCGCTAAAACGATTATTTATTTTCACGGTGGCGGTCTCATTTGGGGACTTCGCAACGATTTGCCGGAAACGTACCGCAATCTTTTTCTCGAAGCTGGGTATCATTTTTTCGCGGTCGATTATCGATTGGCGCCAGAAACCAAGCTTCCTGTGATTTATGAGGATGTGCAAGACGCGATTTCCTGGTTTGAAGCCAACGCCCGCGCAGAGTTCGGTGTTGCCAACGCGTTCATCTTGTTCGGGCGTTCCGCCGGCGCTTATCTCGCACTCCAAGCCGCAGCCGACGCCACGCTTCCAACCGCCGACGCCGTGCTATCTTTCTACGGCTACGCTTCGATTGACGGTTCCTGGTATCAAAATCCGAGTCCACATTACGCGAAGCTCCCAACGATTCCAGCCGATTTAAAAACCGCTTTAACTGGCAAAACGGAGCTCACAGAAGGTTACATCGAAAAGCGTTACGCCTTGTACATATACTGTCGCCAAAAGGGGCAGTGGCTCGATGAAGTTTTTGGACCGCATCAAGACGCCGATATCGACGCCTTTTCACTCGAAGACATGCGCGATTTCAGCTTTTTGCCGCCCGTATTCATCGCGCATAGTACGACTGACAAAGACGTGCCCTACATCGAAGCTGAAAAAATAGCTCAGACTACCTTCCAAAATGAACTTTTCACCGTGCAAAATTTGGAGCACGATTTCGATTCCAACATCGACGACGGTTTACCAGCCTACAAACAAGCCTTACGTTTTTTAGAAGAATACAAATAAAAAAGCTAGTAGGAAAATCACAACGAACGTGAGCTTCCTACTAGCTTTTATTTGATTAATAATACCGGACATTCCGCGTGCTGGACGACTTTCTTCGCGACACTGCCAATCGTCATTTTCTGAACGAGCGACAAATCGTGATGCCCCATAACCAGCATATCCAATCCCGCTTCCCCCGCGTATTTCGTCACTTCTTTTGCTGGAAAACCGCTCAAGATAGCCGTTTTATACATCAGTCCTGCCTCGCTGAACATCGCGCCTTTTTCCGCCAGCATCTTCTGTGCGTCTTCCTCTAAATTCTCCGAAATGTCTACGCCAACTTCCACGTCCTCCGCAATCGCTTTGTCATTCACGACATGAATCAGCGTGATTTCCGGCGCCTCTGCAAATTCTTGGCACAACGCCACGGTTTTTGTCACGATTTTTTTAGATAGTTGATCGTCTGCAATTAATACCGCTAATTTCATTCTAATCCCTCCATTAATCAAGTGCACTCAATGCTTTTCGACCTGCTAGCAAAATAATAATCCCGATGAGTACGGCAAATCCTGCCACATAAAACGTCACGTGCGGATTGAACCAAACCGCCAAACTCCCTGCGAGCCATGGCGCAATCGCACCGCCCGTAAACCGGATAAAGCTGTAGGCCGAAGACGCCGTCGCACGCTCCACTGGCGAAACGACCATCACCGCCGACGTAATCAGCGTGTTGTTAATCCCTTGGAAAAAGCCAGCGATCACGATGCAGACGGAAATGACCGTGCTATCATTCGCGCCAATTCCCATCACGACTAAAACAACCGCAAAAAGTCCCAGTGCGCCCATCATCACCAATTTTGTCCCCCACATTTCTTCCAATCGCGGCGCCACGAAAACCGAGGAAATCGCGAGCATTAGGCCCCAACCGAAGAATACTAATCCCACTTGAATCGCGCTATATCCAACCATCAAAAATGGCGAATAAGCAAGTAACGTAAAGAATCCGAAATTATAAAATAACGCCGTTAAGCCGGTGACCAGCAAGCCCTTGTGACGCAAAGCTCGGAGTGAATCCCAGAATTTCGATTTCACTTTTGGCTTTGGTATCGGATCGAGCAACATGATAATCGCCACAAATCCGATTGCCATTAAAGCTGCAACCCCGAAAAATGGTGCGCGCCACGTGATGCTCCCAAGCAAACCACCAACCAGCGGACCGACCGACATACCGAGCCCCATCGCTGCTTCATACATGATAATCGCTTTTTCCGTCGCGCCTGAACTAACCGCAATAATCGTTGCCAGCGCCGTCGAAATAAAGAGCGCATTTCCAAGTCCCCAACCAGCGCGGAGCCCAACTAATTGCCCAACAGATTGCGATAATCCGCCCAGCCCTGCGAAAATAATAATAATGACGAGCCCGATAAGCAATGTCTTTTTAGCCCCGATTCGGCTCGATATAAATCCAGTAAACAGCATCACAATGCCCGTTACCAACATATAACTCGTAAATAATAATGATGTTTGTGCCGGCGTCGCATGCAACTGCTCCGAAATTGATTTTAAGATAGGATCGACAAGTCCGATTCCCATAAAGGCGACCACACATGAAAAAGCTACTGCCAACGCCGATTTAGGCTGGTGCAGCAAACTTTTCAAAACGCCATCCTCTTTTTTTATTGCTACTTTTCCTTCTACCACGTTTACCACTCCTGTTTGTTTATTAACCTGTTTTAAAGTATACTCCTCATTCGACTATAATGTCAATATTGACATGTTTATTTTTATATTAAATTTTAGAATCGGATGTGGTATACTGAACACATAAACGTTGCGTTGGAGGGGTTCGAATTGAATACATTGAGTTACGTCCTGCTATGCATGCTCGCGCGCAAATCGTGCACAGGCTACGAATTAAAGCAATATATGGAATTATTTTGGCAAGCACATCACAGCCAAATCTACACCGTTCTCGGCAAAATGGAAACAGAAGGCTACGTCCAATTCGAGGCTGATCCTGATACGACGAAGAAAATCTACTCGCTAACAAAAAAAGGCGTTCAAGCCGTCAGCGAATGGGTGCTAGAAGAAACCGCCGAGCCGATTAGCCGCGATGAATTCCTCGCAAAAATTTACGTCATCGCGCTAATGGACAAAAACACCGTTGCCCAACTTTTCAACGACCGCCGCAGACACTACAAAAAAAGAGCCACGATTAATAAACCGAAGCTCGAGGAACTGGAAGCACTGCAAAATGACCCAACACGAAAAGAAGAATGGCGCAATTCATTCGGCCGGTATTTGATTGTGAAGCGCCGCGATGATGTTTGTGCGCAGGAACTCGCATGGTGTGACTGGGCCGAAGATTTGTATCATAGTTCGTTTGATAAGATATGAAAAAAGTCATTGAGTCTGGTGCATAACCCATATAAATCGGCGACAAGCGCTCGATTTGTGTCAAGCAAAATTTTCCGTCTTACCCCCAAAAAGGGTGAGGCGATTTTTCTTTATATTGAGTTTTGCCCGAACCTCAATCGCTTTCTTCTGTTAACCATCTTAACCAAGATGGCATTGGCACACCCAACTCATTAAAAATAATCCCGCCTGCTGCTTGAAATAACTCCAAGCCAATCACAAATAAAACGGCAGCAACTAGATACCGAATCCACTTACGCCAACGTTCCCAATGAAAAACATAATCCGCCAATCCAGCCAATGTAATGGCACAAACAAGATAAAAAATTAATTTCAAAATAACCATCCTATACTACTCTCCCCTATGTAATCGCTGTATCGGAAACCGCTCAAGCCATCTCTCATCGTACAATGTCCGATAAAAATCCTTTCGCATAGGATGTCTCCGATCAATAAATTCTTCTTTTTTCGAATAACTGTAACACGCAACCCCAATCAAAATCAACGCTACCAAAATCAGGCCCGCCGCAATCATTTTCCTCATGCTATGAAACTCCCTCATCTTTTTTACACTTAGCGTATCATAAAAATGACCCGAAAAACCAAATTCGTCCTAAACGTACGGATTTTGATCCTGAACGCTATATTTCTACAATCAAAAAACCCTTTTTTCAAGGGTTTTTGATTGTTTTTATTTTGCGTTCAAATTAGAATGCCGTTTTCCATAAACGAAGTACACAGCCAATCCAACCACGAACCAGATCGCAAATGAAATCCATGTAATCGCGGAAAGATTTAAGATCAAGTACACACATAATAGGAATGATAACGCTGGTACAACTGGATATAACGGTGTTTTGAAACCAGTTGTCGGTAGGTCTTTATTTTTACGTAAGAAGAAAATTCCGAGTGAAACCATCGAGAACGCGAACAATGTTCCAATATTGATTAGTTCGGCCAGTTGCGCTAATGGTACCACACCAGACACAAGCCCCATTGCAATCGCAAAAATAAGTGTATTACGAACTGGTGTATTGCGTTTTCCTAACTTAGAGAAGCTTTCTGGCAACAGTCCGTCACGCCCCATCGCGAACAACAAACGTGTTCCGCCATATGACATAACGAGGATAACAGTTGTCATCCCAACAATTGCGCCAAGTGACAAGAGACCTGCGAACCAATTTTGCCCGATTGCTTGAAGTGCAAAAGCTACAGGCGCGCTAATGCCTTCTAGATCAGCGTAAGGAACGATCCCTGTCAACACGCCGGATAGCAAAATGTACAATAACGTACAAATCGCGAGGGAAGCAATAATCCCGATTGGCATGTTGCGTTGCGGATTCTTCACTTCCTCCGATGCCGTCGAAACCGCATCAAAACCGATATAAGCGAAGAATACCATCGATGCTCCCGTGATCACACCGCTAAATCCAAACGGCAAGAACGGTGTCCAATTGTCTGGTTTTACATAGAAAACACCAACGACAATAAATAGGACAACAACGGCAACCTTGATGAGTACCATGATATTGTTGACGCGCGTGGATTCCTTAATGCCAAGACTCAGTAAAATACCTATCACAATAATGATGATAAATGCTAATAAATCGAAATAAGTCCCGTTATCTGGATTGTAAGAACCTGATATCGCTGTTGGCACATGAAGGCTAAACCCGGCCAGCAAGCTTTTCACATAAGCCGCCCAACCACTTGCAACAGCAGCAACAGCAAGTCCGTACTCTAGTAGTAGCGACCATCCTAGTATCCATGCGATCCCTTCGCCGAACACATGGTAACTATATGTATACGCACTACCCGCAATCGGCAATTTAGAAGCAAACTCCGAATAACAAAGTGCCGCCAAACAACAAGCTAATCCTGCAATAATAAATGAAATAATGATTCCTGGCCCTGCTGTAACTGACGCAATTTGTCCCGGTAAAATAAAAATACCTGCCCCAACTACTGCCCCAACGCCTAGCATCGTTAAATCAAATGCACCGAGCGTCTTGTTTAAGTGGTGTTCGCCACTCGTTTCTAAATGAAATTTCTTTTTTCTGAAAAATGAATTATTGTTTTCCATCAAACTCCTCCGTTCCTATACACGATTTTAGCATAATTTTCGGACTACTTCAACCTTAGTCGGAATAAAATTACCCAACTAATTCCTCCAACGCACGATTGAACGCCTCACGAGCGGCAACCGTTTCTTCCAATTCCCGATATTCCTGCAAAATTGCCACGATAGAATCAAATACCGCCGGATTATTCCACGCGATTCCCGTCAAATAAAGCGCCGCACGAATCCTGACAATATAGTCCTCATTTTTCAAGCTATCAAAAATCTGTTCCAACACTTGGGTCCCCGAAAGCGCTAAAGCATAGAGTATCCCGATTCGCGCGACATCCTCTTGTTCCACCTGCAATAATCCCTGCAAAATAGGAATCATTTTCTCATCCTCCTGATAACCAATCACTTCCGCGGCATAGCAACGGACTAGCGGGTCTTCATCGCTTTCTAACACATCCAGCATTTGCGGAATAATCGTCGCGTCACCCCAACGTCCCAAATACTCCAAACAATTAATCCGCCGCAACGTATCCCCCTTTTTCAGACCAGCACACGCAATGTCAAACGCCCGCGGATCATCTAAATGCCACAAATACTCATACGCGCTATCCTTAACATCTGGATTTTCATGCGTCACACCTTGAAGCAAAATATTCGCGACAGCTGGACGATCGATAAAATCCACCAAAATTTCAAGCGTTTCATCCAATTTCGCATGCGCAGGTTCCAACATTCCAGTAAGCAGATTCCATTCCCGCAACGCACGTTTCCATTTCTCCTCCGTATTTTCCTTCACGCCTAAATATTCAATCGCCTCACAATAAAACGAAATCGAATGATCCTCATAATCATCCACATAAAACTGAATATCCTCAATAGGATCCGGCTGAATTTGAATATCCTCAACGTGCCAATCACCAAACATATCCATTTTCATACTGCTTACACCAATAAAACGTATCTCCACATCATAAGCCTTGCGCTCCTTCGTCCAATACAAAAACTGCGTCGTCAAACACGGCTTTTGCTCATAATATGGCGGAAGCTCCAGAACCTCATACATAAATTTCTTCATCGTTTTCAAACGCCAAAGCTCAAAATCCTCAATCTCGTTGTTCATTTCATCCCAGCCATACCAGTGTTTCATCGTCATCCTCCTAAATCAACTTAGCAATAAAAGCATTCGTCCCGAAATAAATCCCCGCAAAAACAGTCATCAACGCAAAACCCCAGCCATCCGTCGTAAAATAAACGATTGCCAACAACGTAAACGCAACAAACTGCACAATAACCGCAAACTTCATTTTAAACAGTTTCGTCGGTTCTACTTTTTCTTCACGCAAATACGCTTTCGTTTTCTTCAAAAAAATCAGATCGTCTATTTTCGCAGGCCGTCCAGTCACACAAAAGTAACCTACCATACTCCCATAATATCCAAAAATCAATGTAAAAAAAGCAATGATCGCTAATAAAATAATATCCATATTCCCTGTTCTCCTATTCTCTCTATTAATAATTATTTATTCAAAACAAATCGCGACTTGTCCATCCAGAACCAGCACCACACATTTGCCTCCTTCGTTCAATTCAAAAACCGGATAATAATACGATGTCAACAACTTACTCCAAAACCCCTGATTCTGTTTCTTCTCATAACGCACATTCGGCACGCTACCATAAAATAAATAGGTCTCATCTGTTAACGCCTCATTATGGCACTTCGATAACACCACTTTCCGCTTCGCCTCTGGAATCGCATCAGAAACAAGCCAACCGTTCTGCTTTTGAAACGGAATCTTCTCCTTTTTGAAAAAATCATCCAAGTCTTCTGTCGTAATGACCTGCACCAATTCGTCGTCATAAATGGCATCAATCTCATCACGCGCTCGCGACACCTTCATAATCGACGCGTCAGACAATAACTGCCCAGTCACGTGATTAAACCCCGATGCTGGTGGCAACTTCAAATCCGCAAGTAGTTCATCCGGAATTTCTAGCGCCGTAGCTTCCTCAATTGTTTCAATTAAAGGCGCGCTCTCCCCCGCCATCCGTTTTTTCAGAACCTCAATAAAGTCCTTAGCGTTAGCATCATCCTGCGCACAAACAAGCGCCACACGCAGATCATCCATCAAAAATAAAGAAACCGCGTCATCTTGCAGGTGATATTCATGATGCCACTCCGTCTTCTTTTTCCGCTGAACCTTATCCAATTTAGGCTGGCACTCCTTCATCAGAAACACCGACATGTGCTCCACACCTTTATTCAAATAAAAGCCTTCTATCAAAAAGCTCGCATCACGCAAACTCGGAAACGGCACAAAAATTTGATGTTCAATATAATGGTATGGCGTCCCACGTTCTTTTAGCGCAGCCTCCAAATGTTTATCGGAATCCATAATAATCGTCGCCACATCATTCCCACAAATCGCCAATAAATCTTCTGGCCCATCTTCGCTATACTCCCAATCAAACGTAACCTCATATACCGATTTCGCATTCGGAATCACGTCAAACTCGAATTCATCTGCTAATTTCTCAATTCCCTCTATTTTCCCCATATGCCTCTCCTTTAAAAATATTCTAACCTCCATCATACCCATTTTTCCAAATATCTTCAATAGTAAAAAAGTTTTCCTCCGCGCAAGTAGGGTAGACAACACTATACGCTCAATTACTATGAAGGAGGACGAACACATGTCAAAAATCAAAGCAAGTACAGCTCTCGTGAACACGCTAAAAAACTGGGATATCAATCATGTCTACGGGATTCCGGGTGACTCGATCGATACGATTGTCGATGCGCTCCGTGCCGAGCAGGAAGCCATTCAGTTCATCCACGTTCGCCATGAAGAAGTCGCCACACTCGCCGCTTCCTCTTACAGCAAACTTACCGGAAAAATCGGAGTGGCCCTGTCAATCGGTGGCCCTGGCGCAATTCACATGCTAAACGGTATGTACGATGCCAAAATGGATAACGTGCCGATGCTCGTTCTAGCCGGCCAAGTCCCAACCAGCGTCGCCAACACGAAATATTTCCAAGAAGTCGACCTGCCAACTTTATTCGCGGATGTCGCCGTTTTCAACAAACAAATCGAAAGCGCGGAAACCTTGCCAGACATCGTGGACGAAGCCATTCGCACCGCTTACGAGAAAAAAGGAGTCGCCGTTTTAACGATTCCAAACAACATTCCACTGACAGAAATCAAAAATACCGTCAAGCCAAAACGGGAAGTTTACGAGCAAATCAAACCGGAAATCGCGACAGAAACCATCGCTCGGGCAGCAGAGCTTATCAACTCCGCGAAAAATCCGATCATCCTAGCAGGCGTTGGCACCAAACACGCCAAAGAAACGCTCGTCCAATTTTCCGAGCACACAAAAACGCCCGTCATCATCTCCCTGCCAGCCAAAGGAGTCATGCCAGACACGCATCCGAATTTCCTCGGTAACCTTGGCAAAATCGGCACAAAACCAGCTTATGAAGCGATGCAGGAAGCGGATTTACTGCTCATGATTGGCAATGATTATCCGTATACAGACTATTTGCCGCAACATGACGTCACATGCATTCAAATCGATATCGATCCATCCAAAATTGGCCATCGTTTTCCAGCAACGGTCAGCATTGTCGGCGACGCCAAAGAAGCACTTACCGCTCTAGTCGAAACGACAGATTACATAGCGAAGCGCGAATTTCTCGAAGCCTCTCAGGAAAACATGGCCAACTGGTGGAAATGGCTCCGCGAAGATCAAGCGAAAACCGGCACTCCAATCGCACCAGAAGCCGTGATGGCTCAGATTCAAAAAATCGCTGAAAAAGACGCGATCTTCTCTATCGATGTCGGCACGTCAACAGTTTGGAGTACGCGTTATTTACAACTCGATCACCAGAACGATTTTCTCATCTCCGCTTGGCTTGGAACGATGGGTTGCGCACTACCAGGAGCTATCGCCGCAAAATATGCCTTCCCCAATCGCCAAGTCATCGCGCTTGCAGGAGACGGTGGTTTTTCGATGGTGATGCAAGATTTTGTCACAGCCGTGCATTACAAACTTCCAATGATTATCGTCGTGCTGAACAACAAGGAGCTTTCCTTTATCAAATACGAGCAACAATCCGCCGGCGAGCTGAATTATGCGATTGACCTGCCCGACATCAACTACGCCGATTTTGCCGAAAGTTGCGGTGGACTTGGGTTCCGAGTAGAAAAATTCGAAGACCTCGAAATCGCCTTCGAAGCCGCCCGTACCGCCAAACGTCCAATAATTATCGACGTGGTAGTAGATAGCAACGCCGCACCACTTCCCGGAAAAATCGTGATGGACGAAGCACTCGGCTACACAAAATTCGAAATCCGCTCCGTCCTAGAAGATCACCGTTTCAGCAAGATGCCACCACTAAAAACCATCATTCGTCGGTTCTTCTAGAAAGAGGCATAATCTTCGTCTACCCATATTAATTGGGTAGGCGATTTTGTCATGTTTAGAGGTCTGTCCCAATATCCTAATTTCATTCTAAAAACGGCCAACCATTTTCCTCAATATACGCCACCAACTCCGCACCAACGACCGTCACTGTATTCCGCCACGGATGGCCGAGCCACGCCAAACTCATGTCCATATTTAGAAAGAAATAATAGTCACCGTCCGGCAAATACGGAACGTACCACTCGCCAAATTCCCCACGCGGATATTCAGTATTCACAAGAAAACGATAATAGTCATGATACCAATCCAGCGCATACATCTCCTCCCCGAAAAACCGTAAAAACAGCTCTTTCGTCCATTTTTCCCCGTCAAAATACGCTTGTTCCAAATCATCATTTTCCGTATATGTACGCTTAACCACAATCTTATATTCCTTAAAAACCACATTCGAATCCCGCGGTTCAATCGCTTTCGCAAAAATCGAACACGACGGCTGAAAATTATATCGCGCATGAAACTTCTCATTCACCGCGCGCCAATGCTCTATTTCATACCATTCCATCATCCGAACACGCTAGTCACAATCACACTTGCTGCAATCAAAATCACAGCGCTGGCAAAAAGACTCCCAAAAATATAATGTTTCGCCTTCCAATTAGATACCGAAACAAATAAGAAACAAACACCGAGCACGATTTGAATCCAAACCGGAAATGCCAGCCCAGCCTTCGTTTGCACCATATAATAAATAATATTAACCAAAATCACCGCGTAAATCAGACCCACGACGCCAACTATAATTTTTCCAGCACTCATTTTTAACTCTCCCAACATAAAAAGCCTTTTACCTCACAGTATACATGAGATAAAAGACTTTTCCAAGGCTATTGAAAACTATGCCCTATGCGTTCCTACCAAACCTCAGCGTGGCGACAGATGCTTAGTTTCTAGGCAAAAGCGAGTACCAGCGTGGAACATACTAGGGTACGTGAGCACTGGAACGGAGCTTTTAACGACGAAAATGAGCGTTTGTCGCCACGCTGGGCTTTTCCACTCTTATTTTGTTAGTGGTCCCCAATTATTTGTCGTAAAGGCACGTATAGTCAGTTTTGCGTTTGCGTCAAGTGTTGTTCCTGCTTCGTATTTCGTTGCTGTACTTGAAACAACGCCATTTGCGCCCATTGGATCGCTGCCGTCTGTTGTATAGTAAACATCGGTTCCAGCATTAGGGTTTTCTAATACTACACCCGCATCGTTTGCCACGATTTTCACGGATTGCAACGTATGCGCCATGCCGTATTTCGCCCACATTTCGAGCGAATATTTCACACGATCTGCGGTTTGGTTCTGCACTTTAACTTGAACATTCAACCAGTCTTTATACATCGTGTTTCTCGCGCCCATGTATGCTGCATCGAGTTTGTAGGCCGCGTCGATTTCTTTCTGGTTATCCGCGATAAGCTGCTTCACATTCGCCACGGACAACGGAGCTCCTGCTGCACCCACGAACTCACCACTCGCTGGACCAATTTGTGCTAAAACTTGATCTTTAACGAGCGTTTTGAATTCCAAATTTCCGGCCGTTGCTGTTTGGCTATCTCCAGAGAAATTCCCGAATAAATCACCAGCACCGCGTCTTGACGTCACATCGAGCCACTTGAAGCGATACGTTCCACCGCCACCAGCTAGCGCCGAATAACTCGTTCCAGTACCACCATTATTGTAAAAAGCACCGTCCGTGTCATTAATATTGAACTTCATTTTCACGCCATTTCCATTCAAAATATCATTCGAAACAACCGCATCCACTTCACGCTCTGTATCCACGAACATGAATAGAATCTGCATTTTAATCATATCTTCCACATCGACATAATGCTTAAATTCTTGGAAATTTTTCGCTGCGGCAACGGCTTTTACTTTCGTCAAAATGTTCGTGTCACCATCGCCAGCTTCGACAATTCCCGGTACAAAATAGCCATCTTGGAAACGAATTTTAGTATAATCATCATCGCTGCCACCGAAATATTCTTCAAACATATTTTGACCAAAATCTTCACGCATCGTTTTCACGCCCATGTATTTTCCGTTGTAGAAATAATGCACGTATCTTGCGTGTAGTGAAATCTTGTTCATTTGTTGCGCCAACGTGTTCGTTACTTTTTCGTCGTAACGATTGTAGCCAAGATTGTAGATATCATTTTGCGGGCCGTCTTGGCCTTCTTTTAATTCTAACTTGCTGAATTTGCCTACGACTGGGAAGGCTTCGCCCGGCGTTGCGTCAAAGAAGTTGTATTTTGCTTTTTTCGCGTTATAGTCACGGTGGAACTTCACTGCTACTCCCGAATTGTATTGCCCAGAACTGACTTGTCCGAATTTTTTCCCGCCTGCATAGCTGACGTAGTTGGTTCCACCTTTATTCATATGCGTGTCTAAATACTCGAAAGTTCCTGGTACGTAAGTCGTCGCGTTCAGATTCGCCGTGTTACCTGTCTCGGAAACAATCGGGAAATCATCTATTGCTTCGGCATATTCATCGCTCGTTATCGTGTTTTTAAACTGCCATTGATACCCAGATGTCACTTCATTTTTGTAGTTGTCGCGCAGAACGTAGGTGCTTGAAATCACGCCTGTATTGCCATCCGCGTCATAGGCGTACACTTTAACAACGGCTGTTTTGCTAATCGTGATTGGTCCTGTGTAGACCGTTCCTTTTGTCGCGCTCGGATCCGTGATGCCATCCAGCGTATATTTGATGGTTGCTCCCGCTTTAGAAGACAGACTCAATTCAAAACCGGTATCGTAAACGCCGCGTTCCTTGCTGAATTGCACGGCATAATTTTCTTGCCCATCGTTGTTCGTTTTCGCGAATGTTTCAGAGCTGAATACAGTCAAATTCTTACTGGCATCCGGCTTGCGTCCGAATGTTTGATTGTACGCTTGCTTCGTATACTTAATCGAATCCACCGTTTTCATTGTGGCGCCAACTTTTGCGGATAAAATAACATCCCCACTCCCACCGATTTCAAAATTCAGGTGGTTATTTCCAAGCTCGGTCGCCTTATCAGAATACAGAATCCGGTAGCCTTTTGCAGGGATAAGGAAGTTGGAAAACTCGAATTTGTCGAGTGTCTTCGCTTTGTCGGTCAAGTACATTCCTTTATCCAAAATAACCGGTACATCGTTGTCGTTGTAAAGCTCGATCCATGCTGCTTTGGAGCTCGCGGTACCCTCTGATGATAGCTCGTTGATGTAGACGTTTTGAATTTTGTCAGGTGTCGTGAGTGCGCCGTCGATGCCTGGACCTTTGCCGTTGTTTTTATATTTCACAATCAGTTTCGCCGCTTGGGGATAGCCGTTTTGGTACACACTTCCGATATAATTATCGCCGTCGATACGGAATGCCATCGCTTGGCCATTTTTCCAGCCTGCTAAACGATTTTCGTCGATGATATTTTTCAAGTTAGCCGTACGAACGATTTGATTGCTCGCCGTGAAAGCTGGCTGACTATATTTCACTGCCAAATTGGTGTAGTTACGCGCGGTGATGTTGCCTGCTACCGCTTTGTATGTTTCAGGATTGCCAAGTTCGGCGCGGATTTCCATGTTGGAACTCACTTTTGCGGCGTTGGTGTTGTAGGTCGTGAACTCCATGTAAGCATCTTCAATCTCGGCAGTTTCTGGGATCGCGACGTTGGTAAATCGCAGAGCTGCGGTGTTTTTGTACGCCGGAATCAGATTGGTGGAGTAGTAGCCGCCAATTTCTAGAACAGAGCCTAAATCGATGGCTTTTGCCGTGCCGTATTCTTCTGCGTCATCGGAAGCCGCCGCGACTTTTCCAGTAAAATCACCATATCCCGAGTAATATTCGACGACCAATTTTGGCGCCATTGCAGCGTTTGATTCGTACGCACGAGCAAGATAAGAGCCCGTTTTATCCCCGTCGATTTTGAAAACGAGATTCGTCACGTCCGGATTTCCTGCACGCATTTCGTCGATTACTGGTGCTAAATCTTCGGTGTTTACGAGTTCATTCACCGCTACTTTGGCAGGAGTCGTTGTTTTCACTGTGCTATTTGTTAGTTGGCGATTCGTGAAGGTTATGACTGCAGAACTGAACGCGCTACCGTTTCCAACTTCTCCTGAAATCGTCAAATTCGTTGGCGTGCTAGATGCATCGCGTGTGGTGAATGTGATATATGCTTTGCTAATCACGGCATCCGCTGGAAATGCCACATCGGTAAAACGCACAAAAGTGGCTTGCGGTACCGCGCCAACGAGACCGTGCAAATCTAGACCCGTGCTTGTTAAATTGACGGCTGTCGCGCTAACCTCGGCGTCATCCGTGCCAGTTTTGACGCTAAATTCTTTTTTAGCTAGCGGTATGTTTTCCGCATCCTCTCGAATCGAGTAGACATAAGTTTGGACGCCGCTATTTTGTTTCGCATTGTACGCGTAAGCTTTAACGGTCATCGTTTTGTCAATCGTAATTGGGCCTGTGTATAAAATACCATTCGTTTCGCTTGGCGTCGTGCCATCGAGTGTATATTTAATCGTGTTGACGCTATCGGATTTCATCGTTAAATCAAAGCCAGTTTTATACATCCCTGGTTTTTGGTTTAGCGCAATCGCCACAATTGGTTTCGCGTCGTTATTCGTGCTTTCATACGTTCCTGGTTTATAAGAAACAATATTAGATTCCCCGTCATTGAAGCGTCCCATTGTTTCGCCAAACGCCATCTTTTTCACGTCGAACGTATCTATTTTGTGGAAGCTATCGTCATATTTTGTTGCTAAATAAAGCGTGGTTTCGTGATCGCCTAATGTGAAGTTTGCCGTCCCGTCCGCTTTCACAATTCGGTAACCTTTTGCAGGGATATAGAGGTTTTTCAACTCTGATTTCCCTAAAGCACTCGCTTCATCGGATATAAAAACATCTTTTTCAAAAAAGACTGGCACATCATTGTTGTTAAAAACCTCAATCCAGCCATCTTTCTGAGCGTCCGTGCCCATGCTTGCTACTTCGTTGATAAAAATATTTTTGAGCTGTGCTGGGTCTTTTTCGACATTTTCCCCAACCGCGTCATTTTCACTATACGTGTATTTGATGACTAATTTCGGTTGGTATGCTACGGCTGAACCACCTTGATAAACGCTACCAATAAAGTTATCACCGTCGACTTTAAACGCGAGAGCATTGCCATTTTGCCAGCCCATTAAGCGCGTTTCGTCGATGATGCTTTTGAGGTTTGGCGTTCGGATGGATTGGCCAGTTGTCGTGAAGGAAGCTTGTTCATATTTCACAGTCGAACTCGTGTAGTTACGGCTGCTTATGTTTCCTGCTACGCTCGTGTAAGCCGTGGGATTGCCGAGTTCTGACACAATGGACATATTGGAAACACGATTTGCAGTGGTGCCGTAAGTCGTGAATTCTAGATAAGCGTCGTCAATTTTTGCATTTTCCGGCAACGCTACATTCGCAAAACGGAAAGCGGAGGTATCTTTGTAGGCCGGTGTTAACGTGGCTGAATAATACCCGCCTATTTCCATCGCCGAGTTCAGATCCATCGTTTTATTTATGCCGTATTCTTCTGCGTCATCCAATGTGCTCGCGATATTGGCTTTGTATTCGCCAGATGCAGACGTATATTCAAGCACGAGTTTTGGCGCCATCGCTGCGTTTGACTCGTAAGAACGCATCACAAATGATCCTAATCCGCTCCCAGTTACTTTGAACACGTAGTCTTTGATGTCTGCTGTATTCGCGCGCATTTCGTTCACAATCGAAGACACGTCATTCGTATTGAAAACTGTGTTGACCGCTACGACCGGTGTCGTCATTTTCATTGCTGTTTCTGTAAATTGGCGGCTTGTAAAAGAGGCTACGGTGCTTGTAAATGCAGCCTGCGCGCCAAGTTCCCCTGTGATGCTAATAGTCGTCGCGTTCGCTGCCGCCGATGCATCGCGTGTGGTGAATGAAATATACGCCTTTGAAATTTTCGCATCACTCGGTAAAACGACATCGGCAAATCGTAAGTAAGTGACTTGTGTTGCTCCCGCTAAACCGTGTAAATCCAGCCCTGTGCTCGTTAGATTGACTGCTGTACTCGTAACTTCTGCGTCATCTGTTCCCTTTTGTATTGGATATTCTGTTTTATGGCTAAACGTTTTTTCAATTGCTTGTTCTGTTTTTGTAGCTACTTCCGTTTCCGCCGATGTTGCGATGTTCCCAATCGAACTCGGCACCATCAAAGCAACGATCATCGCCGCCGATAAAATTTTCAAACCAAACTTTTCTCTCTTTTTCATGGTTAAATTCACAACTATTTATACATAAGTTTTCATGCAAAATAGTCATATCCTCCTTTTTGATTGTGATATAGTATACATTTATCCGCACTAGTGTTGCATACTTATTTTGCGTAAAGGTTTTCTCTCTCTCACCTATTTAGTCTTTAAAAAAAGACGATTGGCGCTGAATACGCCTACTCCCATGTGATTTCCTCCTACCTTTCTAGTCTTTATTTTCAGTAGGTTCTTATTGGTGTATTTTATTCTGTCCCTATACATACCTTATCGTTATCTGAGTTGATGTGTCATTTAATTGTCTGGTAATTTGGGGATTTTAATGGGGCGTGTTCACAGTTTGGACAATGTTTTTTATGATGGTGATGGCGGTTTTAATATACATTTTTATGTATTTTTATTCAATCGGTTATATGGTGGTTTGGTCGAGGGGTTAGAGTAGGTGATCATGTTTTAGGGATTTAGGGCATGGATTAACTTCTCACTTCGTTCGTCCTTATATTGGTACTGTAAGTCACTTTGTTCCTACAGTACCAACAAAAAACGACCAGCCTAGGGGAGGGCTGGTCGAAAAAGGAGTTTTCAAGGTTACCAGTTAGAAAAAGGGGGGAAACTGACTGCTACCTTGTTTACATTCTCTATATTACAGAGGTTCGATGAAATTCTCTTGTGTTCTTTATGAGAATTCCATTGGATTTTATTTTGTCGGCTTGTCTTCTTCTAAATAGTCGCTTTCTGGTTGTTCGCCATAAAGTCCGGATACGCGTTTAAACCAAGTGAACATGTGTGTCACAATGACTTTAAGCACCGCGTAGCCTGGTACTGCGAAAATGACGCCTAGTATACCAAATAGTTTTCCGGAAACCAAAATCACGAATAGTATCGTAATCGGATGTACTTTTAGCGTTTTACCCATGACTTGTGGCGAAATGAATTTACCTTCTAATAATTGCACGACGACCCAAACGATAATCAGTTTTAAAAGTAGCCATGGCGATGTCACGATGGCTATAATAATCGCTGGTGTAATCGCAATAACGGGTCCTAAGTATGGCACAATGCTCGTACATGCCGCGATGATTGCTAGTGTCAGTGCGTACGGCAAACCGATAATGATGTAACCGATGAATAGCAAAATACCGATGCACAAACTAACGATAATCTGTCCGCGAATGTATGAACTGATTTGGCCGTTCGATTCGTGTAGTACTTGGCGTGTATGTGCGCGTGAGTTGACTGGCAACATTTTCAATAGGTAGTCTGGTAGTTTATTGCCGTCTTTTAATAGATAGAACAGGACTAGAGGCGTTGTTACGATGGCGAGTACGACTTCGGTCACGGTTCCAACGACGTTTCCAATGCTGTCGACCGCGCTACTTACAACACTTCCGCCTTTTTCAGAAATTGTTTTGGTGATTTCGCTCAGATTGTCTTGCACCTTGTCTTTTACTTGATCGAAAAGTGGTGACTCTGAGAATTCATTGAACTTCGCGACGACTTTATCCCAATAAGACGGGAAAGTTTTCACCAAGCTCACGATTTGATCTTTCACGGCTGGCACGATAAAACTGAAAATCAACACGATAACACCGGTGATAATCACGTACAGCAAAGCGATCGACCAACCGCGTTTCCAGCCTTTTTTCTCCAGCCAATCAATCATTGGATTAAATAGATAGTAAGCAATTCCGGCCAAAATAATCGGCGCCGCAATCGTAGCTATAATGACCATAATCGGGTCAAAAATAAATGATATCTTCGTTAAAACATAGATGTCCAGCGCCACTAACAAGAAAATTAGCAGACCGAGTACAAATTTGTTTTCTGTAATAAACTGTTTGAATTTCGAAATGGACTCTTTCATTCTCCCAACCTTCTTTCCCTTTATTTTCGTCTCGTTTGTAAACTAGTATACAAGTAATCCCTAGAGATATCACGTATTTACGTTTATCCTAATACAAGTCCTTCTGGATCGAGCTCCAATAAAGCGTGCGCAAAATAGAAATGATAGCGATCTTGGAAGTTGGTAAATAGCTCTGCGCCTTCTTTTTGGTACATCACGAGTGGATCTTGTTGCCCGTAAGCGCGCAAATGAATTCCTTCTCGGAGTTGCACCATTTGATCCAAGTGCATCACCCACATTTGATCCAGCAAGTTCAGATAAACCTCTTTTTCGATTTGATTGATTGTCCCGGTTGGGAATTTCGTTCGTTGTTTCCGATGCCAGAAAATGAGCGCTTCTACGGCTTCTTCTTGCGACATCAACGTGACCTGGTCAAACGAATATGGAAATTTCGTTCCGCCGAGTAATTCGCCCATTTTTGCGTAGCGCGCGTCTAAATCTGGTTCGCGTTCCGAGAAAACATCTTCCGCCACTTCCCGCAAAATTCGCTCGGAGAAAGCGCCCAATTTATCGATGCCAAGCAGGCGGTCGCGCTCTTCGTATACCTTTTTGCGTTGGATATCGATGACCTCATCATACGCGAGCAAGTCCTTCCGAATGTCATAGTTCGAGCCCTCTAAACGTTTCTGCGCCTCAATCACCAACTGATGCACTTTTCGCGAATGCACCGGTTTATCATCAAAATTATATTTCCGCTTCATCCGGCGAATATAGCTTTCCCAACGCTTGTTATCGAAGTGATCGACCAATTCATCGTCCAGTGACAAAATAAACTTACTAAAACCAGGGTCACCACGGCGGCCAGAACGTCCCATTAACTGCAAATCGATACGGCGACTCTCATGACGCTCCGTCCCGATCACCGCAAGACCACCCAATGTGTAGACGCCTTTATCCAGCTTAATATCCGTTCCGCGTCCCGCCATATTCGTCGCAAGCGTCACCATGCCTCGTTTTCCAGCGCGCGCAATGATCTCCGCCTCTTGTTCATGATTTTTCGCGTTCAGCACTTGATGCGGAATTCCCGCTTTCAAAAGCAACTCGCTGACCCACTCATTGCTCTTAATCGAAGACGTCCCAATCAAAATCGGTTGCCCCCGTTCATAAAGCCACGAAACCTCACGAACAATCGCTTCCCCTTTTTGCTCCCGCGTATAGAAAACTTCATCCGCATTATCTACCCGGTTCACCCGCAAATGCGTCGGAATCACCACGACATCCATATTATAAATATGCCGAAATTCCTCTTCCTCCGTTTTCGCCGTCCCCGTCATGCCCGAAAGCTTCTTGTACATCCGGAAATAATTCTGCACCGTAATCGTCGCCAGCGTCCGCGATTCCTCACGAACCTCCACGCCTTCTTTTGCCTCAATCGCTTGGTGCAAACCATCATTAAAACGCCGTCCCGGCAAAGCCCGTCCCGTATGCGGATCGATAATCAAGACTTCCCCGTCCAACACGACATAATCCTTGTCCTTATGCATCAAAAAATGCGCCCGTAAAAGTAGCGTCGTAATCCGGTGGAGCGGCTGATGTTCCTCCGCATATAACGAATCAATGCCCCAGAAACGCTGTGCCTTCTCGATTCCCGCGTCATGCAACCACACGAAACGCTTCTTCTCCTCGACCTCGTAATCATCCGTCAACATCGTCCGAACGAGCGTATCCGCCACACCGTACAGCGTCAAATCCTCTTCCTTGCGATCCGAAATCAAAAGCGGCGTCCGAGCCTCATCAATCAAAATCGAATCCGCCTCATCTATCAGCACGAAATCAAGGCTCGTCTGCACTTTGTCCTCCGTCTGACGCACCATATTGTCCCGCAAATAATCAAATCCAAACTCCGCCGCCGTTCCATAAATAACGTCCGCCTTATAAATCGCCTGTTTCTGCTCCTTATCAAGCCCCGAAACATTCAAGCCCACAGACAAGCCAAGGTACTCCAACACGCGCCCAATTTCCTCACGGTCACGCTTCGCCAAATATTCATTCGCCGTCACAAGATGCACCTTATTCCCCCGCAAAATTTCTATGTACATGACAAACAAAGAAACGAGCGTCTTCCCTTCCCCCGTCTTCATCTCCGCAATTTTCCCATCACCGAGCACGAAAGCACCAATCAACTGCACCATCACCGCCTCCAGGCCAACCACACGCCGCGCAGCCTCCCTTACAAGTGCAAAAATATAAATCCGATCCCGCTCCGTAATCTCACGTTCCTGAAACTTTTGCAACCAGTGTTGTGTCTGCTCCTGTAACGCCGACTGATCCATCAATCTATATAAATCTTCCCGCTTCACTACCTCGCGAGCCAAATCCCGATATGCTTTTACTATTTTTCGATCATCATATGTTTGTGCCATTTTTTATGCCTCCTAATCCTCTCCTATTATAACCTAGAAACCATTGCAAAACCAAGGAAATCACGGAACAATTTTCACATTACGTCACGGTTAGTGAAAACAACTCGAATTCAATTGTTACAGTTTGATTAAATTTTTCTGTTGCTGATTACCAATAGGTTTCGTGTTGCGCAAGTCTAATAAAGCTATTGTATATTAATTCACCTCCCTACTTCCCAAGTTCATGCGTTCTATGCACGGATGAAACACGCGTTCTGATTTTGCTTCTTTACAACTATGTTACAGAAACAACCGCGTGTTCATGAAATAGCTCCAAATCCTGATTTCTCCATTTGTAATTTAATTTAATTCCCCGTAGAATGGGTATTACATGAGTATGTATAAAAAGAAAAACCTAGAACAAAAAGTAAGAGAGGAGTTTTAAAAATATGAAAAAGGCGGCAATCGCAACGGCAACTGCAGGAATCGCAGTAACAGCCTTCGCAGCACCAACTATCGCATCAGCAAGCACGGTAATCGTACAAGCAGGCGACACACTATGGGGAATCGCTCAAAAAGCAGGTACAGACGTTGATTCTATTAAAAAAGCCAATAAACTAACTTCAGATACAATTTATCCTGGTCAAAAATTAGAGGTAAACAAAGTTACCGAGGAAACGAAGAAAGCGGTCAACGCAACGTGGCTAAACGTTCGTCAAGGACCAAGCGCTGACAACAACATTATCACTTCCATTAAAGGTGGCACACAAGTCACTGTCGAAACAACCGAAGCAAACGGCTGGAATAAAGTCGTATACGAAGACGGTAAATCAGGTTATGTCAATGGCAAATATCTATCTGATATCACGGCTGTAGCGCCCGTTGTAGAAGCAGAAGAAGCACCAAGCACACCTGCAAAAGAAGAAGTAAACGAACAAAAAACCGAAACACCAGTCGCGCCAAAAGCTGAGGCAGAAGCAACACAACCTGCTGCAGAACAAGAAGTAACAGCGAACGCGACAACACATAAAGTAAAAAGCGGCGACACACTTTGGGCATTATCAACCAAATACGGCGTATCCGTTCAAGACTTGATCGCATGGAATAACCTATCTTCCTCTTCGATCTACGTTGGTCAAACACTTGCAGTCAATCAAAGCGAAGCACAAGCTCCCGCTGCACCTGAAAAAGAAGAAGTAACCGCTCCCGTTGTGAAAGACGAAGCACCGGAAACCGTTACAGAAACTGCACCACCAGCGAAAGAAGAAGTGAAAGAAGAGGCTAAAGAAGAAACACCTGCTCCAGTTGCACCACCGAAATTGGAACAAAACGAAGCTCCAGTCGTTCAAGTAGATACAAACGCATCTACATACACCGTTCAATCTGGCGACTCGCTTTCTAAAATTGCAACACTTTTTGGCACAAGCGTAGCAAACTTAAAAGCAATCAACAGCCTAACTGATGATAATATCGTTGTCGGCGACGTTTTGAAAGTGAAAGGTTCCGCACCAGTGAAAGAAACGGTGAACAAACCCGACACAGAAAAACCAGTCGTAACACCAGAAGTATCGAAACCAGATACAAACACGACAACCAATGTCAACAAACCAAGCACGCCGAATAAACCAGCTGTCAACACTTCGAATACATCTAACTACACTGTCCAAAGCGGCGACTCGTACTTCACAATCGCGCAAAAATTTGGCACAACGGTAGCTAACTTGAAAGCACTCAACAACGCATCAAGTGACAACCTACAAGTTGGCGATGTATTAAAAGTAAAAGGAACAGCTTCCAACGTTAACAAACCATCAACATCAAACAATAATAACAGCAATTCGAATTCCAACGCCAACACTGGCAACTCCAATAACAATTCCAACAGCAATTCATCGTCTGGCACTGCAAGTTTCAGCGCATTAATGAACGAAGCGCAGAAACACCTTGGAAAACCTTATTCATGGGGCGGAAATGGACCATCATCCTTCGATTGCTCTGGTTATACGAAATACGTCTTTGCAAAACAAGGCATTTCGATTCCACGTACATCTGGATCCCAATACGCAGCTTCCACAAAGGTCAGCGCGAGCCAAGCACAACCCGGCGACCTAGTATTCTTTGATTATGGTAGCGGCATTGCACACGTTGGTATCTACATCGGCGGCGGTCAAATGATCAACGCACAAAACGATGGCGTGAAAATTGACAACGTAACATCTGGCTACTGGGCTAAGTATCTTGTAGGATACGGCAAAGTTGCTAATTTCTAAACAATAAAAAGAAGCGGAATGATTGTCCAAACTCGGATAATCCTTTCCGCTTCTTTATTTTGTACTAGTTCGCTATTCTAAAATCCACTCTAATGATCTCCTTGAAAAACTGATCCACGCCGACGAGTTCATATTTACTCCCATCCTTTTGAACAATGGTATCTAGCCCTTTTAATACGTAGGTTTTGGCTAACACGTCCACATCCGCTTGTTTCACGATGGCACCATTTTTCGATAAACGCACACGCGCAACCGGACCATCGAATACCCCGCTATTTTCTCTTGCCCCTAGCGTATAAAGATTCGGCGTCAAGCTCACCTGTAGCGCATTCACTTTTAAATCGATTCGGACTACCTCTTTGTAACTCGCATCCAAACCGACCACTTCATAGTTGCTTCCATCCTTCGCCACGATATTCTCCAAACCTTTCAGCGCGTACTTATTCGCCGTGATATCCGCATTCTTCATGATATTCCCGTCTTTATACAGCCGCACAAAACAGATATTATCCTGGAAATCCCCCGTTAATTCCCGATCACCAACCGTATATTCCGGCACCATTAAAATCGACCGTCTCTCCAGCGGGATACGAATAACCTCTTGATAATTTTTATCCACACCGATAATTTCATAACTGCTACCGTCATCCTGAATGAGACTCTTCATATCTTTGAACCGATAATCCGCCCCGATCGTGTCCGCTTGCTTCAACACCTGCTTATTTTTCAAAAGTCGAACCTTCGTGATAGCGCCTCCAAAACGACCTTGATAATCACTGGTGCCGATGATATACGCTGGAACATCTAGGTTTGGCAGGACCATCAGTGGAATCCGCAGCACTTCTTTGTACGCCTTGTCCACGCCGAGCAGTTCGTACGATGCCCCGTCTTCTTTCACCAACCCATCCACGCCTCGGAATGTGTAGCTTTTGACCGCCTCATCCATTTCCGCTTGCTTGATAACCACGCCATTTTTCACTAATCGAACCTTCCAAACTGGTTCCCGATACTGCCCCGTATACAAATTCGTGTTGGTATACAGCGGTTTATCCTGCAAAAAATACGTGCCGTCCAGCGACCCAATATTCCCGCGAACCTTTTTTGCCACATCGCCATTCCACGTATTCAAAACCATTCCGAGCTCTGCCAGCTTTACCTTTTCCCCGTTGTATTCGTTGTCACTCACCGAAACAAGATGATCCAGCCGCGTCGACATCTCGATTTTATTTCCGATCAGAAGCAGTTTTTCCGTCGTCGAACTGACTGTGAAAAACGCGAAATAGCCGTTATCGACCAGCTTCCCGTCCACCGCGAATTGATTGTTTGTAAACGCTATCCCCGCCGTGTCCCCCTCAAAAATACGAACTGGGTAGCGAATATTGCCCTCCGCACGAAACGTGTTTTGCTCCAGCATAATATTGTCCGGCTTCGTCACAATCGGCGCGCCGTCCTTCTCCTTTTCGCGACTATTAATATACACCAACGTGAAAATATCGCGCCCCTTCAAATCGACCTCGTTTCCCTTTGCAAGCAGGTCCTTCACACCACACAACCGAATTCCCGTGAAAAAAATGACGTGCTCTTTATAAATATTTTCCCCATAATCCGCGAGAATCTTCGTATTATTCGGATTGTAACTATTCACCCTGCCAGCCGTCAAAACGTTATTTTTGATTATCAAATTCTCGTTTTTCGGACCGTAGCTATCAATTCCCGCGTCATTCATCACGTCGACCGGAATTCCCGCCTCATATTTCGTCTTGAAATGCTCGTAACCATACCGCTGCATCCAATTCATAATCCGATTATTCTCAATCAAAATCGGCTCGTTTTTCCCGCCATTAAAGCGGTACATCTGAATCCCCGAACGCCCGAGATCCGTCAGCTCATTATCATAAATCCGCACATTCTTGCAAAATTCCAATCCAATCCCGTTCTGCAAACCCGAATTTCGAATCACGTTCCCGCTAATCGTCGCATTCGCAACCCGTCCAAGATAAAGCGCGGAACTCCCCTTCTTCTTCGCGTCGATGATACAATTCTCGATTGTAAGCGTATCAATGACCTGATAATCCTCATAGCTCGCCTCATCATACGCCGTCCCAAAACTCACAAGACTTGACGCCTTCTGATCCACCGCCGCATCCGCATACGTGATTTTCAAATTCTCCAGACGAATCCCGCTCGCCCGCATCTCATTTGCAGGAAAACGATTCGTAATTCCCACCACCACTTTCGTAAAAATGAAAGCCGTATCGTGATTCCCCGCCCCAATAATCGTAACATTTGACGGAATCGCCAGCGTTTGACTAAAGTAAAAATCTCCTTTTGGCACATAAATCGTTGTAGGTTCGGAACTATCCAATTTACGCATCAGATCATTCCAGTTATAAGCATTTTGTTCAGCAAGTTCCTTATTGTTAGCGGTTACATATTTATTTAAATCCAATTCGTTCGTTTCTGCCTGAATCCCCTGATGACCAACAGCACAAAAAACAACAACAATTAACATAAACAGTAACTTCTTCACACGAAACATCCTCCCTATTTTTGGATATCATGCTTATCTCCTGAAGATCCCTGCGTCTACATCCCTCCTTAAAATAGCCCCTTCAACTAAAATCATAGCATAATTCGCTATTCTAAAAGTTAAATATTTCCGCTAAAAGCCAGATAGATATGAACGTTCTGTCACAATTTCGTTTCCGATTGTTTTGTGATATAGTGGAGGTACTACTTTATAAATGAGGATGAAAATTGTGAATGAAATAACCGTTAAAATAAAGAAAAAATCAGCTCAAAGCTACATAAAAGGCTACCCCTTACTAACAAAAGAAGCACTCGTGACCTTCCCAGACATGGAAGAAGGCGTGATTCTGCGCTTAGTCGACGAATCCGGCCGCTTCCTCGCAAAAGGCTATCACGGCAATCAGAATAAAGGCATCGGCTGGATACTGACCTACGACGAAAAACAAGCACTTGATCAAGCCTTTTTCGCCACACTTTTCGAAGAAGCTTTTGCGAAACGCCAAGTTTTTTTCAATGATGACGCCACAACCGCGTTTCGAATTTTTAACGGCGAGGGCGATGGTTTAGGCGGTTTAACGATCGATTATTACGACGGCTTTCTCGTCCTGCAATGGTATAGCCACGGGATTTATCAATGGAAGTCGACGATCCTTGCCGCTATCAAAACGGCGATTACCACGCGTGGCATCTACGAAAAACGACGCTTCGACGCAAAAGGTCAGTATCTAGAAAGCGATGATTTCTTAGAAGGCGACACTGCCCCAGAACCGCTTATCATCAAGGAAAACGGCATTAATTATGCAGTATACCTAAACGACGGCGCGATGACCGGCATTTTCCTCGATCAGCGCGACGTTCGTAAAACGATTTGCGACACATACGCCGCCGGACTAACCGTTTTGAACACATTCTCCTACACCGGCGCGTTTTCCGTAGCCGCAGCATTCGGAGGCGCCGCACATACAACCAATGTCGACGTCGCCAATCGTAGCATCCCGAAAACCCGCGAGCAGTTCACCGTGAACGAACTCGATCCAGCTGCACACACCATCATGGCCGAAGACGTTTTCCAATATTTCAAATACGCGAACCGCAAAGAATTGGCGTTCGATATGGTCATCCTAGACCCACCAAGCTTCGCCCGCACGAAAAAAACAACATTCAGCGTCGCGAAAGACTACGGAAAACTGTTGGAGGAAAGTATAGCGATTACGAATCCGAACGGAATCATCGTCGCATCAACGAATTACGCCGGCTATGGCATGGATAAATTCAAGCAGGTCGTGCAAGAAGCGTTTAGGAATCAAGGACGCGAATACCGCATTGTTGAGCAGTTTACGCTCCCCGCAGATTTTGCGACGCGGAGTAGTTTTAAAGAAGGCGATTATTTGAAGGTCTTGTTTTTGGAAGTAAAATAGGAAAAAACCTCCAGTCACGGCGCGTCGAGATGCCCTGATTGGAGGTTTTTATTGGATTTAGTTGGAGTACTCCTGTTGAAGCCAGTACCTGAAATACGAGCCCAACCATGGAGAAAAAATAGGATATAAATAGAAGGCGCTGCACTTTATAGATCAAAACGGTAACTGTGTTCTTATCCTTGATATCGCGCCATATTCGTCCACTTACCATGCGATGTACAAAATAGTTTTCCAGTTGCCCTTTCCTTATTTTTTGAACGCCAATAATGGTCATTGGAATAATCGTTAGTATAGTGATTGTTATTAAGATCAAGCAAAATAGAGCCCACATGTAATTTTTCTCCTTTTCTATCTTTCATTTAATCATACCTCGAATATTTGCTATAGTAAATTGATTCCGCATTGAAAAAATAAAAAAGAGCTAGCTAAAAAGCGCCTTTAGTTGAGATTTAGGAAAGCCTATTGCAATTTCCTCCCATCGATGTTAACCTATTATAAAACGAAGTTAACATACTTAGAAAGGAGTCAAAAAAATGTACGATATCATAATCATCGGCTCTGGCGTCAGCAGTATCTTCACCATGCTGAAACTAGACACTAACAAAAAAATCCTCGCCATTGATGCAGGCCCTGACATAGAAGACCGCCTTGCCAAACCTTCCACAACTGGTTTTGGCGGCTTAGGTTTATCGGAAGGAAAATATAATTTTTCGCCTGATTTGGGTGGTAATTTAAGTAGCAAAATCGGAGAAAACTTGGTCATCAAGCATCTATCAGAAGTCGAGGAAATAATCGATACATTCGGTGGGAAATCTGCATTAACCTATCAATCCCACGCGGATATCGAAAATGATTCTTTCATCCAATTCCTAGACTGCCCAACCAAGCACCTAGGCACCGCGCTTTCAAAAGAAGTGTATAACAATATATTCGCATACCTATCTACTAAATTAGAATTCCTCTTTAACAACGCCGTGAGCCACATTGAGAAAACCGGCGATACATTCCAAATCACAACCTCAGAAAACAATATTTTTCACGCCAAAAAAGTCATTGTTGCCACCGGTTCCAAAAAGAATCCACTCCTGAACAAAAGCTTTGCGGAATTAGGCCTTACATATCAGAAAACGAGAGTCGACATCGGTTTCCGCATCGAAATGTTAAGCGAAACATTTGATCCAATTCTCCAAAACAACCTGGAAGTCAAAATGAGGAGTGGCAATCTTTATAGCTATTGTATGAACAAATTCGGGCGGGTCATTAAGCGCCATCTGCACGGCCGCGTGACGGCAGAGGGCCAGAACTCTCGAGAAGACAAACCAAGCAAGAATCTAAACTTCACACTTTTCCGTCCTTATTATTTTGATACCGAAGCAGAAATGAACGCTTATCTCGAGTCGCTATTCTCTAAAATCAACCAAAATCAAGACAGAATCATTGGTTATCCGCTTTCTTCGTTATCCTCAGAATTCGAGCCGCGCAAGGAAATCCAAGGCACCGTGCCATACGAATCTGATTTCTCGGCTGACATCCTTTTAGAGGACTTATTGCAAGATACGCTCGCTTTTTTTCGCCAATTAGAGCAGAGTATACCATCTAAAATAGATGGAAATACCTTATTATACTGCTACGACACGAAGGATTTCGGGCCGGAGATACAAACCAACATGGCATTTGAGTCTAATGTTCCGAACCTCTATTTCATCGGTGATTGTTCCGGCGCCACGCATTCTCTGTCACACGCAGCTTGCAGTGGCCTCTATTTAGGCAAAATTCTACGCTAAAAAAGGTAGTATATTCACGGATTGGTCGCTCCATGAATATACTACCTTTTCTCTGACTCACACTTCTGTTTTCTTGCCATTCGCAACGACTTGATTCGGATAACTTTTTTTAAACGCCACCCAATCTTTATTAGCCACCACAATATCCGTCTGCTCCGTCAAATCATACAGCGGCACCGTTTTACGCGTTGTATTAAATAAATACCAACCTAATACAGTCACCGCGATAACAATCAGCGGCCACCAAGCCTTCAAGAGGAACATGGCTATAATCGACAAAAGAATCAATGCACTTGTCGTAAAAAATACGATTAATAGGGCTTTCGTTGCCTGCTGCGAGTACTTATGATTTCCATTTAATATATGCATTTTCATCCTCACCTTTTTTCAAAATCACATAGGCACATCAGACTGTAGAAAAACTACTTCCCGTGATTTCCCGCAAAACCTCAGCGTGTCGACAAATGACTAGTTTCTAGGAAAAAGTGAGTACCGAAGCGGAGCGTACTGGGGTACATGAGCATCGGAACAGAGCTTTTAACAGCGAAAATGGTCGTTTATCGACACGCTGAGACACCCAATTTCTCAGGTGTCTCCATTTATTACTTCAAAATCAACTTCCCAGCCACTTGCTTCTTATCAATCAACTGATGCGCGCCAATCACGCCGCGTAGATCGAATGTCAGCACTTCCGCTGTTTTTAATTGTAATTTATGCGCACGGTACAAATCGGCCAAGTATCCCAACGCTTCTTTGTCCTTCATATCTTTCGAACGCTTCATACGGATAGCTTTCACTTTCTTCTCGTCTGCATTTTCTGGCAAACTTGTTAGCGAAACATAGCGTCCGCCTCTTTTCACGTAGTGCAATCCTTCCGCGGAACCTTTACCGCCAAAACTCATGTCCAGCACAACGTTCGCTTTATTATGCAACACTTGAGATAAATCATCGCGATCATAAGAGAAAACGTGGTCAGCGCCTAATGCACTCACGTAATCCGCGTTCTTACTGCTCGCTACACCAATCACTTTATGCCCTTGTTCCTTCGCGATTTGGACAGCTATCGAACCGACTGCTCCTGACGCGCCGAGAATGATCAGTTTTTCGCCTTTTTTCAGTTTGGCAACTTGAAGGGCATAGTAAGCCGTAATTCCAACTGAGGCTAGTCCTGCTGCTTCCTCGAGGCTCATCTCTTTCGGTTTCTTCACGACGTTGTAACTCGGAGTCGCAACATATTCGCTGTAACCGCCAATTGCTGGATGGCCAATCACGATATCTCCAACCGCGTAATTCTTCACTTTAGAGCCGATCTCGGTAATTTCGCCGACAATATCACTTCCTGGAACAATCGGGAACTCGAGTGGCCGCATTTTTTGCATCGCGCCTGATCGTAATAAGCCGTCGTAAGGGTTCACCCCCGCTGCTAAAACTTTGATAACCACGCCTTTTTCACTTGCTTTTGGTTTTGGTAATTCTAATTCTTCAAATACTTCTGGATCGCCATACTTTGTAAAACCTAATGCTTTCATCCTGTAAAACCTCCATGTTTGTTTAACTTTTTTCTTTATTCGCTGCTGGATTATTCACTTCCACTTTCGTAAACCAATCCAATATAATCTCTGCTTCTTCTGCGCTGACATTATGCACCACATCAAAAGTCTGGAATGTTACATCATTGCTTAGACTTTCAAAATATTTCGCCGACCGCTCGCCTTCTGTGACAGGAAATATCGGATCTTTTGTTCCATGCCCGATAAAAATACGTTTGGACTTCAATAATAAGTTTTTCGGTCCATCTTCTAAAAAGGCTGGTAATTTCGCGCTCAGAAAAACGCCGCCGTGATACATCCCACCATTTTTCACAAACTCAGTCATCGCAACGATCCCACCTTGATCAAAGCCGAACAGATAGAGCTTTTTTCGGTCAATCGATGGGTACTGCTTCAAAATGGTTTCAATAAATTCGTGAACGTTGTTTGCTGCATATGAAATCGTCTTTTCACTAGGTTCGCCGTCCAATACCGGCTTGTAGTAGGAATATCCTGGACCTTGTTGCACGCTACCTCGAATGCTGACAATAACGAAGCGATCCATTATTGACTCGAGTGTACCTGGCATATCTAGTTCATCTGCTCCAATACCGTGAAGTGTAAAGATGGTCGGAAACGTATCTTCTACCTTCCGATCAATCGGTTCATAAATATCATATGCAAACATAAAACAATTCCCCCGTTACTTCGCTAATTCAGCGATTTTTTTAAATTCTTCCTCCGTGAGCGTGATGCCTTTGCCCATTTTTTCATTGCCTGGTGACCAATCACGAATATCGTATTTCGGCGCGCGACCGTTCCAGCTAATCAGATTGACCTCTCTGCGCCACCCTTTCGAATTCTCCGACAAAACACCAATATGCTCTACAATTTCATATTCAATACTGCTCATCTGCAAAAACTCCTTTATTAAGTAATCTACCATAGTTCATACTAACAGATATTTACCCTCAAATCCCCTCGTAGAATCGTATTTTCCAAAAATCTTTTTATTTTAACTAGAAATATCGCCGTGGTTGCGTTAGGATGGGATTAGAGAGTAGATAGAACGGAGGTCAGAACGATGGAAGAAACTCCTCAAGATTTTTTGCTGGACACATGTTTATTGGCGGGAAAAATTATGATGGAAAGTGGTGCGGAAATGTACCGTGTGGAAGATACGATGAGCCGGATTGCAGAAGCTGGCTCGGATTCGAAAGGGATTAGCTTTGTGACGCCGACTGGTATTTTTATGGCTTTGCAAGGCGGTACAACGGTGAAAATGGAGCAGATTCCAACGCGGACGATTGACTTGGAAAAGGTTTCAAAGGTCAATGATTTGTCGCGTGAATTCACGATGAAGCAGATTTCATTGGGTCAATTTTATACGAAGTTGCGGACGCTTGATAAGGAAGTGATTTTCTTCCCAGTCTGGTTGCAAATTGTTGCGGCCGCAGTGGTTAGTGGAACGCTGATGATGATTTTCGGAGGGGTTTGGAAAGACTTATTAACGACTTGTATTATTGGCGCGATTGGATTTTCGATTTTTTATTACGGGACAGAATTTTTCAAAGTTAAATTTTTAGCAGAATTTTTAGCTGCGTTTACGGTCGGAATGTTGGCGGTTTTGTCGATTTCGATTGGCTGGGGCGTGAGTTTGGATAAGATGATTATCGGTGGTGTAATGCCACTTGTGCCAGGGGTTCCAATTACGAACGCCGTGCGCGATTTGCTCGCGGGACATCTGCTATCAGGAATGGCACGCGGGACGGAAGCTTTGATTACAGCTGGGACGATCGGAATTGGAATCGCCGTTGTGTTTCGGTTTTTTGGATAGAAATAAGGGGGTAAAAGCAAATGTTTTGGACTATACTCATGCAACTGTCATTTAGTTTTCTCGCCACACTTGCATTCGCTATCATCACCAATGTCCCGCGCCGCTCGCTCATTGCTTGTGGTCTAACTGGTACATTTGGCTGGATGACCTATTGGATTTTAATGCATCTCGACGCTGGCACGACGATGAGTACGCTCGCTGGTGCTTTTGTGGTCGCCATCGCCAGCTTCTTCTTCGCAAAATCAAAAAGGCTACCTGTCACGATTTTTAACGTTCCAGGCATCGTTCCGCTTGTACCAGGTGGCCTCGCCTATCAAGCCGTTCGTAATTTTGTGCTCGGCGATTATCTCGAAGCTATTTCATTCTCGGTTCGCGTTGCCTTAGTTGCCGGCGCGATTGCTGCAGGACTAGTACTTTCAGAGGTTTTGAACCATAGTATTCGGCGCTTCCGGGAGCATAAGGAGAATATCTAATCTTCATTTCTTTTTATGTATGGAATAAATAATCTGGACAATGAGCGAAAAATAGGAATTATGACACTTGAATCGATACGTATATACATGTATACTATTATAGGAGAGGTGATGACAATGATGTACGCATTGAAAAGATCTACTAGAAAATCTGGCCATAGTGTCATTACAACGTTGCCGCCAGATGTTATGTCGAAGCTAGAACTCGTTTCTGGAGATAATGTCGAGTTTGTAATCAAGGATAACGTTGTAGAATTAAGAAAAGCCGCTGAGAAGAAAGAAGCTGTCTCTCAAGATTTCCTAAAAATGGCCGAAGAAGTGTTGGAAGAATACGACCAAGCCTTCCGCGGTTTAGTTGATCGATGACACTTCGCTATCTCACGGAACCCGAGGTCATTATGTTGAACGGTTTGTTGATTAAGAAATTTAGCCCAATGGAGCCTATTGGTATCATGGAGCCGGGAGCGCTAAACATGTGTGTGGAACAGCCAAAACAAATTGTTTTTGAGCGCGAACTCTATCCAACGCTGCATGATAAAGCTGGAATTCTTTATAAAAACTTAGTCATCAAACATTGTTTCGCTAATGCAAATAAGCGGACAGCGCTTGCTTCTTTAGGTTTATTCTTAAAATATAATGGTTCACAATTAATGGCTTCCAATCAGGATGCAGAGGACTTCACGGTCAGTATTGCACTGAATAGCGATATGGAGCTGGCTACTATTTCTAATTGGATTAATAAAAATTCGGCGACGCATCTTTAACGAGGCATCGCCGAATTTTTCTATACAAAAGAGTTAACTCGATTGTTTTTCGTAAATTTGTAGCTCGCGATGCAAAAGAATAGCAAGGCGTAACCTAGTATAATCGCGATGTTCAAGCTAATCGATGCTAAATCGCCATTTTGCTGTAGTGTCGTAATCGCGTTCATCACCCAGTATTGTGGCAAGAACTCCGCGATTTTTTGCATGAAGGCTGGCATGATTTGAACCGGAATTAGTGCGCCGGAAAGCAGACTTGTTAGCGTGAACAGGATCATTTGTAAGCCACTGACGCTTTTTCTGCTCGTCGCTGTGAATCCGAGTGCCAATGATAGCAAAACCGCCATGATCGAGAAGACGAACAACACACCAAATAGCGCGAAGTAGGACACTCCTGGATCGATACCAAATGCAAATCGCATCGCCGTTAAGCAGATGACGACCTCGGTCACAACGACGGCTAGCGCGAACAAAGCATTCCCGAAAAGATACGCTTTGCTACTAAGCGGCGTCGACATCAACCGATAAAACGTGCCATCTTCCTTCTCCTGCAAAATAAGTTCCCCCAAATTTCCCGCTGCATACAACAACATCATACATAGAAAACCGAGGATTTGCGTCGACATCATCAGCACAACATCGTGTTGATTACTCGTCGTTTTTTGCGTTACACTGAGTTTTGACTGATCAAACGTCGTGGCATATGTCGCGAAATCTTGCCCACCTTTTTCACTCGCCTGAATCATCGTCATGATGTTGCTAAGCGAGGCGTCAACCGTTCGCTTCACAGTCTTGTTGACCGCATCGCCCTGCATCGATTTCACCTTAATATGCTGCGGATCAAGTGTCGCGATACTATTTTCCGAACCCTCCTCAAAAATCACCAGCGCATCCAATTGACCGCCAGTCAGCTTCTTATCCCCAGCTGGCTTCGAAACGGACTGCACACTATCGCTATCCTGTTTCATCCATGTCACCATTTGACTCGTATACACGCCCGGGTCATCATTTACCAAACCGATTTTCAGCGTCGTCGTCCCAGATTGTGCACCGTACGAAAGAAAATAGATTAAAATACTCAAGATTGGCAAACCTATAATCATGATTAATTTCGCCTTGTTTTGCGTGAGACTTTTCAAATTATGCTTGAATATCCAACCAATTTGTTGCATCTTAATACACTTCCTTTCGTCTAATCCACAGGCTCATTCCAGCAACAAGAACCGCTGTTATCAACAAGTTCAGGCCTATCGGAAATACGGCCGCTGCTACATCATGATTATACAAGACATCCCGAACACCAATCCGAACCCAGCCAATCGGTGATAATTTGGACATCAAGCCATCGCCGGTCGGGAAATACGCGCCACCCAAAAAAGCGAATACTTGTATCAAAATCGTCGCAGCCCCATTCGCCGCCGGATTCCCATTACTAAACACGTCGACCGCCATACCGAGCGCCACCGACAAGAACAATAAACTGAAATAAATCACGAAAATCACGAGCGCATAGTCACCCCAATGAACCCCGAAAAACAAATTCGAAATCACCATCAGTAAAATCAGTGACATCGTCTGCATAAAAATAGCGCCGAGAAAATTCCCAATAATTGCAGTCGACTTCTTAATTGGCGCGATAAATAGCCGCACGTCCGTATGCCGCACCTTCTCCTCGCGAAAAACGTTAATCCCACTATTAATCCCAAACATCATCACCATCGCAATCATCGCAATCGCATAATATTCAAAAGCACTAATATTGTTTCCCGAAGCCAATTTCTCCACCTGAATCGCGGAATCCGAGGCTTTTGGAGGATTCTGCAAAACGCTCGCCTGCGTCGGGTCTACTTTTATAATCGTACTCGCCAGTCGATACTGCGCTGCAAAGCCATCCAAATAGCCATCCAGCACACTCATTTCAATCTGACTCGGCGCATTCGTCGTCACCGTCAAATCATCCTTCACGTCCACAAAACCAACAGCATCCCCATTCGCCACCGCATCTTTGCCAGCCTTCGCACTGTCCGCTTCCTTAAACGTCACCTGCTTCCCACTAGCCCCCGTCGCGAACTCACCGAACGCCTTGCCAACCGGACTATCCTTTTGCACCGTGTACTCCACCGTCATCTTGTCCAGCTCCACGTCGCTACTAAAAGCGTCCTGCAACACACTTCCCAGCACCAAAATCAACGCCAACGGGAAAATCATCATATAGAGAAAATAGCCCTTATCACGCAGCGTCAGCTTGATTGCCTTCAACATTATATGAAAAATCATCATCACAAGCTCAACTTCCTCTCTAATCCCGTAATTTTCGGCCCGTCAAATTCAAAAAGACTGTTTCCAAATTCAACGTCTGCTGGTTCATCTCCAACACTTCAACCGCCTGCCCAATCAGCCGTTCTAAAACCGCGTTCAAATTATTTACCTCACTGTTCGACGTGATGCCAAGCACATTGCCTTCCGTCACATCCACCGCCAAAATCCCAGGAATGGCCCGCAACGCCCCCAGATCAATTTTCGACGCATCATCCACAACTAAACGCATCTCTTTCCGATCCGAAACAAGGCTCACCAACTGTTCCTTCGTGCCTTCCGCAATCACTTTTCCGTGGTCAATAATCGAAATATAATCACACAACTCCTCGACTTCTTCCATATAGTGACTCGTATAAATAATCGTGCAACCCGACGCATTCAACTTCTTAATCGACTTCAAAATATAATTCCGAGACTGCGGATCGATCCCCACGGTCGGCTCATCCATAATAATCAGCTCCGGTTTATGCGCAATCGCACACGCAATATTCAGGCGCCGCTTCATCCCACCAGAAAAAGTCCCCGGCTTATCCTTCGCCTTATCCGCCAAACCAACAAACTCCAAAGCCGTGTTCGCAGCCGCATCCAATCCCTTCCCACGCAACCCATAAAGCCCCGCGAAAAAGCGCACATTCTCAAACGCCGACAAATCAATATAAAGCGCAATATCCTGTGGCACCAAGCCAATTCGCTGCTTAATCTCCAAACTATGCGTCTCCTGCTCCTCCCCAAACAGCCGAATCTGCCCACTATTCTTCTTCAAAAGCCCGCACAAAACACTGATCGTCGTACTTTTCCCAGCCCCATTAGGCCCAAGCAATCCGAAAATCTGTCCCTCTTCTATCGTCAAATCCAGATTATCCACCGCGATATTCTTTTCAAACTTCTTCGTTAACTGCTCAATCTCCACGATTTTCATGACGTTTCCTCACTTCCATTACTCCAAAAATAATTTCTAAATCAGCATTACAATTTTAATCCAGTCCATTTTATAAATCAAATATAGCACATTTTCACTCACGAAAAAAATCGCCCCACCCAAATCAGGTAGGACGACACAACGCTTATTAGTTAGAAACCGGTACGACTGCACCCTTCCACTCTTTTGTGATGAAATCTTGAATCTCTTTAGACTGCAAAACTTTCACCAATTCTTTAATATCCTTGTTATCTTTATTCTTCTCTTGTGCCGCAACGATATTCACGTAAGGAGAATCTGTTTGCTCAATCGCAATCGCATCTTCTTTAGGATTCATGCCTTGATCCACCACAAAATTCGAGTTGATCGCAACAATATCGCCTTCTTCATTATTGTACGCCGTCATCAAGTAACCAGCATCCACATCGTATTTAAATTTGATATTTTTCGGATTTTCAACGATATCATCAAATGTGACATCTTGACGCTTCACGCCGTCTTTCAGTTTAATTACGCCATTATCCGCTAAAATGCCCAGCACACGCGGCCAATCCGATTTACTATTAGACATGATCACTTGCGCATTTTTCGGTAGGTCGTCTAACGAATCAATTTTCTTAGAATAAAGACCCATTGGCTCGATATGAATACCGCCCATGTTCACGAATTTATAACCTTTTTCCTTCATTTCAAGCTCCATGTAAGGAATCGTTTGGAAATAGTTCGCATCCAAATCGCCTTCATCCAACGCCACATTCGGCATTACATAGTCCGTGTACTTTTTAATATCTAAATTAATACCTTTTTTCGCTAAAATAGGTTTCGCTTTTTCTAAAATGACAGCATGCGGTGAGTTAGATGCACCAATAACAAGCGTTGTTTCTTTGTCGCCACTCGCATCATCCTTCGAACCTCCGCCACAAGCCGCTAAAACTAATACCAATGTCAGTGTAAATAATCCTAATAAAACTTTTTTCATCCGTTAACTCCCCTTTTCCTATCGTTTGTCGACCCATTTGGTCAAGATGTCCCCAATGAACTGGAAAACAAATACTATAATTAAAATAATAATAGTCGCAACTAATGTGACTGCTGGCTGTGCTCGTTGGAAACCTTCTAGATAAGCCGCGTTTCCGAGCCCGCCTGCACCGATAACACCCGCCATGGCCGTGAAGCCAACCAGTGAAATCGCCGTCACGGTAATGCCTGAAATGATTGCGGGCAAAGCTTCTGGAATCAAAACTTTACCAATAATCGTGAATAGGTTCGCACCCATCGCTTTTGCCGCCTCAATAACGCCCTTGTCGACCTCACGAAACGCGATTTCCACCATTCGTGCATAAAATGGAGCCGCTGAAATAATCAAGGCTGGTAGCGCCGCTTTAGGCCCAATTATCGTACCGACAAGCGTTTTCGTCATCGGAAGTAATAACACGATTAAAATGATGAACGGAATCGACCGGAACACGTTGACCAAAATCGCCGTTATCCAGTAAGCCGTCCGTGATCCAGCGTCCTTTTTACGGTTCGTCAAGAATAAAACGAGCCCCAAAGCCAAGCCTAGGAAGAAGACCGCGAACAGCGAAACAATCGTCATGTAAAGCGTTTCCTCTGTGGCTGTTTTCATCATGTCCCAATCTACATTTGCGAAATATCCTGTCGAATCGTTCATCCTTCAATCACTTCCGTTTCTATCTCAAGCTCGCGTAACCGGGTGATTGTGGCATCGACTTGCGATTCCTCACCTTGAATTTGAATATATAAAGTCCCGTACGCTCCATTTTGCGTTTGCGTCAGGTTCCCGTGTAAAATGTTGAGTAATACCTTATTGTCTTGCGCTACTTGTGAAATAATCGGCTGCGTCGCCTTCCCACCAACAAAAAGCAGCTTCACAAGCTTGCCTTCCGAATAGTTTTCCAGCAACATGTGAATCAATTCTTCCGTCTCATCGGATTCGGTTACTTGGCGCACAAACCGTTTTGTCACTGACTCTTTCGGATGTTGGAATACTTCAATAACATCGCCAAGTTCGACTACACGCCCCGCTTCCATGACCGCCACACGATTACAAATTTTGCGAATAACGTGCATTTCGTGCGTAATCACAATAATCGTCAAGTTCAGACGGCGATTAATATCGAGCAATAACTCCAACACTTCATCCGTCGTTTGTGGATCGAGTGCCGATGTCGCCTCATCACAAAGCAATACTTTCGGATTATTCGCAAGTGCCCGCGCAATCCCAACACGCTGCTTCTGACCACCACTTAGCTCAGAAGGATACGCGTCTTCCTTGCCCTCCAAGCCAACAAGTCTAATCAATTCATTCACTCGAAAACGCCGCTTCTCGCCACGCACTCCCGCAATCTCCAGCGGAAACGCGATATTATCATACACTGTACGCGACCAAAGCAAATTAAAATGCTGAAAAATCATCCCGATTTGCTGACGCGCCTTACGCAATTTACTCCCTCTAATTTGGGAAATAAACAAATCATCCACTTCCACCGTGCCTTCTGTCGGCAACTCCAAACCGTTAAACATCCGAATCAGCGTACTTTTCCCAGCGCCAGAATACCCCACAACGCCAAAAATTTCACCGTCCGCGATGTCCAAATTAACATCATCCACTGCTCTCACATTGTTTTTTCGAGTCTTATAATCCTTCGCAACACTTTTAAGCCTTATCAAAGTAAACTCCACCCTCAATCTTTTTCTAAAAACAAAAAACCTCTCTTGCCACTTGAGCGAAGAAAGGTGTAATTACATGCATAATTTACGCTTTTCTCTCATCTCTCAGAGTCTGACACTCTGTATGATTTAGCACCTTGCAATGGATAAAATCATTCATCCACTTAGGTTGCCGGGCTTCTTCGGGCATATCCCTCCACCACTCTTGATAAGATTATTTTTTAGACGCATTCACTTACACGCCTTGTGTTTATTAATATTACATGTTTTTAGTCGGATTTGTCAAGATTCAGTTTCAATTTTATTTCGAAAAGCCGAACTCCATCATTTTTTTAGCATCTTTTATTCGTCCTTCATCCGTCGAACTACCCAACGTAATTGAGATGACTCGCTCTCCATTTTGAACCGCCGTTCCTACAAAACAGTACCCAGCTTGATCCGTATAACCCGTTTTCAAGCCATCCATCCCGCTTACCACGCCTTCTTGGAGCGCACCATTCGTCGTATGAATTGTATCGCCTTTTTTCGTCACGTAATCCGTTCGCGATGTCGTATCCAGCACTTCCGGATAGTCCTTCAACAACCGTTTCGTCAAAATCATCAAATCCGCTGCGGTTGACATCGACATGTCGCCATCCTTATCCAAACCGCTCGCACTGCTGAAATGCGTCTTCGCTGACATGCCGAACTCTTTTGCCCGCGCATTCATTTTCTCCGTGAAATGCTCCGCGTCCACTCGCTCAGCCAAAGCCTCCGCCGCATCATTTGCCGACATAATCAGCATCGCCGCAAATAAATCCTCCACCGAATAGTGTTTCGTTCCCGTTTTCGCGTACAGACTCACCGCCTGTGGATCATCCAGACGCCCCAACGGCAACATCTCATCCCAAGAAAGAGATTTTTTATGTATCGCCTCTAAAACTAAATAGGTCGTCATTAATTTCGTTATACTTGCAATCGGAACCGCGCGATTCACATCTTCCGCAAAAAGCGCCTTCTCCTGTTTCGTGTTCACAACAAGCGCGCTACTAGCCTCAATCGATGGCGTCGCACGAATATCTCTTCCTAATAATACAAAAACTAAAATAGCAACAATCGTCAAACAAGCGAGAATTAAAATCAATGTCTGTTTTTTCATAATTTCCCCTCCTGATTACATCTTACCTAAAAATGATAAAATGGAGAGTAAGAAATTAGAAAGAAAAGCTTAAGATTCCGCGCGTAAAATGACAGTTCTGTAAGAAAAGTCCCTATTACGCGCTGCTTCTTGCAAAATATCATACCTTACTAACTCTCGGTAACTGGTAACTTCACCGTAAATGTCGTTTTTCCTTTTCTACTCGTAGCGAAAACCTGTCCACCATGACGCTCGACAATCGACTTCGCAATCGCCAAACCGAGCCCTGTTCCCGTCGTCGTCCGATTTTTATCCACTTTATAAAACCGATCAAACAACTGCGGTAAATCACCAGCCGGAATCTCAGCTCCATAGTTCGAAACCTCGATAATCGCCATACCTGCTTCTTTTTTCGCGCTAATATCGATTTTCTTCCCAGAAGCACCGTACCGAAGCGCATTCGAAAACAGATTCTCAAATAAACGCATAATCTGCATACCATCCCCCATAACTTTCAAGTTCTCAACGGCATACATTTCAACGATCTGAACCTCTTTTTCAGCAGCAGAACGTTCGTACTCTGAAACGAGCTGGCGCAATAATTCCACCATATCGAGCGTATCCTCTTTAATCTGAAACTCCGTGCTCTCAAGACGCGTATAATCAAACAAATCATCAATCAATTTATGCAGTCTTTGCGCTTTTCCATACACCAATTCCGTATAATGACGCAACTCCACCTCATCGCGATACCGGTCCTCATGAATATAACTCAAATAACCCAATATCGAAGTCAGCGGCGTACGTAAATCATGCGACACATTCGTAATCAAGTCGTTTTTTGCCTGTTGCGCCTCCTGCTCCTGCTCAATCAATTCCGCCTGGTGCACCCGCATTTTCTCGATGCTCTCCTCCAACTGCACAATCTCGGGAATCAAACTGTCCTGCTCCATCGGCTGATCTTGAAGTATCGCCTCATTAATCTGTCGCAACTGTTTTCTAAGTAAATTCTGTTTAAAAAGCCAATAGAAAAAAATGAAAAATACGAGCGCTACACCAGTCATACCAAGATATTTTAACATGATAAGCCACGGCGAATTCAGCAATTTATCATAACGACCGTAGCCGAATAAATCAATAAAACTCTTCGTCGTCCCAGTCAACACAACCGAATCCTGCGTCACCGAAACGAGCCACAAACCGATACTCCGCAATGCCACAAAGCTAGCAAACCAAGACAACAACGCAAAAATAACGATTTGTAATGGATGCATTTGCTGCCAAATTCGCCATATGAACTGCTTAAACCTCAATTTTATAACCTACTCCCCAAATGGTTTTGATCACATTTTCTCCGTCCATCGCATCCTTCAACTTATCACGTAAATTGCTGATATGCACCATCACCGTCTTACTCGCACCCAGCGCCTTCTCCTGCCAAATCCGTTCAAAAATCAGCTCAGAACTAAAAACACGACCCGGCTCATTCGCCAGCAAAAATAAAATATCAAATTCCGACGTCGTCAAATGCAAATCCTTCTCATTCACCATCACCGTATGCAACTCCCGATCAATCACGATGGGGCCTAAAATCAACTGATTCAGCGGCGTACTACCCATATTCCCCTGACGCATCAACTGCACCCGTCGCAAAATCGCCTTCACGCGCACCGACAACTCTAGCGGATTAAACGGCTTCACCATATAATCATCCGCTCCAGTCAAGAGTCCCATAATTTTATCATTATCCTCTGCCTTCGCACTCAGCATCAAAATCGGCGTCGTAATCCCCTCTTGACGCATTAATCGACAGACCTCCAGACCATCCATTTTCGGCATCATAATATCCAACACAACCAAATCCAGCTGCTCTTTTTGCACCGTTTCCCAGACCTGCGCGCCGTCATAAGCATAATAAATCGTATAGCCCTCATTCTGAAGATATAATTTCACTAAATCCACAATTTCCTTATCATCATCCGCAATTAAAATCGATGTCATCCTTGCGCCACCTCACTTTTCGTTTCACATACTTGTATTGTAACATAAAGGCCCGCGTTATTTCGTCAAAATTCGTTCCTGCTCCGGCTCCAAATGAATCAACACTTGTGCCTTCGCATAAAAATCATAAATTTCCTTCTCAATCACATCACATAGCGAATGCGCCTGCTCGATCGTCTGATTATTCGCCACAACCAAATGAAAATCAATATATTCCTGCGCACCAGCACGACGCGACCGGAAATCATGAAACTCAATAAAATCCGCCTGATGCGACATAATAATCCGCTTAATCTCCGCTTCCTCACTCGGCGACAAACGCTTATCCATGAGTGGTGGAAACGATTCCTTCAACAACTTCCAAGCCTCATACATAATATAAAACGCCGTCAGAATCGCGATCACCGGATCAAGCCATAACCAGCCCGTCAAATGAACGAGCAACAAACTAAACGCAATCCCAAGCGACGTAAACACATCCGTATACAAATGAAGCGCGTTCGACTTCATCGCCACCGAATTCTCCTTGTCCGCCGCCTTCTTAATCACCCGAGAAACCACAATATTCACCGCTGCCCCAAACAACATCACCGCAATCCCAAGCGCAGGAAACCGAATCTCATGCGGATTGAAAAACTTATTCATCGACTCATAAATAATCCAAATACCCGCCACAAAAATAAGCAGCGTCTCAATCGTCCCAGCGATGTTCTCTGCCTTCCCATGCCCATATGGATGATCATCATCTGCCGGCCGGTTCGAAATCCGAATCGAGAAAAAAGTAATCACCGACGCAAACAAATCCATCGACGAATGCACAGCCTCCGAAATAACCGCGACCGATCCCGTCAAAAACCCCACAATAAATTTCAAAATAACGATAACAAAATTACTTATTACCGATAGAATAGTCAAATTAGAATTGCTCATCACTTACCCCCGTTAACATAAATAACTACCTAAAGTATAGTACCACACCTCATTCGTGTGGGTCTATAGCAACCTTTTTTAGGCGACTCATTTCTATATCGGACACGAAACTTTGTTGGGCGAGCGAAACAATCACACATGTTCTCAAACGTGACCAATAAGAATAATTTAACCGCCTCATACGACATATTATCTTGAATAAGTTGCGCTGTAATTGACTCATAATCCGCTTTATAGTAATCCGATTCCAACAACGATATAAGCACCTTCTGGCATGCAAAGCCAATCTCCGCAGAAGGATTCTGTTCCACATCGACAGCAAGCTCTTTTTGCACATCTAAAAAAAGCGAGCGTATCGTCTCACTTTTTACATCTACATGCTCGGCTATCTTATGCAAATCATACAAATGCCTCGATAGCCCAATGCTATTACATTTCACATAATGATCCATCACAGCAAAAATTTTATCGATGTAGGTTCGCTCTATCGACTGGACTTTCATTGAAAATGGTTTCAACTCAGGAAATACCTCTGCTAAATCGATTCTATCTATAGATTCCAGATATTCAAAAATATAATTAGAAATCCGCTTTTCCACAACAGGATAAGGCACATAATGCGCAAAAGTCTCAATCAGAAGATGTTCCTTTAATGCATGATTGGGCCGCAAATTATCCAAATAAATTTCGTAACAATTAAACCGTCTCCGCGACATAACTCTATCCGGATTAGCTAACTCTAAGCCCAAATCAGCAATTATCGCTATAATACATTCCTTACTCCGCTTCAATTCCGTATTCTTCAACCTCGCCACAAACGTAAGATCAATATCCTCAGAAAACCGATCTATCACATGGTACGCTTTCGATAACGACGTGCCACCTTTAAAAACAATATCTGGCAACCGTTCGCTCAACTCTCTCAATAGCATCGACACATAATAATCTTTCTCTACAATAGCTTCTGATAACGATTTAGCAGCACCCGTCGCAATGATAAGTTGCTCAAACGTCTCTTTGTCCTTGAATAAGTGCATGATATAACCCCGTTTCAATTAATTCTTTCGATGTTTTACTGGGATACTTAGCAATAATTTCAATAATCTCCGCTTCCGATAAAGTGACGTCCTCCAAATAAGCTTTAAGCCGATCTATCATGATTTCTTTCGGTACCTCATTGTAGGAAACCTTATCTGTCAATAAATCAAACACTTGCAGGACTTTATAATTCTCAAACGTAATTGGGACGCGCGCCTTTTTCAACGTTAACGGCGTATTTTTCAACATCACCGTTCTTTTTTTACTCGCATTATTCTCCGTTACAATTTCAAGCACAGCAGGAACTTGTGTCGTTAGCTGCAATTCATTCGCCAATGCAAGCCCCGAAAAATAACCATAACGCTCCGTTTTATCTTGAATATATTTCCTTTCAATCACGACTCGCTCACTAACTTGCGTGTTCTGCTGCAACATTTCGTTCCATTTCGGAAAATAATAAACACCGTCACAAAAACGCGCCATCTCCTTTTTCTCCACTAATCGATTAATATTTCTGCGCAAGCTATCCGGCTTCAATCCGAAATTCTGCTTACTCATATTCGTCGTCACAATCGGTTCATTGTAACCATATTCATCCAACAAAATCTCTCTTATCGCCATCTTCTCCACCTCCGCGCCCTCATTCTTCTTAAGTATACAATATTTAAATAAAAAAATAAAAAATCGAGACAAAAAAACTCAGAAGCCCCCCGCTCCCAAGTTCCCTCACTCCTTCAAAAAATCATAAACCTCCATCATATTCCCCATCCGATAACTCGTCCCCGCAAGTTCCCCGCCCTTAAACACGAGCAACACCGGCACATTCGTAATCGCCCAGCGCTCCGCCAATTCCGGGACATAATTCAAATCCATTTTGCCAATCGTAAGCTCTGGTATCGTTTCATCCGCCAAATCCACCAACTTCATCGCCTGCTGACATCCCAAACACATCGGCGTGAAAAAATATACCGCAAAATCTTCACGAGCATCGAGTCGCGCCATCAATTGCTGTTTATTCCAAATATCTACCAAGTTCAATCCCTCCAAAAGAAGAAAACCCCGTCGCATAATGCAAGCAGGGTCTTCTATGTATCACCATTAGTCTAATGTTTTTTCGTAATCTTCCGCCGAAAGTAATGCTGCAACTTGAGCCGCGTCCGCATCTTCCACTTTCAACAACCAACCCGCATCATATGGCGCTGAGTTAAGTAGTTCTGGCGCATCTTCTAATTCCTCATTCACTGCAACCACTTTACCCGTGATTGGCGCGTAAAAATCAGATACAGTTTTAACAGATTCAATACTTCCAATCGAATCGCCTTGTGTAATCGTGTCGCCCACTTCTGGTAACTCAACGAAAACGATGTCGCCTAGTTGATCTTGCGCAAAATCTGTAATCCCGATAACGAAATTTCCCGCGTCATCTTTCACCCATTCGTGCTCTTCTGAATAACGTAAATCCTTTGGTAAACTCATCTTAATAAATCCCCCTTCAAGTCAGTATTTACTTCCAGTTTTCTACAAATTCGCTTTCCTTGAAGCCAAGTGTCACTTTTTTGCCATCCGTAACGATTGGCCTCTTAATTAGTTTACCATCTGTCGCGAGTAATGTAAACGCTTCATCCTCCGTCATTTGGTCCACTTTATCTTTTAAACCCATTTCGCGATACAAAATGCCACTTGTATTGAAGAAACGGCGAATTCCTAAGTCACTATTTTTAAACCATTTCTGTAATTCCTCTTTTTTCGGTGGTGTTTCAATCATGTCTACTTGATTATAAGCCACATCGTTCTCATCTAGCCACTGTTTTGCTTTCTTGCATGTCGAACATTTCGGATACCAGTAAAAAGTAATCATATTTGTTTTTCCCCTCCCAAAATTGTAGTGCTACCCCTATCATAATAGATTTCGATTACAATAACAAATAGTTCCCTGAAAAAAACATAAAAAAATTACCTTATCCGCATCTTCCAGACAAGGTAATCTATTTTAGTCCGCGAGTTTCTCCTCTTTCACCGTAAACATCGATTTCTGGTAATTGTACCTAATTCCAAGAACCAGACCAATCGCCATCATATTTCCGAGGAGCGCACTTCCTCCGTAACTAATGAACGGTAACGGAATCCCTGTAATTGGTAGCAAGCCGATGTTCATCCCCACATTTTCGAAAACGTGGAACATAATCATCATGACAACGCCTGTACAAATATACGAATAAAACGGAATCCCAATATCAAGTGCCACACGAATAATTTGGTAAATCAACAAGAAATAAATCGCTAGCAAAATACTCGCACCGATGAATCCAAAATCGCCACCAATGACTGTGAAAATAAAATCATTATGGTTTTCCGGAATCGCGATGGCATTATAACCCGCACCATTCCCGCCAATTTGACCAGAGCCAATCGCCGTCATCGCTCGCAGCACTTGATAACCGCCACCTTGAGGATCCGATTCTGGATTAATCCACGTATGAATCCGCTCAAATTGATAGGATTTAAAGCCTAATTTTACGAGCCAGCTCTCATGATAGAGCACTAAGTATAGCAATGTACCGCCGACAGCAACAATCGAGCCATAAATTGGCACAATCAGTTTCCACGTGATGCCAGACACGAGAATCATCCCAGACATAATCGCGATGAAAACAAGACCAGTTCCTAAATCGGGTTGCAACATGATTAAACCAATCGGGATAATTGTGATGATACCCATCTTCACCAGTAATAGGAAATCATATTTCACGTTATGCATCTTATATTTCCGATTATGATCCCAAATCACTTTTGCGAGGGTGATAATCAGGATGACTTTCACGACTTCTGATGGTTGCAGACTTCCTAGAAATGGAATGATAATCCAACTTTTCGCGCCGTTTATTTCTTTTCCGAAGAATAATACGAAAACTAACATTAAAAGACCGATTCCATAAAAATAGTAGGCCCATTTAGTCAGCCGTTCATAATCAAATTGCATAATAACGAAAATAGCAAAGCCACTGACGACAAACCACACGGCTTGTTTCATGACGAAGTTGGCATTGTATTGCTCATTTGTTAACTGTGCGCTGTAAATCGAAATCATACTGATAACGCATAATAACATGAGAGATAACACGATGCCATAATCGATTCTCGCAGACATTTTGTTTTGCGAATTCATTCTTAACGCTCCTTACTGGATGGAATAAGTTATTTCTTCCAAACCTCTGTTACTTTCCATACAGTTCTAAAAATTTATAAATCCATTGCTTTTGGCGCATTGTAACGGACAGATAATACAAGGCCAATCGCCATTAAACTCCCTAACATTGCACTTCCGCCATAACTAACAAATAGCAGCGGAATCCCCGTAATCGGCAACATACCGATCGTCATCCCAATATTTTGTAGCACATGAAAGAAAATCATCGCTACGACGCCTGTACAAATATAGGAATAAAAAGGAATTCCCACATCCAGAGCGACACGAATAATTTGGTAAACTAATAAGAAGTATAACACAATTAAGACGCATGCACCAACAAAGCCGAAGTCCCCACCGATAATTGTAAAAATAAAATCATTATGGTTCTCCGGTATTTCAATCGCCTCATATCCGATGCCGCTTCCTTGTAATTCTCCTGAACCAACCGCCCGCATCGATTTCAAAAGCTGCATCCCCGTATCTAGCGGATCTTTTTCAGGCTCCAGCCAAGACGTAATCCGGTTGAACTGATATTTCTGGAATCCAAGCGACGTCAGGGTACTTGGACTTTTTAGCACGAGTAGAATTAAGGTCGTTCCAATCGCTGCGATCCCGCCAAAAATGGGCAGTAGTAGGCGCCAAGTGATACCTGAGATAAACATCATGCCCACCATGATTGAGATGAGCACGAGCGAAGTTCCCAAGTCCGATTGTAGCATAATTAGCGTAATCGGCGCCAAGGTCATGAGACTGATTTTTATAAAAAGGTGAAAATCGGTTTTTAGCGTGCGAATAGATGTTTTCTTCGTGTGATCCCAGATGAGCTTCGCGAGCGCGACAATCAGGAAACTTTTCATCAGTTCGGAAGGCTGGATGTTGATCGCCTCTGTTCCGACCCAACTCTGCGCGCCTTTTCGCTCGATACCAATGACCGGTGCAAAAACGAGCACCAATAAAAAAAGACCTAATCCGTAGAGATAATACGCCGTTTGTTGTAGTCTGTCATAGTCGAAATATTTCACGATAATTATGATAATAACGGCTCCTGCGACAAGCCAAATAAGCTGCCTAACGAGGAAGTCCGTTGCGTATTGATTGTTCGTTAAACTCGCGATGTAGATTGCTGCGATGCCGGTAAGACACAAGCACATAACCAATAAAATGATGGAATAATCTATTCTGGTGCTATTTTCTCGACTCGTGTTCATGTGCGGCCTCCTGCGTCCTTATTCTGTCTAAATCAACCCCTCTATTATATAAAATTTCAAGCGAGATAGGAAGCTTTTTCATCGAATTCTAATGCATCGAAAAACGGCTCTAGGGAACAAAACAAGGTGCTGTCTTAGTTTCCTAGAACCGGCTTTATAAATCTTTAAATTATCTTTAACTTTATGAATGAAATTTCGTCGAGGCGATTGGCAAAACGCGTAATCCTCGCTCGGTCGGATGGATCTCTGCTTCGATTTTGAAAATATCGCGTAATAGGGGTTTTGTAAAAACTTCTTCGGGTGTTCCTGTTTTTTGGATGGTTCCTTCTTCACAGACAATCACGTGATCGCTGTATCCGGCTGCCTGGTTTAGATCGTGCAGGACGAGAATAATCGACATGTTGAAATCTTGATTGAGTTGCTTCAATAAGTCGAGTAATTCGAGTTGATGCGAAATATCGAGATACGTTGTCGGCTCGTCTAAGAGCAGAATCGGTGTTTTTTGTGCGAGCGCCATCGCAAGCCAAGCGCGTTGCTTTTCGCCTCCTGAAAGCGTGTGTAGTGGTCGATACGCGAGTTCTTCTAGGTTGCAAACGTTCATCGCCCAATCCACGGCAAGCTCATCTTCTTTTTCCATTGTGCCAAGCCATGATTTGTACGGCATCCGGCCATAGCTGACGAGATCGCGAACGACGACATCGATTAGGCCATCTGGTGATTGGGATAGCATCGTCATTTCGCGTGCTAGTTTTTTCGCACTGATGGCGTCGATGTCGGTGCCGTGAAGCATGATTTTGCCTTCGTTTGGTGCTAGGAGGCGCATGATCAGACGCAGAATGGTGGATTTACCCGAACCATTTGGACCGATAATCGTGGTTATTTTGCCTTCTGGGATCGCAAGCTCGAGGTTCTTAATCTCGAAGGAACGCTTGCGAATGAAGGTGACGTTTTGTAGTGTTGTGATGGCGGTCATGATGCAACCCTCCCTCTTTGTAGTAGGAATAGGAAGAACGGTGCGCCGATCATGGCCAGCAGGATGCCGACGGGTAGTTCGATGGAGCCGAACCAGCTGCGCGCGGCCGTGTCTGCGAACCCGACGAGTAGGGCGCCGCCGATTGCTGACATGGGAAGTAAGTAGCGATAGTCATTGCCGATAATGAGTCGGAAAATGTGCGGGACGACGAGTCCGACAAAGCCGATGAGTCCGGCAACGCTGACTGCGACGCCGCTTAGGAATGCCGCCAACATGATGATGAAGAACCGGTGTTTTTCGACGGAATACCCGAGCAGTTTTGCCGCGTCATCGCCTAGTAGCAGGACATTTGACGAGCGAATTGCGAAGATGCTGAGTGCGAATCCGACGAGCATATATGGCAAAATAAGATTGAGATGGTACCAGCTTTTCCCGGATAGCGTACCGGTCATCCAGGAAATGATGCTTTGGACGCGGTTGCTGTAAAGAACCATGATGCCTGATGTCATCGCGCCGATGAAGGCATTGATGGCAACACCGGATAAAATAACGCGAAGTGGTGCTACGCCTTTGTCCCAGGCGACAGCGTAAATAAGTAACGCGGTACCGAATGCGCCGAGAAATGCGCCGAGTGGGACGAACTGGCTCAGGGAAGGCAATACGATGGTGAGGATGATGGCGACGAGTCCACCGCCGGCCGAGACGCCGATAACGCCTGGATCAGCAAGTGGGTTTCGCATTACGCCTTGCAATAAGCAGCCTGCAATCGCGAGTGCTGCTCCGACAAGAAACGCGAGGAACATCCGCGGCAAACGTAGATTCCAAATGAGTTGTGTCGAAAGGTCATCGCCATGCCCCATTAATGTTTGCCAAACCTCAGCATAACTCACTTTCACTGAACCCGTCGTTAAGCCATAAAAGAACACGACAACGAGCAGTAGAATCGTGACGATAAATGTAATGATTCTTCTTTTTTTACGTGGATCATGCATTATTTACTAACCTGATTCAGTTCATTTGCCATGTAATCGAGCGCTTTTGTAATACGGATGCCAGGATTTGTACCGAAAAGATCAGCGGGAAGCACGACGATATGATTGTTTTTCACAGCCGTTGTGGAATTCCACGCGTCGTTTTGCTTCATTTCTTTTTGGAACGCGAGCTCGGTTTCCTTTTCATCGCCACCGTGAATCATCAAGAAAATAACCTCTGGATCTGATTCGACGATTTTTTCGATGTTAAGCGATGCGTATTGTGGGAAATTCTCGACCCCTTTGAAATCCTTTGCAACATTGACGCCGCCTGCTGCCTCGAGAATATCCCCGCTCAGCGAATTCGGCAATGCTGCGTAATTACTGCCCGGCGCGCCGAGTATGAGCAACGCGCGAACTGCCTTTCCTGTTTGTTCTTGCTTTATTTCAGCGACTTTTTGATCGATTTCTTTTTGTAAATTAGTCGCATCTTTTCCTAGTAATTGGCCCAAAATCGCTTCTTGTTTCTTAATGTCTGCGATTGAATTGGCTCCTGTCAAAACGACCTGTGCACCGATGCCTTCGAGCGCCGGAACATCTTTCAAATTCTGTTCGGAACTCGCGATAATGACGTCTGGTGTCAAGGATGCGATTTTCTCCAAGTTTAGATCGTGCGTGTTGCCGACTTCTGTAGCTTTTAGCGCGGCACTTGGCTCCACACCACTAGCATCCATCGTTTGGCGCCCGACAACCGAGCCTCCAAGCGCATAAACAATGCCCATATCAGAATTGGTCAGTGTAATAATACGTTCTGGTTTCTTTGCGAAATTGACGGTTCTGCCCGCCATATCAGTAATCGTTAAAACAGCTGCTTCCTCGGATACCTTTTGTTTGCTGGTTTTTTCACTAGTGTTTCCAGAAGAACCGATTTCCTTAGGTCCGCATGCCGCCATTAAAACGAGAAGTAATGAAAATAGACTTATAATTAGAATTTTTTTCATGCTTTCCTCCTTCTCACGCTCCCTTCTATTGTACTAAAAATCGGGCGTAATGTCTCGCTCTTCTTTTAGTAATACAAATAATGCGGCATCTCCACGCCTTTGTAATATTTCACGTAGCGCTTATGCCTTGTCATACCAATACGTTCCGCGACTTTTTGGGAAGCCAAGTTCGTATCGCGAATCGTACACGTCACCAATTCCGCACTAAGCGTTTCCAGCGCGTATTTCCTACAGCCAAGCGCAGCCTCCGTCGCAAACCCCTGATACCAAAATTTCTGCTTCAGCAAGTAGCCAATCTCAAGCACTTCCTCTTCCTCCACACGCTGCATCGTCAACCCAACTTGCCCGACAAATTCGCCAGTATCTTTCTTAATCACCGCCCACAAACCGAAGCCCCAACGCTCATAATTATCCAACTGTTTCGCAAGCCAACGCTGCACTTCCTCATCCGTAAAAGCGCCCTCATAAGCCGTCATCACACTATCGTCTTGCAATATCTCACATAAATCCGCAAAATCTAACTGATCCAATTCGCGCAAAATAAGTCGTTTCGTTTCTATCATCTAAAAAATCCCTCCCAATGAAAAAAGAGCCTCCGCATCATTGTGCTTGGAAGCTCCCTTCATTATATTACTTACTCGTGAAAATAACAATTGCGTCACGTAAAAATGCCGCCAAACCAGGTTGCTTTTTATCATAATAAGCCGTGAAACGTTCGTCGTCCACATACATCTGGGCAAGTCCTGCGTGCGCCTCTTTGCTGTAGGTGTCCCAGTACGCCGATAACCATTCTTTATGCATCGCCGCAACCGCTTGAGCCTTCTCGCCAGCTGGATCACCCGTTTCAAACGCCACTTGCAAGTCCGCTAAAATAGTCTCCGCAAGCTGATTTATCCGTTCCATCTCAGCCTCGCTCATCCCTTTAAGCTTGGCATTCGACCGATCGATTTTCTCATCGCCATACTTCCCGCGAATTTCCGCGCCGTATTTCTCTTCATTGTCATCTATCATTTTTTGCTTAAAACCTTCGAATTTTTCTTGATCCGTCATTGTCATTCTCCTTTCTGAATACGCGATAGATTTCTCCACATTGCGAATCAGGTCGTCTAATTGTTTTCGTTTATCAAGCAGCTCGACGCGATGTTTTCGAAGTGCTTCCGCCTCGTTAAAATAAGGTTGTTCTAGAATCGCCTTGATTTTTTCCAAGCTCACATTCATTTCTCGGTAAAACATGATTTGCTGCAATCGGTCGACCTCGGTTTGTCCATAAATCCGATAACCCGATGAATTGATTCTCGCCGGCTTCAGAATCCCAATTTCATCATAATACCGCAGCGTCCTCGTGCTAACTCCCGCAAGCTGTCCAAGCTTTTGAACCGTATATTCCATGCGTCTCTCGCCTCCTTGATAACTCTACTTTACACCTTGACGTAACGTGAATGTCAATGACTTTCTCAAAAAAAAAGCTACCGATCAAAAACCCACGCATAAATAATAGATAAAATTTCGCGAGGCACCCCTTTGAAAAGCGCTCCCGTCTGTGTTTTGGCAGGCAATCCCGTTGCATCGATATTTTGCCGTCCAGCAAGCATCAGCGCACGGTACAAATGATAATCACTCGTCACGATGACCGTTTTCCCAAGCTCAAATTCAGCCTTACTGTTCGCTAAGTTTTCCTCAGTACGCATCGATGTATCCTCGACCGCAATCCTTGATGCCGCAACACCATGCGCGACTAAATATGCCTTCATCACGCTTGCCTCTGACGCCGATTCATCCTCGCCCTGACCGCCCGACACAACCACTTTCGCCGTGTCGTGTTTCTCAATAAACGGAATCGCTGCGTCCAATCGTTCCCGCAAAACAGGCATTGGCCGCGCCGGATCATCGATTACTTTTGAACCTAAAATAAGAATTGTATCCGGATTTGGCGCTGGTACCGACCGCGCCCCGCTGTACATAAAGCCAAGCACGACGCCAACATACACAACCCCAATTCCGACTACTCCCAAAATCACTTTTTTCCACAATTTCATGTCTGTTCACTCATTTCTGCTCGATGATATGTTTATGCGAACTTGAAAAAATACGAATAATCACGTACCCAATCATAATACCAGATACATTCAAAAACACATCTCCCGTATCAAAATACCCTACATGTAGCGTATATTGCAACCCTTCCACGATAAAAATCATGATTCCCGCTGAAAACAACGCCATCAGGGGTGATAATTTCTTCATCAAGAAACCAATCGGCACAAAAGCAAGCACGTTTCCAATCGTGATCACCCGCAAGTTCCCAGAAATAAACGTATCCACAAAACCAAACGTATCCGTCGAAAATCCTTGCGCACCAGACGCTTTTCCAAAAAGAAGCCCAATCATAATCCCAAAATAAATCACATACGTCAAAACAAGCAACGTCTTATTAATTTTCCAATTGACCAGCTGTACCGCGCAAAGATAAAGCATCAATGCCGTCACACCAACCGTTATATATCCCATGTGATCCACCGCTTGCATCACATCTCTCAAATAAAATTGCAACCATCCTTGAAACCAAAAATAATACATCATGACCGCCGCGCAAAGGGATAGCACTGGCAGAACCGTCCAAATCGTTAACTTTTTCATTCTATCTCCTCCTCGTCTTTTCTGTAGTTCCTAGCATACCACCCAACAATCAAGGCTTACTAAAAACTTTTTAAAGAAATGTTAAGGTTTTACAGACAGAAAAAGAAGTTTAGGAACAACACTCGCTCCTAAACTCCCTTAAAATCAATAACGATACATTAAACGCCAATAAAAAATCTAACTTTCTCCCAGACTCTGGTTTTCTGCTCCATTTATTTGTACATCTGTTTTTCGTCTTCTAAATATGTTTAAAATCAGACCTAATGCAATCATCTCCAACAATATATGTGTCCCTCCGAAGCTCATGAATGGCGTTGCTACACCAAGTGAAGATGATAAGCCCAGGTTTGTCAGGATGCTTAGTATAAATTGGCTTGCAAAGGTTACTGCCAACCCTATAACCAGCATTTTACCATAATTGAAATGAATCCCTTTTGCGGCACTCCATATCCTACAAATAAAGAATAGAAGCAATACGAGTGCAATAACCGCGGCTAACCAACCAAATGAATAGATGATGTACGTGAATATGAAATCTGTATGTACCTCAGAAATTAAATTTGGGGTTAACTGAAGACTACTTCCAATAAAATGAGATGTGCCTAGGTTTTTTATATACCCAGCATCAATCAATGTACCATTTTGCGATAGCGTCCATAGATTGAAGATTGGCCATATAAATGTAGTAGCTGTAAATGCCACCGTTTGCTTCATACTTGCTCTAGAACTCAACATAATGGCTGTGCAAGCAATAATACAAATGATCGAAGTTGCTATGGCACTTGTTGTTAATAGTAATAAGACAGGGAGTACCAAGATGCCTACTCCAAGCCAAGATTTTCGAGAATCATTCCAATTCCAAGAGTGAAAGATTCCAGCAAAGGATATAACTAGGAGAAAAGGAGTAATCTCGATAAAATTAACATTAGCAAAACCTAAGATTAAAAACGGAATCCCATCCACCCTAACACCAAAAAGAACAGTTATTAATAGAATGAAGACGGTTCCCACGTATAGAGGTTTGGAGAACTTTAATAACTTTCTATAGTCAAACCTAGACAAGCTTAGCATAAGAAGAATTCCTACTAAGTAAAAGAGAAAGCTTTTACTAAATACTTCCATGTCCTGGAGCGCTGCAAAAGTAGAATGAAATTGTAAATAATACATGACGATTAATCCAAACAGGGAGGCTATCATTACTGGAAATATGGTTTTGATATCCATTGGAGCTTTGTGTGTTTTGTTGAGTTGCTTTCCAAGTACATTTACATCCCCCATACGACTCAATGCTTGAGCAATTGCCTCTTTTTCTGAGAGCCCAGCAAGCAAACCTTCCTCTTTAAGCGTTTGAAGATGATCACTTATTTCCAATTTTAAACTAGCATGTACATCTTTATTTCTTATTTTTTTACACAATTCTTTAATATATACTTCAAAATCGTGCTCTAATCGCATACCGTTTTCTCTCCTTTCAACACTTCGTCCACTGCCGTTTTAAAGATGGACCATTCTTCCTTTTTTTCTTTTATAAATTCCTTACCTTTTTCGTTGATATTATAGTATTTTCTCTTTCTCTTCCCTTGACCTTCTTCCCAATAAGAAATAATCAAGCCTTTATCTTCAAGCGTATGCAGAAGGGGATAAATCGTTCCTTCTTTAAGACTAAAAATTCCCTCAGACTTCCTTTCCAACTCTTTAATAATTTCATAGCCATACATTGGTTTTGAATGGAGTAGGCTTAAAATAAGCGTGGTGGTACTACCTTTTAGCAACTCTTTACTAATCTTCATAACAGTCTCCCTCCGATACATATATCACATATGCATAGTAATTCTATGTATATATTATATTATAAATTCATGCGTGTCAATTCTTTGGATATCACTTTTTGATTCTATACCTGCTAGTTAGAATAAGCACAAAAAAATGTTGAGGCAGATTGTTTTCTACCTCAACATTTTTTATAGGACTTAAGAAATTAGCTACTTGCTCTAATATCATTTAGGAAAAACATTCTCCTTTAAAATCAATAACAATCCCAGTTATATAGCACATTCGAGAAATCTTTTCGCTTCAAATCTTCCCGGTTAATAAAGAAGTTGCCAACACCCATATCCCCCCACATAATACCATCAACTGAATCTAGCTGAAATAACAACGTGTCGTGATGCGCCTTCTCATCACCAAGCCGCGGATCTTCTTGCGTGAAAAACGGATAACCGCCAAGCTGACTACCGCTACTATCCAATTCAAACAGCGCGTCCACCTTATCCTCGTCCTCACCAGTCCACGTATCCATCAAATCATAAAACTCACCGCCATACGCCTGCTTAAAATCATAACTATCTTTCAAAGCCACTTGTTTCTGGATTTCCCCTTGTAAACGAAATTCACCATCCACAATTGGATAAAACGCCTCATCCACCGACGCAAAAAAAGTATCCTGTTCCTCTGCTGAATAACTAGCCTCATCCGCTGTTTCAAAATACAAAACTCGGAAGCCATTTTGACACGTCTGATCATCAAAATCAAGCCCAGTCAAATCATCGAAATAATCAATGTAAAACGCTAACAATCCCGTTTTCGGAAAGTCCTCCAAATCAGGCATTTCTGAAAAATTAATCTGCGCCAGCAAACTAAGAGGACCCCCGTCGTTATTACGTGGATATTCCATAGATTTAGGCACATAGCCACGCCCGCCCGCCTTACTATCAGTCAATCCTAACTCCCCATCGCCTTCACAAGACAACAAAATCCGTTCTACTTCCGTCGCAAGAATCCGATCTACAATTTCAGGTGCTACCAATTTTTCAAGTTTTTCTTTTAACATGGAAAAGCCTCCCTTTTTATATAATAACTTCATCATAGCATATTATAAAAAACTTTCAATATAGACTTTAATCGCCACTATAAATGTGCTAAAATAAGCAACAATACCCAAAAGGAGGGAACGAAAATGGAAAGCTTTACTTACTTGTTAGTGGAACATCAAATCATTCACACCGAACGACTCATCTTACGCCCAATAACGCTCGCCGACGCAAAAGACATGTTCGAATACGCCTCTGATGATGAAAATACACGCTTTGTTTTTGATACACATCCATCCATCGAGATAACCCGTCAAAAAATCGCCGAGTATTTCGTCGCGTCTCCAATCGGAAAATACGGGATAGAACTCGCTGAAACTGGCAAATTTATCGGTACCATCGATATTCGCATTGATCCGATGAACCGAAGCGGTTGTCTCGGCTACGTCCTCCATCGCGATTACTGGGGCCATGGGTACATGATCGAAGCTGCGCGCGCTATCCTCGATCTTGCTTTCCAAACACTACAACTAGAACGCGTTTACGCCATGCACGACGTCCGCAACCCCGCCTCCGGAAAAGTCATGCAGCGACTAGGTATGACTTACGAAGGCACACTTCGAAAAAGCCGCTACGTCAAAGAAGAATTCGTAGACGACGCTTATTACGCTATTTTAAAAGAAGAATATAACGCCAAATAAAACTGCTCAGCGACATATGTCGCGGAGCAGTTTTTCCTCCTTATTTAAAGCTATCTCCAACCTCTTTCACCATTTCCGAAACAGACTCTAACCCGCCTCCAGACAAGTACCAATACTCTGGATTTAAGTAAACAATATTGCCATTTTTATAAGCATTCGTCTTTTTCACTAAATCATTCTCAACAACTGATTTCGCGGAAGATTCCCCACCAATCGCTGCACCGCGGTCGATCACATACAAGTAATCTGGATTTTTCTCCGCAATATACTCGGAAGAAATACTTTGACCATGCGTTGACGCTTCAATTTTCGGATCCGCCGGCGTCACACCAAGTACATCATGAATCAATCCAAAGCGCGAACCAGGGCCATACGCACTCATTTTTCCATCGTTCGCCAAAATAATTAATCCCGTTTTACCAGCTGGCACGCTCGCTTTTACATCCGCAACCTGCTTGTCAATCGCATCCAATTGCTTCTTCGCTTCGTCCTCTTTTCCAAACAAACTAGCCACCGTGTTCACATTCGCTTGGAACGACTTCATATAATCCTTCGTGTCCACACCTTGATAAATCGTTGGTGCAATATCGGAAAATTTATCATAAGAATCGGATTGGCGCCCAGAAATAATGTTCAAATCCGGTGCCGCCTCGTTTATTTTCTCAAAATCAGGCTCTTTCAAACCGCCAAGATCCGCGTATTTATCACTCGCAAAAGCATCCAAATACTTCGGCAAAGATTGTTTCGGCAAACCAGTCACATTTTTAGACAAATCGAGTGCCTGCAACGTATCAAGTGTTCCAAAATCAAAAACAACCACTTTTCCAGGGTTTTGCTTCACTTTCGTATCGCCAAGTTCGTGCTTAATCGTTAATTCCTTCGCTGTTTTTTCCGCGTCCGCATTCGTCTTTTCATCCGTCCCACAAGCAACCGCAAACACCGTCAAAAGCATCAACATTGCGACCATTACTAATTTCTTCATCTACTTTAACCACCCTTATTTATCTATTTTTGAAGCTATTATTCCTTGTCATACCAACCGTTTCGCGCCCTCACCTCCTTTATTTAAAATACACGCCAATCCGGTCGTTATTAATCAACGAAATCGGAATATGCATATCAAAAACCTGCGCCAACACGTCTTCCTGAATCATCTCCGCCGTGCTGCCATTCGCCACAACCGCGCCATTCTTCAAAGCCACAATCGAATCCGAATAACACGACGCAAAATTAATATCATGCAAAACCAGCAACACCGTCTTGCCCAGCTCATCCACCAAACGCCGCAACAACTGCATAATTTGCACCGAATGTTTCATATCCAAATTATTCAGTGGCTCATCCAGCAAAATATAATCCGTATTCTGCGCAATAATCATCGCAATATACGCCCGCTGCTGCTGACCACCACTAAGCTCATCCAAATAGCGCGACGCCAAATCCCGCAATTCCATATAATCCAGCGCCATCTCGATAAACGCCTCATCATCCTTTTGCAAGCGTCCTTTCGAATGCGGAAACCGCCCAAAAGCCACCAAATCTCGCACTGTCAAACGCATCGTGACATGATTACTCTGCTTCAAAATCGACAACCGTTTCGCCAAATCATCCGACTTCCAATCACCGAGCGCCACGCCATCCACCAAAACCTCGCCACTATCCGCTTTCATCAACCGCGCAATAATCGACAACAACGTACTTTTTCCAGCACCATTTGCCCCGATAAACGACACGATCTGCTTCTCAGGAATCACCAAATCAACCGCTTGAAGCACATTTTTTGTCCCATATTTTTTTCCTAAGTTCCGCACTTCAATCATAATTTCGCCCCTCTCAAAAGCAAATACAAGAAATACACACCGCCGCACAGGTTAATAATCACACTGATCGGCGTATCGAAATGGAACACCCGCTCCGCCAACAACTGCCCACCAACGAGCGCCACCAGACTTATCAAGCTCGCCCCAACAAGCAACGTCACATGCCGATGCGTTTTCAAAAATTGATACGCCACATTCGCCACAATCAATCCTAAAAACGTAATCGGTCCAACGAGCGCCGTCGCAACCGAGACCAGCACCACGATAATGAGCAGCAACTGTTTCACAATTTTGTTATACGGAACGCCCAAATTCACCGCGTGATCCTTGCCCAGCGCCAGCACATCCAAATACTTCACAAATCGCAACAAATAAAGCATCGCCGCTACGAAAATAAGGATTGCAATCGCCAAAATCGACGTATTCACATTATTAAAACTCGCAAACATCTTATCCTGCACAATCTGGAACTCATTCGGATCAATCAACATCTCCATAAACGATGAAAAACTAGAGAAAAACGTCCCGCACACAATCCCGACCAGCAGCAAGAAATAAATATTCCGTCCATTCCGCTTAAACATCAACCAGTATAAAACAAGTGCAAATCCCATCATCAAAACGACCGATAAAAAGAAATTCCAGCGCCCACTTCCAGCCCGCATCAACGCCTGTGACCCAAAAAGAAACACGAGCGACGTCTGCAATAACATGTATAACGAATCCAGCCCCATAATCGAAGGCGTCAAAATCTTATTCTGCGTAATCGTCTGGAAAACCACCGTCGAAACCGCAATCGCAATCCCCGTAAACACAATCGCAATCAGCTTCGTCGACCGAAGCGCGAGCGCAAACGCCGGACTTCCACCCATGAACAAAAACAAATAACCCGCCATCAAAAACACAACAATACCTGCTAAAATCCAATTTTTACGCATAAGCTTTTCTCCTCATTAGCAGATAAATAAAAATCGCGCTCCCAATAATCCCTACCATCAAACTAATCGAAATTTCGTACGGATAAATAATCACCCGACCAAGCACGTCACAAAACAGCAAGAAAGTCGCGCCAAAAACCGCCGTATCAAACAAAGTTTTCTTAATATTATCCCCGCGATAAATCGACACAATATTCGGTACAATCAAGCCAAGAAAAGGTATCATGCCAACCGTCAGAACCACAGACGCCGTAATAAACGCAACTATCACCAATCCAATCCGCATAATCGCCTTATAAGACAATCCCAAATTCCGCGAAAACGTCTCCCCCATCCCAGCAACCGTGAGCTGATTCGCATACAAATACGCAATCACAATCAGCGGAACCGCAACGTAAAGCAGCTCATATCGCCCTTTTAGCACCATCGAGAAATCCCCTTGAAGCCACGAAGAAATATTTTGAATCAAATCAAACTTATACGCAAAGAACGTCGTAATCGAACTGAGAATCCCGCCGAACATCAACCCAACAAGCGGAATAAAAATCGTATCTTTAAACGGAATTCGCTCCAAAATCTGCATAAATATAAATGTCCCGAGAAGCGCAAACAGAAACGCCACACCCATTTTCACCAAAGGACTCGCCGTTGTAAAAACAAGCAAAGACACCAATATCCCTAATCTCGCAGCATCCATCGTCCCCGCCGTCGTTGGTGAAACAAACTTATTCTGCGTCAAACTCTGCATAATCATCCCACAAATACTAATCCCAGCTCCGGCCAAAATAATACTCACAAGCCTAGGAATCCGACTTATCCAAATAATGTCCCACTGTTCCCGCGTCAATTCAAAAATATGTACAATAGAAATCTTCTGCACGCCAACGAACACCGAAAGCAATGCCAATAATAAAAACACAATAATAAGTATCGCTCTCTTCAAGTAATCACCCGCCTTTTAATTGAGAATGATTTTCATTATCGTTTACAGAACCTATTCTAATAGAAACACTTCTGCTTGTCAAGGACATGTTTTCAAATGCACAAACAAAAAAGCCTCCCATCTAATGAGAAACTTCCAATCCAAAATCTGTGTTTTAACTCTCCGCCCTCAGGGTAAGGAACAACAAAGGAGGTTTTTAAAAATGACCAATTCTAAAAAAAGTCAGACCTCGCAAGCGATTCACACACCGAAAATCAGTGACGCTCTTCCAAAGGACAAAGAGAAAAAGCCATTCGCCGAAAATTTACATGGGAAACCGCACCAACAAGTGCAGGATTCTCACCAACAATTTCACCGAAAAATTCTAAAATAAAATACTAATCTCCAAAGGTTTAGGAACAACCTTTGGAGATTTTTTGTACATATGCTTATTTTGCTTTGACTTTCACGCTTTTTTTCTTCTTTCTCGATCTGTAATAATTAAAGCAAAGCACCATGATAATGCCCGCTGCGACCGAGCCTAGAATCACGATAATAAGCGGCCATTGCACCGTCCAGAATAATAATTTGACATCTACTGTTCCCATGTTCGTCGTTCCAAACACAAAAATCAAAATAGCTATAATAATCCCAACAATCACTTGCCATTGTACCTTCATTGCACTCACTCCTCGTATAATAAGTTTATAGCTTCTTAATTGTTCTTTGAAAATTTCATATAACAGCCTGTCGGCTTGTAAATGGTTTGCTTTGATATTGTGTGATTTCCCAGATTATAATGGAGCTATGGAA
>NZ_QPKR01000080.1:0-421 GCF_003856515.1 Listeria sp. SHR_NRA_18
GCCGGATACTCCGCACCACGCTGATTGAGGATCGCCAACATCTGTTCTTTCAGCGCATGGCTGTCCGCGCCTTTTTTCACCACATAATCCTGGTGGAACACGTGGCACATAAAGTGGCCGTAATACAGCTTGTGCACTAACTGGTTGTCGATCTCCGGCGGCAGAGTTTCAAACCACTCGGTATCGTTGCGGCGCAGGGCGATATCCAGCGCCAGAATGTCCTCGACCTGATCGGCATGTACCGCGTGATAGCGCACGGCGGCGCCCGCTGCGGCAAAGCGGTGCAGGAACGCTTTCTTGCCTTCTTCAGGCGTACAGACGAAAAAGTCACCTTCGGCCTGGGCAAAGTAGCTTTTCAGATACTGTTCGGCCTCTGCCACACCCGGCCCGGCCATTTTCAGCAGCAGGTGGTGTTCAAAGC
>NZ_QPKR01000081.1:0-421 GCF_003856515.1 Listeria sp. SHR_NRA_18
ATCGAGCGCCGCGGCGCTCGATGTGTCGTTTATAGAAATCGCCGCAAGGTGATGCTGTAGGACACTGCACCGAAGCTCCCGGCGTCGGTAGCGCGGTTTTTCTGCACAATGGCGCCCATGACGCACCGCAGACATTTCCTTCTTTCGGCGACGGCTGCCGCCGCCTGTGTTTCCCCCCTGGCGCTGGCACAGGCTCCCGGCCACGACGCGACCATCCGGCTCATCGTTCCCTATGCCCCGGGCGGCCCGCTCGACGCCACCGCCCGGCTGCTGGCCGAGCGCGTGCGCGATTCGCTCGGCACGGTCGTGATCGACAACAAGGCCGGTGCCGGCGGCAACATCGGCGCCGATGCCGTGGCCAAGGCCGCACCGGACGGCCTCACCATCGGCCTGGCGGCCACCGCCACGCACGCGGTGAACC
>NZ_QPKR01000082.1:0-419 GCF_003856515.1 Listeria sp. SHR_NRA_18
TACGTTGGCTACCCAGGCCAAGGAGGCGACGCTTGCCCGCTTTCGCACACAGCTGGAATCGCAACTGAGTAACAGCCACCAGCAGATGCAGACTTTTAACCATCGCCTGGAGCAGATCATCCGCGTCAGCGGCAGGCTAATTGTGATCGCCACACTGCTGGCGATGTTATTGGTTTATTTGCTCAATCACTATTTTATCCGTTCCCGCCTGGTCAAGCGTTTTACCCAGCTCAACCAGGTGGTGGTACGCATCGGCCTTGGGGAAACCAACGCAGCGATCCCGGTTTACGGTGGCGATGAACTGGGCCGCATCGCCCGCCTGTTGCGGCGGACCCTAGGCCAGTTGAACCAGCAAAAATCCCGGCTGGAGCAGGAGATCACCGAGCGTAAGGGCATTGAGCAGCATTTGCGTGCTACAC
>NZ_QPKR01000083.1:0-419 GCF_003856515.1 Listeria sp. SHR_NRA_18
ATGGTGGCCAGTTCCTCGATGGTTTCGACAAACTCGAGCCTGTCGTAATTCATCAGGAAGTCGACGGCGTTACCGTGCGCTCCACAACCAAAACAGTGATAAAACTGTTTGTCGCCATTAACGGTGAATGAAGGCGTTTTTTCGTGGTGGAACGGACAGCACGCGTGATAGTTCTTGCCCTGCTTTTTAAGCTTTACCCGGGCGTCGATCAGATCGACGATGTCGGTGCGAGCCAGCAAGTCATTGATAAATACACGCGGAATTCGTCCAGCCATAAGCCCCTGTTACGATTGCCTATAAACGAGAACAAGCCGCGCATTCCTTTCGGAAAGCACGGCCTTCGTATGCAACTACTCGGTCTGCGTGTTCTTGAAAAAGAAAAAAATCACGCGGTGGGGTTACCCCCGAAGGATTAATAC
>NZ_QPKR01000084.1:0-417 GCF_003856515.1 Listeria sp. SHR_NRA_18
TCTGGATGTCGTCAGCGCGGAAAAACAGATGTTTTCCGGCCTGGTGCAGAAGATCCAGGTGACAGGCAGCGAAGGCGAACTGGGGATCTTCCCTGGCCATGCGCCGCTGCTGACTGCCATCAAGCCTGGCATGGTGCGTATTGTTAAACAGCACGGTGAAGAAGAGTTCATCTACCTGTCCGGCGGTATCCTTGAGGTACAGCCGAGCGTGGTAACCGTGCTGGCGGACACTGCCATCCGTGGAACGGACCTCGACGAAGCGAGAGCGCTGGAAGCTAAGCGTAAAGCTGAAGAGCACATCCGTAGCTCTCATGGCGATGTCGACTATGCTCAGGCATCTGCTGAACTGGCGAAAGCGATCGCGAAACTGCGCGTTATCGAGCTCACCAGAAAAGCGATGTAAATTCCCACGTTGCC
>NZ_QPKR01000085.1:0-417 GCF_003856515.1 Listeria sp. SHR_NRA_18
GCCGCTTTGCCGTTATCCAGCACCGCCTGCAGTTTGGCACGCGCATCAGCATCGTCGGTGGCCAGGCCGCCAGACAGCAGCATTTCCACGCTCAACGCCATGGTCACTTCCAGCAGACGCGGATTGCGATATTCCCCGGTCAGGAAGCGTACCGCTTCACGCACTTCGACCGCATTACCAGCGCTGGAAGCCAGCACCTGGTTCATGTCAGTCAGCAGCGCGGTAGTCTTGCAACCGGCACCATTCGCAACGCCCACGATCGCCTGCGCCAGATCGTCAGAAAGCTGGTAGGTCGGCATAAAGGCACCGCTGCCAACTTTCACGTCCATAACCAACGCATCCAGCCCTTCGGCCAGTTTCTTCGCCAGAATAGAGCCGGTGATCAGCGGAATGGAGTCGACGGTGGCAGTGATATCA
>NZ_QPKR01000086.1:0-415 GCF_003856515.1 Listeria sp. SHR_NRA_18
GTGCTTAGCTCTGCGCGGATCACCGCGTTGGCGAAAGGTAACTCTCACCAAACGATGCTTGTGGAGGTTGCCAAAGCATGAGTAAATTTATCGAGTATGCCCCTGTCAGCGATCGCCAGCTTGGGTTCTATATTGACTCCTCTCGCTGTTCCGGCTGCAAAGCCTGCCAAGTCGCCTGTAAAGACAAGAATAATCTGGAGGTCGGGCGGCGCTTTCGCCGCATTTATGAGGTTAAAGGCGGCGGTTTTGTCTCCACCGGCCAAGGCGGTTTCCATAACAACGTATACGCCTATACCCTGTCGATATCCTGTAACCACTGCAAGGATCCGATCTGTACGGTGAACTGCCCAACCACCGCGATGCATAAGCGCCCCGGTGATGGCATCGTGCGCGTCGACACCGATAAGTGCATCGG
>NZ_QPKR01000087.1:0-414 GCF_003856515.1 Listeria sp. SHR_NRA_18
TCCTTCTGGTTTCGACATCAGTGTCCTCGTTTTTTGGCCAAGCTATCACGATAGTGCGTTCTCAGATTCGCGTATGCGCTATGCATAGCCTTCTGCTTGTCCACCAACGTGCTTTGCCGGCGCCGTAAAGCTGTCCATCTCATCCGCCAGACGACAGGGAACCGACTCCATCTGTAGCGTCGTATGAAAAACTGCGAACCTGTCAGCAAGAATCGCGTTGATGGCTTCCCGCACGATCTCAGGAGTGGACGAAGGGTCGTGCACGACATGTGCCGTGAGGCTGGGTTTGCCACTGGTCAGGGCCCAGATGTGCAGGTCGTGAACCGACGTCACGCCGCTTACTTTGGCAATGCTGGTCCTGACCTCGGCAATGTCCATCCCATTTGGCACACCCTCCAGCAGGATGTTCAAGCT
>NZ_QPKR01000088.1:0-412 GCF_003856515.1 Listeria sp. SHR_NRA_18
CGAATTCATCACTATTCCCTTTAACTTAAAATGCCAAACATGGAGCAAATGACGCCGAACACCATCATTGCAATGATGAGTGACACCGTATATTTTCCTTTAAACTTTTTGACCAGGAAGAATATGCCCAAGGAGAACAGTAACGTCAGCAGGTTAGGTGCAACCTTGTCAAACATCTCCTGGACTTTTATCGACTGCTCGCCAACCGCGATCACCAAGGGGGTCGATATCTTGACGGTGGTGGCTATCAGCGAGCCTAGCACCATCACGCCCACCACGTTGGCCACGTTTGAGATGCGTTGAATGATGTTGGAGTTTTTCGACTGCTCGATTAAATCCACGCCCTTGTTGTAGCCATAATGGATAAAGAAATATTTCGAGCCGATGTTGACCAGGTTAAAGAGAATAAACA
>NZ_QPKR01000089.1:0-412 GCF_003856515.1 Listeria sp. SHR_NRA_18
GTCAACGGGATGATCGAAAAGCTGGCAATCAAGGTCAGCGATGCGGGATTGCCCGTCACCTCTCTGAGCGGCGGCAATCAGCAGAAGGTGGTGCTGGGCAAGGCGCTGTTGACTGACCCGCAGGTGGTGTTTCTTGACGAACCGACACGCGGGATCGATGTAGGAGCGAAAACCGACGTTTATCACCTGATCGGGGCTATGGCGCGCCAGGGGCTGGCGGTGATGTTTTCGTCCTCTGAACTGGATGAGGTGATGTCACTGGCCGATCGGGTGATGGTCATGGCCGATGGCAAGCTCACGGCCGATCTTCCCCGTGAACAGGCCGACCGAGAACTACTGATCCGTGCCTCAACCCCTCATGCTTAAGGATAACAAGATGCAAACCAAATACCGGTTGTACATGTATTTGCTG
>NZ_QPKR01000008.1:0-194911 GCF_003856515.1 Listeria sp. SHR_NRA_18
GCGGGACGGGCTTGGGGGATTGGATGGGATTTGAAATTTTTTATTTGTGTTTTGTGATTATATCGGGTTCTTTAAATTTTGTTAAGGAATGTATGGGGGATTAAATATTTCCTAAAGATATGCGGATTGTCATTGTTCGGATTCGTGATTTATGATACTTTTAGGGTAGGTTATGGAAAATTCGTGAAGTGTGGAGGCAGATGATATGAAGAATAAGTACAGTTGGATGTTGCTAGGGCTCGCTGTGATTGTGGGTGGATTTTTTATTGGGAAGCATTATTATACGAAGGCTTACGCGGAGAGGGAAATCGATGCGTTTATTCAGGAGCAAAGTGTGCCGAATAAGGCTATTTATGATGAGAAATTTGTGTGGGATTGGATGAAAAGTGGGGATTATGTGAAGAATTTCAAGGTTCGGGGAGATTCGGCGGATATTGTGTATCAGTATATTTTTATAGGTAAGGGGCAGGATGTGTTGTTTATGCCGTATTCGTTTACAAGTGATGAGCCGGATGTGAAGTATCCACTTGCGAAAACGGAGGATGATTTTAATTTGTATCTTGGGGAGGCTTATGAGGATGGAGGTTCGTCGCTTTATGTGCAGCATTTGAAATTGTTTACTGGTATGGAGCCTAGTCTGGATGATGGGAAGTATGTGTTACATAAGACTAGTGATATTTTTGACGCGGATGGGAAAAGGATTGAAGCGGATGATATTAAGAAAGGCGATGCGTTGAAAATATATTTGTCGGAAAATACGGCAGTTAAGGAGACGTCTCCTGCGCAGATTGATGGGGAATATATTTTTAAGATTGTGAGGGAGAAATGATGGATGCGAAGAAAAAACGAGTGGTGGTTGTGATTGTGGTTTTACTCGTTTTAGGTGTGGCTTTTGCGATAAATAAGGTTGTGAAGGCGAATAAGGAATTGCGTGTGCAGGTGGTGAACGAGAAGGATCGGACGCGGTTTATCGGTGAGGATGGGGTTGGTTTTTACTCCATGGTGGATACGCGGGATACGATTTATACGTTGGTGGATACGGAAGGCGATACGGACAGTTACAACATCGCGAAGGCTGTTTATGGGATTGATAAGAAGACTGGCAAAATGGAGATGGTGCCAGGTTCTAGCAAGATGAAGTTTGGCATGGACGGGATTGATTCGACTTTTGGGAATGAGGATTATCTTGGTTGGGTGGAGGCAGACGCGGACGGTGCGACACGGACGGTTATCTATGACATCGAACAGGAGAAAATTTTGAAGAAATGGAAGGGCAGTGATGCGCACTCATTTTTCGATTTTCATGTGATAGGTCACCGGGTTTATTGGTTGGAGTCTAATGGGAAGACGGGATTGGTTATGTCGTATGATTTGAAAACGGCTGAGGAGGAGCAGCTTGATGAGGTTGGAGCGGACGGGACGGTTCTGGCTTTTTCAGAGCATAAAATGTGGTATCGGGATATTCGGCGAGGAAGCGGGCATTTGAAGTGTTATGATCTGAGGTCTGGGAATTACGAAATACATGATTTAGGCGTGGATTATAGTGATTTGAAGCCAGTTGGTGATAATTTGGTGGCTTATTCCAAGGGTAACGGGCTTTACTTGTACGATACGAAACTGCAAAAATCGGTGTTGTTGAATGGGGAGGATAATGGGATTAAGGCGAATTATGATGGAAAGGGGCTTATCGTTACGGATCAGATGTCGTATAAAATAGAGCATTTGGATGGGATTCGGTATAGTAATATGATCGAGTCGGAGTATCCGGATAATCATCTTTTTTCCACGGCAGAGCGGATTCGGTCATTGCTGTTTGTCACGAATGTTGGGGAGCATGAGGAGATTATATCGATGAGTCAGGATGCTTTGCGGTGGTTGGATAAGTAATAATAAAACACCCCAAAATCAGAGTTTTAGTCTAATTTTGGGGTGAACATTAGATGGGGAGCATCGTTTGTTTTTAATGCCTTATTTTGCGTTCTCAGCGGCCATTTTTACTTTATAATCAGCGGCTGTTTTTTCGTCATATTTTTCGCTTGTTGCCTTAGTTGCTGCGTTTTCTTCGCTCATCTGTTTTTTCTTTTCTTCAGTAGCCGCGGCCATTTTTTTGTTGAAAGCTGCGTCTTCTGCTTTCTTAGCTGCGTTTTCCTCAGCCATTTGTCGTTTCTTCTCTTCGTATGCTGCATCTACTTTTTTGTCGATTTCTGCGCTTGTTACTTCCTCAGTGGCATTGTCGCTCGCCATTTTTGCTTTATAATCAGCAGCCATTTTTTCGTCATATTCTCCGCTTGCCACTTTATCTGCTGCTTCTTGTTTTACGGCTTCTTCTTTTTTCATTTTGTCTGCCATTTCTTGCTTTTGTGATTCGGTTGTTTCGGCCTTTACGTCCACTAGAGAGAACGCGGATACGCCCAAAATAGCGATGAAACCTACTGCTGTTAATAGTTGGGATTTTTTATTGAATTTTTTGATCATAATGATTCTCCTCTTTAATCTTAGTTTGTTTTTACTGAAATGTGCCAATGTGGATGGCTGGTAGTACGTCGAATATTGCTCTACTAATGTAATAATGGTGTGCCCGTAAGCGGTTCTTTCTGCGGGATTGATGAAGGTCAGGGCCATGTTATCGCAGGCCATTTCTTGATCTTCTCGCATGGCGCGATTGGCGTACCAAAGAACCGGGTTGAACCAGTGGACAATAAGCAGGCAATTCATCAGTAAATTAATGCTGATATCTTTTCTTTTATAGTGGGATAATTCGTGATAAAAAATGTATTTTAGTTGATCGTTATTTAGATGCTTTACGTGTTTTTCATCAAGCAAAATCCTAGGTTTGTTCATTCCGAATAAGGTTGGTGCTGAAATTTTTCCAGAATAATGTAACGGGATGTCTTTTTTAATGGACATATCTTCCTTGCATTGGCGATAAATGGCCAAAACTCGTTTGTCTGTTATTTCGGGTTGCTTACTTATATAGTTATATAGACGTCTGTTTGTCAAGATTATGAAAATTCCAGCAATCAGAACGCCTAGTATCCAAATACATAAAAAGATAGTGTATACGTTGATTTCGACAGGTACGTCTTCCGTTATGACGGGTACTTCTGCGATGGCTTCGGGTGGTATTGCTGTGCTTTCTTGGCTAACAATGGGAGCGGGCTCAGGGTTTATTGGTAGTATGGAGTAGATGCTGAACGAGCTTTCTGGGAACCATGGTAGTACAAGCCTTGCTATTAGAATTAGCCATAATGCGTATTTCCATTGCGGTGTTAGCCATTTTTTTAATGCGAATCTGATGCACAGAAGGAAAACGACTAACACGCTTGCCAAAATAGAAGTTTCGATAACCCAGTCAAAAATGGAGGGGAGATACGTGTGCCATAGCGTATGAACCATAACTAGTTATCCTTTCTGGGATTGGACTCAGTTTTATCATCTAAAAGTTGCTTTAATTCATCGATATCTTCTGCGGATAGCTTTTCCTCTTTTATAAAGTTAACGAGTAATGGTTTGAAAGCTGCGCCGTAAAAACGGTTTAATAATGATTTTGTTTCGCTTTGCATGTAATCTTCTTGGGAGACTAATGCGGTGTATGTGTGCAGTTTTCCTTTTTCTTGATGGGAGGAAATAGCTTCTTTTTGGACTAGTCGGTTGAGTAACGTTCGTATTGTTTTAGGACTCCACTCGTGTTCTTTTTCCAAGGCTTGAATTATTTCACCGGCCGTTAATGGAGATTCTTGCCAAATAACTTGGATAACTTCTAATTCAGCTTCGGATATTTTAGGTAAGTGTCCCATGTGATGCCTCCTTTCTTCGGACTACATTTGTAATCCGTGAATAAATAGTAACATGCATCGTTATTGGAAGTCAACCCCCGTTCTAATACTTGTGTTGCATCTAAAGGTTTTATGGAGTAGAGTAGCATGTATAAATGAAAATACAAAGCAAGCAAGGAGCGCGATCAAAGATGAATGTACTACTAATTTATACGTATCCAAATCATGAAGGGTTAAATTATGCCATTAAGGAGACGGTGGAAAAAGAGTTGGGAAAGAAAAATATCGTCAAGGGAATTGACCTTTATAAAGAGGAGTTTGATCCTGTTTTACGTTTTGATAGTATGAATAAGCGTCGAGATTTACATAGAGATGCGTATACAAAGGAGTATAGAGAGCAGCTTCTTTGGGCGGATTTTTTGATTTTTATTTATCCGATTTGGTGGAGTAGCACGCCGGCGATTTTAAAGGGATTTATTGATAAGGTGTTTGCGAAGGATTTTGCGTATAAGTATAAAGGGATTCGGCCGATTGGGTTGCTGAAAGGGAAGCGGGCTTGGATTATTAATACGCACGATACGCCAGCGGTTTATGCTAACTTTATTCAAAAGGATTATGGGCGAGTTCTCAGTAAGCAAATTCTGAAAATGTGTGGTATTTCGACATATAAGCATACTTCTTTATCGTATGTAAAAGGTTCTAATGAAGTCAAAATAAATAAATTTCTGCAAAAAATTGCTAGGATTAGTAGTACTATTTGATATGGGTAATGTGTTCATGATGTGGGTTTAAGGTAAAATTAGATAAGAATCTGGATGGTGGGAATTAGTCTCTATTAGCACTAATTTTCACAATCTGGTAGGTGGTGTGAAAAGGGCGCCAACACGTGATTGAGAACGATTATCAGTTAACTTTTTGCTATTCAATTTTCACAATAACTGATATAATGAAAGGTGAATGGAAACGCTTCCTGAAGAATAGGATGCTAGCTGGAATACAAACGCTTTCGCTCGATTTGTTGGAAGCGGAGTGTGCATCTTACCTGAAGATAAGGTTTGGTATTTTTTATCTTATTTGTGAGGTGGGTCAAGCGTTTTTCGATAAATGGCATGAGTTTTTAGTTTTCAAGGAGGGATTTTTGGATGAGTGCGAAGGTGAAAGTCACGGTGAAGATTAATGGCAAGGCGCATGATGTGGAAGAAGGAACGCGAATTTTAGATTATTTGAATGATGAGGGCGTGCATCATCCGCATATTTGTTATAGTAAGCAGATGGGCGCGATTCAGTCGTGTGATACGTGTATGTGCGAGGTTGACGGCGAGTTGATGCGGGCTTGTAGTACGGATTTCAAGGATGCAATGGAGATTAAGTTGGATTCGGAAAAGGCGAAAGAGGCGCAACTTGAGGCGATGGACCGGATTTTAGAGAATCATATGTTGTATTGTACGGTTTGTGATAATAATAATGGGAACTGTCGGGTACATAATACGGCGGAACTGCTTGAGGTGGATTCGCAGGAACGGCCATTCCGTGAGAAGGGCTATATCAATGACTTCTCGCACCCGTTTTATCGTTATGATCCGGATCAGTGTATTCTTTGTGGGCGTTGTGTGGAGGCGTGTCAGAGTGTGCAGGTGAATGAGACACTTTCGATTGACTGGGATCGGCCGCAGCCCCGGGTTATTTGGGATGATGATCGTCCGGCGAATATGTCGTCGTGCGTGTCGTGTGGGCTTTGCTCGACGGTTTGTCCTTGTAACGCGATGATGGAGAAATCGATGCTCGGCCAAGCTGGATTTATGACGGGAATTGGCGAGGAAGTGCTGGAGCCAATGATAGATATGGTGAAAAAAGTGGAGCCGCCGTATCAGACGGTTTTCGCGTTGTCGGAAATGGAAAAATCGATGCGGGATACGCGGACGAAGAAAACGAAAACGGTTTGTACGTTCTGCGGGGTTGGGTGTTCGTTTGAGGTTTGGACGAAAGGTCGTCAAATCTTGAAAGTGGAGCCGACTGGTGAAGGTCCTGTGAACAAATTTGCGACGTGTGTGAAGGGTAAATTTGGTTGGGATTTTGTGAATAGTGAGCAGCGTTTGACTTCGCCGTTGATTCGCCAAGGTGATGAATTTGTGGAGGCATCTTGGCAGGAAGCGATTGCTTTGATTGCGGAGCGTTTGGGCAGTTTGCGTTCGGAGTTCGGCAATGATTCGCTTGGTTTTATTTCTTCTTCTAAGACAACGAATGAGGAGAATTATTTGATGCAAAAATTGTCTCGCCAAGTGTTTGAGACGAATAATGTGGATAATTGTTCGCGTTATTGCCAAGCGCCGGCGTCGGATGGTTTGACGAATACGGTCGGAATTGGGGCGGATTCGGGAACGGCGGAGGATATTGAGACGGCCGGACTTGTGATTTTGGTCGGTTGTTCGCCGGCGGATGGGCATCCGGTTCTTGCTAGTCGCATGAAGCGTGCGCAGAAATTGAACGGCCAGAAATTGATGGTTTCGGATCTTCGGAAGCATGAGATGGCGGAGCGCGCGGACTTGTTTATTCGGCCGAAGCAGGGTACGGATTTTGTGTGGTTGACGGCGGTTGCGAAGTACATGATTGATATGGGATGGCATGATGCGCCGTTTATGGAAGCACGGATTTCGAATGTGGCGGATTACATGACGTTCCTTGAGCCGTTTACGCTTGAGTACGCGGAGGCTGAGACGGGGCTTTCGATTGAGACGCTGCAAAATGTGGCGCAAATGGTACACGAGGCTGATGGCACGGCGATTTGTTGGGGTATGGGTGTGACGCAAAACATTGCGGGCTCGCATACGTCGGCGGCGATTTCGAACTTGCTGCTTGTGACGGGGAACTTTGGTCGTCATGGCGCGGGCGCGTATCCGCTTCGTGGGCACAATAACGTGCAGGGTGCGTGTGATATGGGATCCTTGCCGAACGTATTGCCGGGCGTGCAGTCGATTTTGAATCCAGAAGTTCGCGCGCGTTTCTCGGAAGCGTATGGCGTGGAAATTTCGGAAGTACCGGGTCTTAAAAATAACGAAATGCTTGACGCAATCGAGGCTGGGACGCTTAAAGCGATGTACTTGATTGGGGAAGAGATGGCTTGGGTGGATTCGAATACGAACCATGTCCAAGATACGCTCGCAAAACTCGATTTCTTCGTTGTTCAAGATGTCTTTTTATCGAAGACGGCGCAGTTTGCTGATGTTGTTTTACCGGCATCGCCTTCGCTTGAAAAAGAGGGGACGTTTACGAATACGGAGCGTCGTGTGCAGCGCTTGTACGAAGTGTTAGAGCCGCTTGGTGATTCGAAACCGGATTGGTGGATCATTCAAGAAGTGGCGAACGCGTGTGGTGGTGATTGGAACTTTACGCATCCGAGTGAGATTATGGATGAGGTTGCTAGTCTGGCGCCATTCTTCGCGGGTGTGAGCTATGATCGGATGGAAGGTTTTGATAGCCTTGTTTGGCCGGTTTCGGCGGATGGTGTCGATATGCCGCTGCTTTATGAGGATCGTTTTAACTTCCCAGATGGCAAGGCGAAATTGTCTGTATTGCCTTATATAGCGCCGATTGAGTTCCCGAAAGAGTTTGATTTAACGCTTAATAATGGTCGTTTGTTGGAGCAGTTCCATGAAGGGAATTTGACGCATAAAACGAAGGGCTTGGATTATAAATTACCGGAAGTTTTTGTAGAGGTATCGAAGGAATTGGCGCAGAAACGTGGTGTGGAGGACGGTTCGCTGGTACGATTGACGTCGCCATACGGTCACATTAAGGTACACGCGGTCGTGACGGATCGGGTTCGCGAAAATGAGGTTTACTTGCCGATGCACTCAGTCAGTCACGAAACGGCGGTCAACTTGTTAACGTCGAGCGCGGGTGATGTGCGGACGAAGACGCCGGCCTACAAACAAACGAAGGTAAACTTAGAAGTATTGCAAAAATGTGGCGAAAATCCGCTACCGAAACATAACCCACGAAATGCAGCAAGGTTCCCGCAAAATGGTGTGGAAATTGAGCGCAAGTGGGCACGTGCGGACTACAAACCGATTTCGAAGCATAATTGTGCTTGTGGTGGAAACTGTGCGTGTAAGAAAGGGAGTGACGCGTGATGGCAGAACCGATTTCTAAAATCCGCCGTGTGGAAAAAACAGAAGATCAGATAAAACAGGATAAAATGACGGCAATAAAAGACCAGATTGCGACGGATGATGCGGCTTTCATGGAAGTTTTGGAGTTAGTGAAGTCGCTGCATGATTCTGGGGCGCTGGATATGTTGAACAGTGCTTTGAAGGCGAAAGAGGATATCGCGACGACCTTTTTGAACGAGGCGCGGAAGGAACCGGCGACGAATGCGATTAATAATTTGATGATATCGAGTAAATTATTGACGGAGACGAAACCGGAGCAGACGGAGCAATTGTTGGCTGGACTGGCGAACGCGCAGGCGAAGGCGAATGAGAGCTTGAAAGATGACACGACGCTGGGACTTTTCGGCTTGGCAAAAGCGATGAAGGACCCTGATGTGAACCGGGCGTTGCGCTACGGCTTGGCATTTTTAAAAGGCGTCGGCCAGGAACTGAAATAAAAATTAGACTCCAGATGGTGCTTACAAATGCGCATCTGGGGTTTTCGTTAGGTGGGGGCGAGGATGGAAACGACTGCGGGGCTTGGGATTCGACGTTTTAAAGAGGGGCATATGTTTGATGATGTGGCGACGGTGGCCGTGGAGTATCCGCTGACGATTTATGTGAACGAGGAGGAGCTGGTGACGATTGTCTGCACGCCGGAATATGCGGAGGATTTGGTGATTGGGTTCCTGACTTCGGAGGGGATTGTGCGCGGTGTGGCGGATATTGATCGCGTGGAAATCATTGAGGCGACGGGTCACGCGAAGGTGACGGCGAATTTTGTGAATAAATTTAATGCGAAATATCGCGCGAAACGTTACATCACGTCTTGTTGCGGGAAGTCGCGGGAGAATTTCTATTTTCAATCGGATGCATCGCTGGTGGAGACGCGGAATGAGACGGATTTGGTGTTGCGTCCGGCGGAAATTTTCGATTTGATGTCGCGATTTGAAGCGGATTCTGATACGTTTCGCAAAACTGGCGGAGTGCATAACGCTGCGCTTTGCAGTCGTGATGAGGTCATTTGTGTGCGGATGGATATTGGCCGGCACAACGCGCTTGATAAAATTTATGGACATTGCTTGAAGTCAGAAATTCCGATGACGGACAAGGCGATTATTTTTAGCGGTCGGATTTCCTCGGAGATTTTAGTGAAGACGGCGAAAATTGGTTGCGGTATTATTTTATCGCGCTCGGCACCCACAGAACTAGCGATAGAAATGGCGCGGGAACTCAATATCACGGCTGTCGGCTTTATTCGCGGTAATGAATTTAGTGTGTACAGCGGGCAACATCGGATTTTGGAGAATTAGAAAAAGCGCCAGACCTCAATTTAGAGATTTGGCGCTTTTATCATAGAAATGATGTCCGATAATCTGCAATATACTGATCGATAGAAGTCAGTTCACGTTTTAGAAGTTCGTTCGCAGTGACCGTGACTTTCTTCGCGTTTCCCATCTGCGTAATAAAATACAACATCGTCATCACATTCGCATACTCTTTCGGAATACCACGCTTGATCATCGTCGACCGGAAATACCGCAGTGACGGCTTACTATACGTGATTTTTTTTCCTAGAATTGCAGTCATTCTATCCGCAACTTCATCGTAACTCACGGCTTCCTTCCCAGTAATACTATATTTCTGATGCAGATGATCAGGCGTATTCATGAGACAAATCGCCGCAATCTCACCAATATCCCGCGTATCAATAAAACTAGTTTTTGCTTTGCCAGCTGGGATAAACAAATCGCTGTGCTTCTGAATATCCTCCTGATGAGTTGTATTCAAGTTCTGCATGAAGAAACTAGGTCGCAAAAAAGTGTACGGCAACGCAAGGCGCACCATCTCTTTCTCGATTTTATGATGCGGCGTGACTGGATTTTTCTCAACTCCAATCAAAGAAACGAAAACGACATGAGCTACAGAACGCTCTTTTAAAAACCGCAAAAATGGAAACATATCCTCTTTCGGTTTGGAAAGCTGCGGAGGGCGGACAAAAAACACTTTTGTAATACCTTCTAATGCACTAGGAAAAGTAGCGGTGTCCAAGAAATCGAAATGAATAACATCGACTAATGCGTTATCTGCCCATAATGTTTTACTTTTTTCAGGATTCGAGACCCCAGCACGCACTGCTATACCGTTTTCCGTTAACTTCTGAACTACTGTAAAACCGATATTTCCTGTGGCGCCAAGCACTAATATTTTCTCCAAATCACTCATCCCTTTCTAGTTTTTTCTGCAATAATGCCACAAAAATGCGCTGTTCTTCGGGTGTGTAGATTGATAAAAAAGAGGCGGTTACTTCCTGACTGGTGGCTTCGAGTTGCGGCAGGATTTCATGGGCACTTGGAGTCAGTTGTAAGGAAAAGGAGCGCCGATCTTGCGTATTTGCCTGTTTTGCAAGAAGTCCTTTTTGCTCAAGCCTAGAAATAATACCAGATACAGTCGGCTTATCAAAACCAAGTCTGTCTGACAGGAGGCGACTCGTAACTGCCTGCCCATCAAGGATTTGAAGATGTTTCAAAATAGCCCACTGCGCACTGGTGACGTCGTGTTTCTCCAAAGCGACATTCAAAGCATGACGCAGCTTTTTCGCGCTGTTCATTAATAAATAACCAAATTCGTTCATCATATCACCTGTTTCGTAAATAATAAAAGCATATAGTTAGTATACTAACTATATGCTTTTATTGCAAGGTTTATCAGATTCTATATTATAATGAATAGCAGGAGGTGTCTCATGAATCCGCTAGAAAATTATTTCCCGTTCCAAGTGAAAAGTCTCTTCCATGTCATTTCCACCGAAGCAAATATTCTTAAGAAACTGCAACACCAAGCCTTTCATGAAAGCAATATCTCGATTATAGTCACAACGAAAATTTGGAAATTAGCAGATTTTCAGATGGAGTTTCCAGAACTCGAATGCGAAGAATTGTCACTCAAAAAGAAATACATACTCATCAAAAATGTACCATCCAACTATCCGAAGATGCTACATTTGATGGAGATTTATAAGAATTCAGGATTAGAAATGTATATCTTTCTAACAGACAATTTGCAATACCATTGGGTGGAAGAAGAAGTGATGACACCAATTTTGATGCGGAAAAAGAAGAAGTCGCAGCTAGTGATTAATCTTGGGAATAACGATTTAATGCTGTTTTTCAATCAAGACGGAAGGAAGACGCACGCGATTGGAGTAGGGGAACAATGGCTGGCAAAATTGATAAGCTTTCATTAAATATAAGAAAAAGCACCAAATTTGAATTTGGCACTTTTTAGGATTAACGCTCTGACGGCCTGTATCCTGCAGCTTCAGCCTCGGCGGTTGTTTTGAACCAAGCAACGACATTCTTTGTACGGTTATAGTAGGTTCCACCAGGTAAGTGGTAGATGCCGTTAACGCTACCTTTTATCGTTCCTTGACCATTCGAATCGACATATTGATTCCCGCTTCCACCATCGTTACTCGCAGGCGGAGAGGCTTGTTTTGCTTGAGCTTCTTGCTTTTCACGCTCTTGTTGATCCTTCAATGCTTGTTGCCGCTGTTCTTCTTTTTCCTTCGCTTTTTGAGCTTCTTCCGCTGCTTTTTCTTTCTCTGCTATTTGGGCGGCCTTTTGTTCTGCCTCTAATTTTGCTTGCTGCTCTTGCTGGATTTTTAAGTCTTTCGCTTTCTGTTCAGCAAGTGCTTTATCTTTAGCCAATTGCGCCTGTTCTTTTTTCAATTGTTCAGCCTGTATTTTGGCTAGTTTTTCTTGCTCTTTCTTTAGCTCAGCTTGTTCTTTTTCAAGTTTTTGCTTAGCTTCTTCTTGTTCCTTCGCTAATTTATCCTTTTGCACTTCTTCGCTCTTCGTTTCGACTTTAGGCTCTGCGGCTGTTTGCGTTGTCGGTGCCATAGTAGCACCAATAATCGCTAAAACAAACGTCCCTCCTAAAATAATCAAATTCAGCTTCGGTCTAAAAAGTTTCTTTCCACGGATAAAGATTCCTAAAATTAACATAACAAGAGCATAGAAAAAACCTAAAAATGCAATCAAAAATAAAAATGTCCCCATAAAACTGTATCGCTCCCTTTAAAATAAGTTTTTATTGTTCCCCATCATAGTATACTCTATAGAAGCGCAAAAAAACTTTTTAAGTCGTGAACGTAGCTATTTCGTTCGTAAGCGTTAAAAATTGGGGGTTTTTAAGTTATAATCATATCTTTTGTAAGAATTCGGAAACAAAAAAGACGCAAAATCTGATTTTGCGTCTTTCCCTATTTTTTATGAACGTTTTCTCAGGTAGAATAAAGCTGTTGCGGAAATGAGTAGACCGAAAGCCACGAATCCGTTTGTGCTGGAATCTCCTGTTTTTGGTAGCTCATTTACTCTTGCAGGTACGATTTCGTTTCCAGCTGCTTGTGCTTGTTGTGTCGATTGCTCAGACTCTGAGTTAGCTGGTGTTTTAGAAATAGTAGCTGACTTCACTTCTTGCACTTGTTTCGTACCATAAGTGTAATGTGTAACGTCACTGACACCACCGTTATCATCAACTGCAATCAGATATGCTGTTTCGCCTGGTTGTAGCGGACGATCAAGAACGGCATGGTAGCTGCCAGAGTAGTCCACGCGTGTTTCAGCAAGAACTTCTTCGCTTTCCTCTGTGATAACGAAAAGCGTTGTATCCGGCTCTGTACCACCGTAAATGTCTGTGTCTGTACTCATATCGAAGTTAACAGAAGGGGCGGAGTAAAGCATGATGCCCATTACCGAGATAACTTCATATTGGAAATTAAGAGTAGAAACGTTGCCACTAGCGTCTTCAGCTACGATAACCGTACTGTTTGCGCCAATGCTTGACGTGTCTAAATGTGTTGCGCCATTTTGGAAATAAACTTTCACGTAGCCAGAGTTATCTGTTGCGTTCACTAGCTCTTCTGCTGTCCATTCCTCACCAGGCCACACGTAGAAAACATCCTCATCTTGGCTGATAAATGGTTTCGTTGTGTCTACCACTGTGTAATTAACGGTTACAGTTGTTGTAGTAGAGCCTTTTGTTGCCGTAATTTGCACGGATTGTGCGCCGATTTTGTCAGTCACTGGTTGTGTTTTGAAGGAAAGTTGCACGTTAGCAGCACTCTTAGTTACAAAAGTACTTGGTGTCGCTGTCGCATCATTTAGCTCCAATGTGACGTTGTTTTTCGCTGTAGCAAGTACAGTCGTTTCTGGTTTCACTGGTTGCTCAGGATCTGTTGGTTTAGGATCAGGAGTTACTGGTTTTTCTGGATCCGGTTTTGTTGGTGTTTCAGGATCTGGTTTCACAGGCTCCACTGGATCAGGATTCGGCGTTACCGGTTTTTCTGGTTCTGGGTCCGGCGTTACCGGAGTCTCAGGGTCAGGCTTCACAGGTTCCACTGGATCAGGATCAGGAGTTACTGGTGTTTCAGGATCTGGTTTCGGTGTTACATTCGGATCTGCATCAACGGTATAGCTGACCGTGATTTCTTCCGATGTTCCGTCGTTGTAAGTAACGACAATCGTTGTTTCAAAAGTGCCTACTGTGTCGTTCTTTGCTACTACACCATCCTTGTAAGTTAGGACTGGAGCACGATCTTGGCTAAAAATTTGCACAAAATCAGCTGGAATAATGTAATAACCTTGTGTTACATGAACATTTGGTTTAGCTGCGACTTCAGTGGTTTCCCAACCTGCTTGTTGCTGTGCATCTTGTTGGGATGTCATTTCCTCGGCAAATACAGGACTTACAGTTGAAAAAGTTAGTCCAAATACTAGCGCGATGCTAATCGATTTTTCTTTTAGGTACATGAGTGTCTCCCCTTTTTAATATGCTTAGTTTCTATTGTACAAGGTATCAATTTCTTTGGCTAGAGAAAAAATGTACATTTGACGGCAAAATTTATCAAGTTCACAGTTTGTTCACATTTAAATTTAATGTAGGGACAGGCGCTGGTTGTAGGTGGGGGACGGATTTTGGTGAGGATAGATCGTTGTGTGCCAGTGGATTTGCCTTCTTTTGTTTGCACTTAGAGTTAAGATATATGCCTATTTGTAGTAGAGTTAGGAAAACAGGAGAACAAATCGGTATATTTTTGTTTTATAGATTATATGTGAAAATTGATTTTTTAGCGAAAGCAACACCAGTGAAATATAGCTCGATAGTTTTGTAATGAGGGCTTGGGGTGAATATTAATTTAGACGTAAGGCAGTAAATGTGGAATATTTTAGCAGGGAGATAAAAGAGGCGATTAGAATGAAAAAATCATTTATAGTTGCCATTATTTCAGCATTAGGACTCTTGTTCCTATGGATTTCTACTAATTCTATAAATGCCAAAGCGACAACCGTGCTAGACTTAAAGCTATTGATTGAACAGGCGGGGAGCGGAACTTTGCTTTTAAAGGACAAAAAGGACGTGACGTATGTGGTAAATGAACAAATTACGAATGTCCGATGCACGATTCAAGGCGCGCCGGGAGGTTCTTATGTAAAGGCGAACTTCAAAGGATACGGCGATCAACAAACACCGTTCTTGCTTCGATATCAAGCAGGCATTCACAACATCTCCATCAAAAATGTTACCTTTGATTTAGCGCTTATCGGCCGAGGAGCTGTTTATTTTGAGCAAAATAATAATATCACGATTGAGAACAGTGGTTTTACAGGATATTCGAAGCAATACGGCTGCAACAAAGTCGACAGCTCGATTTCATTTACAAATTGCAAAAACATCATAATCAAGAAAAAACGTTTTTTCAACAACGGCTATCAATACGGAAAAGCCACTAACGAGTTAAACCGTTCCATCACACTTCAAGGAAATAAGTTCTCGAAGGTGAATCAAGCTATTGTCATTCAAGGAAGCGCTATTTTTCAGCTGAATATTCATGATAATGTATTTAATCAAATAGTAGATAATAGTCTTTACTTGATTAAAATACCGGTGGCGAACGTCTACAACAATGATTTTAATAAAGGCCAGAAAACAAGTTCAGGAGATGAAGGAATTGTTCTTGACGGGGGCAATTTTAAGATTACGAACAACCGAGCTTACAATGTTTTGAACAAGTTTATCGCGATTAATGGCGAGACAAAAAGTGTAGAAATCAGTAATAATTACATCAAAAATAAAAAAACGAAAACGCGTCCAGCAGTCATTGCTTGGAGAAATAATACTGCCTATACGGTGCAACAGCTCAAATTCATGAATAATAAAATTGATACAGACACAGCGCCAGCGAACTATGATGTCATTCCGATTGGGAAGGTTCGTAATTTAACTATTAAAGGCAACCAGTTTACATTGCAAGGGCTTTCCAACTATCAGAATGTATTCAGCTTCATGGGACAAACTGCCATAGATAGCGTTGACATTAGCGGAAATACCATCCAATCACGAAAAGGCACGACCATCTCCAATAAATCATTCTTTCTACGTGAAAAAGCACCAATCATACCTCGCATAAATCATCTCGTATTTATAGATAATGCATTCCAAGGCAAATACCCAGCGATTCTGAACGTCTTAAAAGGAACGATTGTACCAAATGTGTATCAAAAGAAGACGGCTTATATAACAGGCGTTTATATTGGACCAGTCGTAAAAGCACGACTCCTAGTAAATGGTGTAGCAAAAAGTTGGGGCGGGCAGTTTAGTAAAGGGATTTTTAAATATTATGTAGGCGCAAAAACAAGCTACAAACCTACCGACAAAATCGAGTTAGTTGTCTATAATGCAAACACGAAGCAACTCGTAAGTTGGTGAAGGTGAAATGAGCGCATAGTTGAGATGTATCAAAAGAGGTTATCCGTGGGTTTGGATGGCTTTTTTTGTTGTGATTAGATGCAGGCAGTTTTGAAGATTTCAGGGCGTTGAATCGCATCGGATTACGTGGTTCATTACATAGGAATATTGACCTTGCAACTTTTTTTGAGTTCTTGAAAATCCGCTTCACGATCTGTACAAAGCTTTCGGATTTCATTTTGCAGTTGTGAGCTAATCGCGTCACCGGTTTTACTTTCGAAGGAGATGCCGAGTTGACTTTGAATGCGGGTAAGTTCGCGACCCCAATCATCAAACATCGTTTCCTTGCCGTGCAGGATTTGAGCGGAATCTTCGGCTAAATGGTTCGCGTCACGTAACATGTTACGTTTCAAAGCCGCGAGTTGAAGTTGCCGTTCGAATTCTGTTTTTTGAGATTTTAAAGCGCCAACCGTTGCATCCGCACCTGCTAGAATCGCCTTAGCAATCTCAACTTCTATTTGTCTAATTTCATGAAATAAATCCATTTTGTTCCCCCGTTTTTCTATCTTTTTTTACTTGAAAAAATTCACCGCGTTACCGGCCGCGATGCCAACAAGACTACCAATTGTACGATCTAAGTCATGACCGAGATTGATATCTGTTTGCTGCATCTGGTGTCCCGCATTGCCTATTTCATTTGCGAATTGTTGCAGGTAATACTGCCGTTCTAGCAATTTATTAAGTAAATCATGCAAAATTTCTTCATTATGGAAACGATAGACGCCTTCTGTTTTTTTGACAGCGAGGTCGTGCATCACATCGTCTACATCGTTTTCATTTAGCAAATCATATTCACCGCCATATGTAGCATCGTTGAACTTACGCACCATCTTCTTGACTGCGTCGCTTTCGGCTTGACGAAAATCTTCAATGAGGCGAACCATGCGATCGATGTCTGCGGCTACATCCTTCATTCTGTTCGCGAGCGCTTTAATTTCATCGGGAGAGATGGCAAGTTTTGTGGCACCATTACTGCCAAACTGTTTACGAAAGCCTTTTGTTAAGTGAGCGTTTAGTGGATCGCTGGCTGCTCCGTTTTTGGAATAATATTGTTGGTAAAAAACGAAGGCATCGGGTGGGAGTAATCCTACAACGTCGCCGTGGTGTCGGAAATCTTTGATGAGATGGAAGTATGCGCCGTCTTTTGCTTTTGCTTGTTCGTCAGGTGTTAGTTTATTGAATGAACGGGCCGCGGCGAATGTTACGGCGGGTTTGGTATGTTTGACAGCTTCGTATTGAGCGAGTGCGCCGCCGAGACTGTGACCTGTGAAGCTGTAGTCTTTGGTTGTGTGTTTGGATAGAGTGGTGTTTACGAAATTATTGTAGGTGATAAATTGGTCGTCTTTTTGGGCGGGTGAGGCAGTTGCTAATTTGATGTTTTGGTCCCAATCAGCGTCTTCCTCAGAGCCTCTTGACATGAAGACCATATGGCTAAACTCTTTGATAGAACCTGCTTTCCATGCTTTATATTCGCTAAGCGGTACAACCGCGGCCGCTTGTAAACCGTTTTTATTATCTACTGAATTTACTGTAATCCATTTTGTTTTACCGATATCTTTCAGTGTTAGTACGTTGTCTTTCCTTAGTACTTCACTGTCATACACAGCATCGGCTAAATAAAAATTAGTTTCTTCTGTTATTTTCATCTCCATTTTGCTCCCTTTATGTTATGATATGGTGGGGTGATTACATGAAAAAATGGTTAATTGTTTCTAGTATTTTACTGGTACTTATTTTCATTATAGCAGGAGGAGTATACATTATGAAAGAAAAAGAAAATCAAAAAGCGGAAGATGAATTAGAAAGGCTAGTTTCTGTAGAGAAGCCACGTATTGAAAAATATTTTAAGTATAATTTTACGGGAGTGAATAAGGTAACTGTGACTGGGGCGGAGATTCACCCAACTGGTATACCTCATATCAAGGGTTATGTGAATGATGATAAAGATCTATATTTTAATGCAGCAATACATAAAGATCATTTTGAAGGGGATTTGAGTATTCCGTATGGGCTGGAGGAGATGCAGAAGAGTGATTTGTCTGTTTCGGAGATTCAGGAACGTGAACAGGGGAGTAAGGAATGAGAATGAGTAGAATTATTTTTCTAGCGCTAGTAGCATTCTGGTTATTTATCATCGCAGGCAGTTTTCTCTTTGTGAAGGCAGAAATCGATGAGCGAAAATTAGCGAGAGAAGAAGCGATTGAAAAATTGATTGCGGAAGAAAGCCCACGGGTAGAAAAATACTTAAAATATAATTATGAGAACATTGATTCTGTCACAATTACGGGTGTAGATGTCAATCCAACGGGGATTCCGCATATTATGGGATATGTGAATGGTGATAAGAAATTATCTTTTGATGCCGGTGTATATGATGAACATTATGAAGGAGCACTAATTATAAGCGGTGAATCATTTCCTTATACAAAGAGTTTAAATCAGGATGTGCTGTCTGTTTCAGAAATTGAAGAGATAGAGAAGAATGAATAGTATGTAAAGTCACGATGATTTTGATGCTGTGACTTTTTCTGTCGCAACCCGTGACAACTCGCCAAAACTCCTTTATAATTCGAGTAGTAATGGCGTCCATTGATGAGGCGTTTCAAATGAGTGTGGAAGGGTGATTTTGTAATGGAAACGGTTGTAACGGATATGGACGGAACGCTGCTGGCTAAGGGTGGTGCGGTGATTCAGCCGCTGAATAAAGAGGTTTTGCTGGATTGGCAGAAGCAGGGGAAAAAATTGGTGCTGGCGACTGGGCGTTTGGATTTGGCGATTATGCCGTTTATTCATGAGCTTGGGATCACGATGCCGGTTATTTCTTGTAACGGTGCGCTTGTTCGGGATTTTGGGAAGAATGAAATTTTGATGAAAAGTGATATTTCGTATGATTTGCTGGGGCAGGTGATCGAGCTGGTGCGCGGGTTTGGCGTGGATTATCATGTGTACACGACGGAGCGGATTGTTGGGCCGACTGTGACGGGGAAAATTGCTGGGTTTGTCGAGGCGAATAAGACGCTTCCTGAAAATGAGCAGGTGCCATTGACGGTGACGGCGGATGTTGTTGGGGAAATTGAGCGTTCTGGCGAGTTTGCGCTGAAGGTTTTGGTGCTTTCGGATGATCCGGAGAAACGTGTGGCGGTGCGCGAAGCTTTGGCGGAATTGCCGCTTTCTGTGATGGCTTCTGGCACGACGCTGATTGATATTATGAATGTTGGTATCGATAAATCGCATGGCCTCGCGTATTTGGATGAGGCTGGCTGGCTCGATTTGGAGACGACGATTGCGTTTGGCGATAATGAGAATGATATCGGCATGATCGAACTTGCAAAAATGGGCGTGGCGATGGAGAACAGCATTCCAGAGACGTTGGCGATTGCGGATTATGTCGCGGGTCATCATGATATCGGCGGGCTCGGTCAGTTTTTACTTGATTTTGAGAAGTAACGTGTTATGCTGAAATTGGAAGAAATTTTATCTAGGGAGCTGATTCAACATGGAAGAGGAAGAACGCTTTGATCTAGGACACACGGTGAAGAAAATTTTCGTGATTGGTATCGCGGCCGGGCTGATTTTCATTGGCTTTATCGCGCTGATGACACTGATCGGGATCGTTATCGCGATTCCACTACTGAAAAAAGCTTACGGAATGATGACGTCGTATAGTGGCGAGTCGTGTGGGCACGGGAAACATAAGATGAAATGGTCAAGATGTAAGTCGAAATTTGACGGCGATACAATCGAATAGTAATTAAAAAATGTGATCAGGGACTCACGCTAGATTTGGCGAGGTCTGATCACATTTTTCGTTTTATTGTAGGTAGGTTTTCTTGAGTTTTTTGATATCTTTGTCGGTTAAGCCGAGTCCTTGTTTGAGGAATGCGTCGGTGCTGCCGTATTTGGCGTTGATTTCGTCGAACGCGGCGTTTAGATAGGCTGGGCGGACGTCGAGAATGGCTTTCATGCCGGATAGGATTTTTGGATTATCAGTTTGTTTTGCAAGGGCATCAATGGTTTTCTGATTCTCGGTCGCGCGGTATTTATTGGAAAGTAGGTAGTCGTTCATAATCGTTTTTTGGTCGACACCAAGTGCTGCGAGGACAAGCGCGGTCCCAAAACCGGTGCGATCTTTGCCGGCGGTGCAATGCCAAAGTACGGCGCCTTCTTTATTGTTCAGCAGTTCTTGGAAGAAAAGTTTGTAGCCGTCGATGGATTGCTGATCGGTGACGAAACTTTTATTGGCGCTGATTAGGAATTGTTCGGGATTGTCCATTTTGGCGAGACTGGCCATCATATCTTGGGCGCTAGTTGACGAACCGTTGTCTTTCATGATCGAATCGTGGATATAGTCGACGTTTTTGATGACTGGATCGGGCTTCGCTTTCACTTCGGAATTGGTACGGAAATCAATAATTTCAGCCAGACTATATGTAGAAGTCAGCTTTTTGATGTCGTTTTTGGAAAGATTGGCGAGTTCGGCGGCGCGAATCAGTTTGTGAGGCTTGACAGTTTTGCCATCGGTCGTTTTGTAACCACCAAGATCGCGAATATTCACGGCACCGTCTAGCTTAATTTGACCACCTGGCTTGACTTGCGTTTGGGTTTCTTTTGCGGCGAGCGAATTCACATCACTTGGACCACAACCTGCGAGTAATAATGAGCTTCCAACAACGATAACACCAGTAATAGTAACGATTTTATTCAAATTTTCCCCCTCCTCATACGCCTTATTATAGCGAGCGAAATGACGATTTGTTTGGAGGTTCTGTAAAGAGGATGTAAAAATGGAAATTCAAATTATAAAATATTATATAGGGTTAAGCAATAGGATTTGTCGATATATTGTCTAAAAACGTTTGAAATATAAATAACCTAAAAAAAAACCGTAAAAGACTTTTAATATTTCATATTATAGGGTAAAGTGTTATTATGCGATAACATCTATTGTCTTGATTATAAATTATACCTATTGTATAATTTATGTATGCATTTTATGGCAGGAGTGTTTACATGAACAGTACACCAGTGGCAGTTGAAAGAGTTATAGAGAAATTTAAAGACGCTGTGGCTAATAATCGTTGTAATATGGCGAGAAGGTCTAAAAATGATGATTTTTTGAGTCTGATTGGTTGGCTGCCTACCCAAGTATTTTCATATTTAGAAGAAACGCTTACGTGTAAACATTATGTTTCTGGGCCAGATATGAATATAGGTAGCAGTGGCCCTAAAAAAGGTGGAGTATGGGTGTTTGGAGTTGACATAGAGGGGTACGAGGTTTATGTTAAAATGCATGATCTTCCAGTTCCGGGTGGTCCCAGCTTTTGTTGCATATCTTTCCATGAATCAGAAGGGGGAAAGAAACTTAAATATCCACATAAATGAGGTGTAAGATATGAAGAAAATATTTTGTATTAATTGCTATGAGGAATCTAAACATGATGAAAAGTTTGTAGCTGAAATAGTAAACGTACGAGGATTAGATTTAGAGGTTGAGCATAGGTATTTGGAATGCACGATTTGTGGGGAGCTTATGGAAGATCCATCTAATTTAGACTACAATTATATAATAGATTTTAAAGAATATAGAAGAGTTAAAGGTTTATTACAGCCAGAAGAAATTAAAATGATTAGAGAAATGTACAATATGAGTCAAAGAGATTTTGCAGATGTTCTGGGGATGAGTCATGCAACTCTTTGTAGATATGAGGGTGGGGCACTTCAAACGGAGCATCATAATTCAACATTTATTTTAGCGACTACTCCAAATGCTCTTCATAAACTTGTGTACATGAAGTTTCAGGCTACTGGAAATGAGAAATATGAAAATATGTTGGAAAATATAGCACGTGTCGCTGGTGATATCCATAATCTCTCCAGCAACAAATCAGATCATTTGGAGTTGGAGAGGATGAGGGGGGAACTTCTGGGATACACTAATAAATTTTCTAAGACTCAAAGTATTGGAACTCATGTAACTAAGTTGCTAAGTGGTAAACATATAAAAATTCATGAAGATCGCAGAAAAGTAATGTCAAACTTCAAAGGAGAGTCAGGATGGAAAGTTTAGAATTAGACTTGACGATAGAGCAAATTCGATTAACTAAAGTAGAAACGAATATTTCTGTGGATAAAGGCTCTCTATCAAGAAAGAATGAAATAGAGTTTAGTTTAGGTAAGGGTGAAAATAATATATTATTGGTTACCGATAAAGAGAGTATCTACGATGCGGATACGGATAATACACTACTCTATTTAGAAGTAGAAGCAACGTATCTAATTGACGGCGAATTTTCAGGCATTGAAGAATTGTCTGGTGACAGTGAGGTAAGGACTCACCTAACTGAACCTGTTTTAGAACAAGCAAGCTTGATAGTAGGTTTCCTCACAGAAAAAATATTTTTGTCTCCTATGATAGTACCTCCAGTTGAACTTGCTGTTATGGAGGCAAGGATAGAGAAATATCTTGAAGAGCAAGGCATTGAAAATAATCGTAATTGAAGAATCTGAAACTTCACTGAAATTTAGCATAAAACTTTAAAATGGATAGGCAGGAATTTTTGTATGTACCATTTATGAAGATGGAAGATACAGGGTTTCTGCTTATTTGTAATTTGAAAGACTTTGCTTCAGCTACTAGTAAAGTAACAAAAATTGACTCTTTATCAATGGGCGGGTGAAAAATGAGAGAATGTGTGGCTTCTATTGTGGCGTGTATGCTTCGGGATGCGGCGTCGGATGAGATTCAAAATGTACAAACAGGGCATCGCATCAAGCTTGCGGAGTTCTGGGGAATAAAAGAGGGCGATAAGGTGCTGGAGGTCGGTTGTGGACAAGGCGACACGACGGCGGTATTGGCGTATCATGTCGGTGAAACTGGCTCTGTGTGTGCGGTGGACATTGCGTCACCAGATTACGGCGCACCATTCACGCTCGCGCAATCGACGTATCATTTGTTGCAGTCGGAGCTTGGATCGCGCATCGAATTTAAGCTCGAAACGGATATTTTGCGTGGTGATTTGGCGTTTGAAGACGAAGCGTTTGACGTCGCGGTGATCTCGCATGCGTCCTGGTATTTCAGATCCAAAGCTGAGCTTCTAGAAATGCTTCAAGTGTTGAAAAAGTGGGCGAAACGGATTTGTTTTGCGGAATGGAATCCACATCTCACGGATCCGCGGCAGGAATCGCATTTGTTGGCGGTGCTGGTGCAGGCGCAATACGAGGCGTTTAAGTCAGAAACGGAATCGAATGTGCGGACGTTTATCACGCCGGGTGATATCGCAGAAATGGCGCTGAGTCAAGGTTGGCAGGTGACGAGTGAGGGCGATATTTGGACGCGGGAAATGCAAGATGCGGGCTGGGAGGCGTCGTTTGTCGTCAATCATATCGCGGAGGAAATCGCGAAACAAGAGGCGTTACCAGCGAAGTTTAAAGAGTTGCTGTTGACGCAGGCGAATTTGATTCGGGTGGACACCGTTTTGCCGATGAGTTCGTATTGTTGTGTGATCGAGGGGTAAAAACATTATTTATCACGCTCTAACATCTTTTTCAAGTATACTTCGAGTAAAATATCCGCCTGAATCATAAGCCCAGAACGCGATGTAATATCATATCCTGCGTAAGAAACGGTCGGGATATCGCTGCTCAGATTCGTATCCATAAGTTGCGAGAGTGCGCTATCCCCGTGGTTTGTAATCGCGAACATGAAGCAACCGCTATATTCCAGTTTCTGTGCGGCCTGAACGAGCGTTTTCGTGTCGCCGCTCATCGATACGAATAAAATCACGTCGTTCGGCTTAATAAAGCTCGGCAAAAGGTCAATAATATGGGATTCATAGGCGTACATCGTCGGTTTCTGAACTTGAATCAACCGCTTCCCGATATATTCCCCAATCATTTTAGTCAAACCAACAGAAACGACAATAACGGTGCTCGCGTTCAGAATTTTCGTGGCGATATAATCCATTTTTCGCAGGTCGATGGCGTGAATGGTCTGGGTCAGCTGGGCCAAATAATCTTCTTTGAGACTCCCGTTTTCGCGAGTCTTTTTTTGATTGCTAAAACTGGCTAAAATAAATTTGAATTCCGAAAAGCCTTGCAGACCAAGCTTGTGGCACATCCGGATAATCGTGGTGTTGGACGTGTTTAGTATCTCGGCCAGGTTGGTTAGCGTGATGTTTTTCACCTGTTCGATATGGTTATCCGCATAATAAAAAACATATTTCTCCGAGTCGCTCAAATTCGTGATATCCTCGACAAAACGTTCTGCTACTTTTCCCATTCAAAAAACCTCCAATCGCTTCAATTCCTACTTTATCACGATTTGAAAGAGATTAATAGTGTGCGCCGTACAATTATACGGATTCTGTATGAAAAGGCTTTCGGCTTTATGCTATACTTCGATTATACTTTCGAAAGGTAATCTGTAAGCGAATTCATGAACTTAGAAAAGAGGATTGACAATGAATTTAAAAGAGATGACGACGCAAAATTTGGTTTTCTATGACATCGAAGCTACGTCAAAGGAAGAAGTAATCTCATTTTTAGTGGATCATTTAGACAAGGAAGGCTATATATCAGATAAAGCGGCGTTTCAAAAAGCGGTTTTGGAGCGTGAGGCGCATTCGGCAACTGGAATGGAGCGCGGTTTAGCAATTCCACACGGCAAATCGAGTGTCGTGAACAAAGCCGTTTTCACTGTGGCAAAACTGAAAACACCATTAGCGGCGAACGTTTGGGAGTCTGTGGACCCGACGAATCAGGTTTCGTTAGTGTTTTTGTTAGCGATTCCAGACGAGGAAGCAGGCACGACGCATTTGAAATTGTTGGCGGAGCTGAGTGGTCGCTTGATGAATGCATCGTATTTGGACGGATTGCTTGCGGCGCCTAGTAAAGAGGCACTTTTTGCAGCGCTTGGTGAGGAAGCAGTGACGGAAAACGTGGCTGGCGATTCGGCTTATGCTGGGAAATCGGTGTTGGCGATAACGGCTTGCGCGACGGGCATTGCCCACACTTACATGGCGGCGGAAGCGTTGGAGCAGGCCGGGAAAGAGCTAGGAATCGATGTTCGTGTCGAAAAACAAGGCGCGAACGGGATGGAAGACACGCACGACGCAGCAGCAATTGCAAAAGCAGACGCAATTTTGTTCGCCGTGGATACGAAAGTGAAGGAAAAAGAGCGCTTTGTCGGCAAAAATTATGTCGAAGTCAAAGTCGCTGATCCGCTTCGTCACGCGAAGGAAATCCTGATTCGGACGCTATCAGAACCGGATGGCACGGTGACGGCGAGCTCAGAATCGGAAGGCGTTGTCGCGAGCAAAACGCAAAAAACAGGCTGGAAAAAAGTCGGCGCAGATGTGACGGCAGCTATCATGACTGGGATTTCGTACATGATTCCGCTTATCGTTGCGGCAGGCTTGATGCTAGGTATCGCGAAGCTGACGTGGGTTTATGCGCTTGGCCTTGATATCGGCATGATTGGCGACCCAACGTACAACAGTGTTGGCGGTTTGCAAGAATTCCTCCATTATCTTGACGGCTTTGGCAACATGCTCTTCAAGTTCATTTATCCGGTGTTCGGGATGTTCGTGGCGTATGCGATTGCTGACCGCGTTGGCTTGATCGCTGGTTTTGCGGGCGGTTTGTTCGCAGGTGGCTTGCATTATACGTTTTGGGGCATCGAAGGAGGTATTCCGAGCGGTTTCCTAGGCGCGCTAATCCTAGGTCTAACAGCAGGTTACGTGGCAAAATTCCTAAATCAACGCGTCAAATTATCGAAAAATCTGGCGGCGATGAAGCCGATGTTAATCGTGCCGGGAATCAGTGTTTTGGTTATTTTTATCTTGAATTTATACGTTATTGATCCGGTTTTCGGACATCTTAATAAGTGGATTGCGGACACGATTGCGAGTATGAGTACGTCTGGAACGCTTAGTCTTTCGGCGATGATTGCTGCTGCGACGGCGTTTGACCTCGGTGGTCCGGTGAATAAAGCGGCGGGTGCGATTGCGATTGGGCTCTCCGCAGATGGTATTTTCCCGTTGACACCGCGTGTGTTGGCGATCGTTATTCCACCGCTAGGCATTGGTTTGGCGACGATTATTGACCGCTTCGTTGTTGGACGTCGCGTCTTTTCACAAGACTTGCGTTTGCTCGGAAACACGTCATTCTTGCTCGGTTTTCTAGCGATTTCAGAAGGCGCGATTCCGTTCATGCTGCGCAATCCGCTGATCACGATTCCATTAAATCTAATCGGCGCAATCGCAGGCGCATGTACAGGTGTGGCACTCGGCGCGGTACAATGGCTACCACTTCCAGCTATCTGGGGTTGGCCACTCGTTGAGAATTTGCCGGCGTATCTTGTCGGCATGCTAGTCGGTGTCGCGATTATCGCGTTTGGTAATATTTTTATTCGATACGCGATTATTAAACGAAAAGAACGCAATGGCGAAAAAATTGATTATTAAATAGACACGTTGGGACTCAGCAATTTGGGGTCCCAATCCGTTTTTATATGGAGATTGTGAGGGTTTAAAAATGACAAACGAAGAAAAAATAGTTCACGTGGTGCCGCATGCGCATTGGGATCGTGAGTGGTATTTTACAATAGAGGATTCGAACGTGATGCTAATCGAAAATTTGCGTCATTTGATGGATGTTTTGGAACGGGATGAGGATTATAAATCGTTCGTATTTGATGCACAAATGTCGGTCATTGAGGATTTCCTCGCGATTTTGCCGGAGAAAAAGGCGAAATTGGAGGAGCTTATTACGCAAAAACGGCTTTTTGTAGGGCCTTGGTATACGCAGACAGATACGTTACTTGTGCATAAGGAGTCGATGATTCGGAACCTGCTGTATGGATCGCGTGCGGCTGCAGAGATGGGACATAGTATGAAAATTGGTTATTTGCCGGATATATTTGGACAAAATGCGTATTTGCCGTCTATCTTTCAGTCTTTTGGGATGGAATACGCGATTTTGCAGCGTGGTCTGTACACAGATGATGTGGCGACGGATTTGAATTTTCGCTGGGTCGCTCCGGATGGCGTGATTTCGAAGGCGAATTATATGTATTTTGGATACGGACCAGGGAAATTTTTGGCGTCGGATGCGGCATATGTGGCGGGAACGTTGACGCCGATTTTGGATACGTTGCGGAAAATGAATAAGTCGACATCGCATATGTTGCTTCCGGCGGGCGGCGATCAGGTGTTGGTGCGGGAACATTTTCCGGAGACGGTGGAGGCACTTAACGCCGAGCAATCGGATTATCGCTTCGTGTTGTCGGATTATGAGATGTTTATGGAAGCCACGTGGGAGAATGGGGAATTCGAGACGGTGATCGAGGGAGAACTGCTCGCATCGCAGAAGTCGCGGATTCACAATACGATTCGGTCGCAGCGTGTGGATATTAAGCTTGCGAATAGCCGGATTGAGGATAAAATTTATCACCAGTTGGAGCCGCTTGCGGTGATGGCGAATAAGTATGGCGCGCCGTACCCGAAACGCTGGCTGGATAAGGTTTTCAAATTATTATTTGACGTCCACGCGCATGATTCTATCGGTGGCTGTAATTCGGACGAGACGAACCGCGCGATTGGGCATCGTTTGGAGCAGGCCGAGCGTATTTGTGATAGCCTTATCAACGTTTTGAAAAAGCAAATCGCACGCGGAATTGGGACGGAATATGAGCAGGGCGCCGTTCTTGTTTTTCACTTGCTGCCAAAAGCGATGACGAAACAAGTCGAGACGGTCATTTTTACGAAAGAAAAAGCGGTGTGTTTGGCTGATGCGTCGGGCGTTGTTGTGCCGCAAACGATTCTGTCTCAAGACTACATTTCTGGTGGAAAAAAAGTGGTGGTGACGGCGGATGGGGAACGGGAAGTCGAAATTCCGGGATACTATCGCACGGTTGTAAGCGCCGAAATCGCGATGGAACCGCTTAGTTATCAGGTTTTGCAAATCATTGAAGGCGCGGTGAATCTCGTAACGCCAACAGCTGATGCCAAAATTACGAACGAATTTTATACAGTCGAGGTTGTTGCTGGAAAGCTGGAATTAACGACGCAATCGGGCGAACAATTCTCCAATTTCATGCTATTTGAAGACGTAGCGGATGACGGCGATTCGTATGATTTTTCTCCGCTTGCAGGGGATGTTGCGGAACTGGCGGGAACGGCGGAATGCATCGCGGTGAAGCAGTCGGAACTCGTTTCAGAAATGACGATTCGCCATACATTAACGCGCGGCGAAGGGACGGAAATCGAGACCACCCTCACGCTCAAAAAGGGCGAAGATACGCTGGGCATCAAGCATCGCCTCACGAATAAAACGAAAAACCATCGTATCCGCGTCAAGTTCGCAGCGCCGAAAAGCGAGGCAAGTTACGCCGACCAAGCGTTCACTGCCATCAAGCGCGCCAACCTGAATCCACATTTTGCGAATTGGCGCGAAAACCGTTTTGCCGAAGCGCCAGTCCCGATTTATCCGCTTGAAAATTTTGCCGTAAGTCTCAGTGATAAAGGCGCGATTGGCGTCGTGACACAAGGCCTGAAAGAATATGAGGCGACCACGGATTATCTTGCCCTCACGCTTTTCCGGAGTGTTGGACTGCTCGGTAAAGACAATATCGCGTGGCGTCCCGGCCGTGCCTCTGGTATCAATAATAAAGTCGTGGAAACGCCGGACGCGCAAATGCTTGGCGATCTAGAGTTCAGCTACCATTATCGTGCCACCGCAAGCTTCACGGCCACCGATTGGTTCCGCGCCACCGAACGCGTTCGCACGCACCAACTCAGCTACCACCTTCAAACGCTGAATAGTTTTGAAGAACGAGTGGAACGTTTCGAACTGCCACAGCCAGCATCAATGCGCGATTTACCAACATCCGCGAGCTTACTCACAATCAGCGAAAACGCCTTTTTCAGCGCATTAAAACAAGCAGAAGACGGCGACGGCATCATATTACGCGCTTTCAACCCAACGGACGAGCCAATCAGCATCGAGGCAAGCCGCACAAGCATCGCCGTAAATATGGCCGAATTACCAACAAATGGCCCAGCAGAAATCGCACCACAAAGCCATCTAACACTAAAAATGAAGGAGCTCTAAACCGATGAAGCGATCCGATTTAAATAAGCAACTAAACGACCACCTAGCTACACTTTTCGACGAGCCAAAACGTAGTGATATCAGCAATCGTCTGACAAAACTCATCGACGCGCAAGAACAACAACAAGTTCCGCAAGCCGCCGCGATCAATGAGAAAAATATGTACCTGATCACATACGGCGACAGCATTCAGTCACCAGGCCAAAAACCGCTACAAGCCTTGCGCGCGATGCTTGACGAAACCGTTGCCGATATCATCACGGACGTCCATTTACTACCAATGTTCCCCTACACATCCGACGACGGTTTTTCCGTGACCGATTATTTGCAAATCAACCCAGAACTCGGCGACTGGCCTGACATCGACGACCTCGCCGGGAATTACCGACTGATGTACGATTTCGTCGCGAACCACATGTCCGAATCCAGCGACTGGTTCCAACAATTTCTACAAGGAAAACCCGGATTTGAGCAAGCCTTCGTGGAAAAAGAAGCCGGATTTGACGCTACAAACGTTGTCCGCCCAAGAACGAGTCCACTCTTTCACACATACGGCGCGACCGAAAAGCAAGTCTGGTCTACATTCAGTAAAGACCAAGTCGACGTCAATATCCAGGACCCCGCGATGTTCATCCGCCTGACCGAAACGCTGCTCACCTACATCACGCGCGGCGCCACATCGATTCGACTAGACGCCATCGGTTTTCTCTGGAAAGAATCCGGCACGACTTGCATTCACTTGTCACAAACCCATACCGTCATTCAAATTTGGCGTTTGCTGACAGACTATTTCGCACCGAACACACAAATCATTACAGAAACCAACGTACCGCACAAAGAAAATATCAGTTATTTTGGCGACGGCACCAACGAAGCCCATCAAGTCTACCAATTCCCGTTGCCACCACTCACATTACACGCTTTCACAACGCACGACGCGACCCACCTAACAAACTGGGCAAAAACAATCACGCCGATGAGCCAAACCGCGACCTATTTCAACTTCCTAGCTTCCCATGATGGCATCGGCATGCGTCCAACAGAAGGCATTCTAACCGATACCGACCGCGAAAAACTAGCCGAAAAAGTCCTGCAAAATGGCGGTCAAATTTCCTATAAAAACAATCCAGACGGCAGCAAATCCATCTACGAACTCAACATCAATTACAGCGACGCGCTCCGAAACACCGGCGAATCCGACGAACTAGCGATTCAAAAAATGCTCGCCGCCCATCACATCCTATTCTCTGTCATGGGTGTACCAGCCATTTACTACCATTCCCTATTCGGCTCAAGAAACGACAAAGAAGCCGCCGAAACATCAGGAATCCCAAGACGAATCAACCGCGAAAAACTCGATTTGGCGACCTTACAAAGCGAACTCGAAACGAACCCATACCGCCGAGCCATTTTTACAGGATTAAAGAAACTGGCAGAAGTTCGCCAAGGAGAAACCGCGTTCAATCCGTACCAACCACAAGAAGTTATTTCGAGCGATAGCCATATTTTCGCGCTGAAAAGAGGCGATGTTTATTGCTACACGAATGTTAGCGATCAGGCGATTACGATTGAAACCGCGGGAACGAAAAACCTACTCACAGGCGAACAAATCAGCGATGGCAAATGTGACTTGCCGCCGTACGGTTATGTTTGGGTGAAATAGTATCAAAAAACTAAGCTTATTCATGTACGTCGAAATTCGGCAGCATGAGTAAGCTTTTTTTCATTGCTATGAGGTAATACAGAAGGAAAGATGAGGTCAACAAATAAAAGTTGGGTGAATAAACAAAGAATAATGCTGATATTAAGCTATCTATCGATGTATTATGTGGTAATATAAAGAAATAACAACTACGAATGAGGAGGTCATAGCCATGAAAAAAATTATAAATGAGGCTTTCGTTATTTTCGGTATGATGTTTTTAGTTCTACTAGTAGCGTCTTATTTCACGGAGGTTGGTGAGCTTGTACATAACGGAAGAACGTATTTGCTTGTTCTTTTTGTAGCCATCATTGTTGGAAGATATCTTAGATTGATAGTAAAAGCTAAAAAAAGTAGCTGAATATTCTTTAGTTCACGCTATAGACCCAGATACCAATAAATAGTGGCTAATGGAGGTGGGGGAGCATTGTATAAAAAGTGGAATGATTTTTATGAGGAGCATCCTTATTGGAGTGTTTGGATAATAGTTGGTGTAAGTAGTGGTGTAACTATTTTGATAGAATATATAGTAAATCGTGATTTTATAGTAAGTGGTGAATTTTTAGAATCAGGATTTTATGGAATGCTATTTTTGACTATGGGATTGTTATTGCTTGCTAGGAGAAGAACGAAAAGTAAAAAGTAGTTAATTTTAAGAAAAGGCACACTGAAAAGTGTGGCTCTTTCTTGGGAGTGTAAATAATGAATCCTAGGTTCATTATTTATGCAGTTTACTTTATACTCCGCGGTAATATTAAATAGAGCTTATTCGTGTGTGTCGAAATCGGCACCACGAATAGGCTCTATTTTGTCTATACTTCTAACCCAATCTCATATTTCTTTAAAAAATCTGAAAAATGCTTGTGTACTGTATTAAATTCTAAATATTCAAGAACAAGCATGTTTTTTCTTATTGTTTCATAAGTGTTCTCATCTTCTCCAAGCTTAATACAAGCGATAGCATGATTTAATTCAGAACAAATTTTTTCGTAGACAAGACGATAATTTTTTGCAGTTTTAATAGCATTTTTAGCGAAATTTTTTGCTGAGATGAAATCCCTATGCTCTAAGCAAAGTGTAGATAGATTTAAATAAAGATGTTGTTCAATATGTTGGTATTCAAGGAAGCAACGAAATGTATGCAATCGTTTGAAGGCTTTTCGTGAGAAGAAAATAGCTTCCTCAACTGTTAAAGAAAAGATAATACTTGAGAATAGCTTTAATTCGTAGATATACCAGTTATCCATGCTCATCAGATATTTTTTTATAGGTTCTACATGTTGAATCATAGTTTTATTAATTTTATTGCTTAGCCCGTATTCAATTACAGCTTTACATATTAAACTATAGTGATAATAGCTTATATTAGCATTTTCTTCATAGAGCTTATCTGCGTCTAAAGATAATTGTTGCAACTGACTGTAGTCATTGAGACTCGCCTTTTCATTAATATCAACTCTAAATTGTTGCTTATCGTGGGGCTGTAAATCATTTTGAACAAATAAAAATTCTTCAAAGGTAACATTTAATCGATCTAAAAGCATAAAGACACGATCATAGGATGGAAAGTAGTTGCTGTTCTCAACTTGCGATAAATGATTTCTAGCTAGTATACCTTCTGATAGCTGTGTTTGTGTCAGGTTTTTATCTGTTCGTATTTGCCTTATAGTCTCTCCAAAATTCATGATTGCCCTCCAATAGAATGTATTTGATAGAAATAGATAACACAATAACAATTTATATCAATAAACTAGTAACATAGATAGTGTAACGATGGTTATTTATACTATACAAAATATTTCCAATAATATCAAATTAAAATTTACTTTTTCTGAATTAGGAGGTGGATACTATGAAATCAATATAAATGCAAAGGAGGTGTTCATGAGATTTCATACTGAAAGTTTCTAGAATGCAATTATGCACCTAGCGTAAGGCATATTTTATTGGTAAAATATAAATATAACTAAAGGAGTTTAATTATGAAAATAAAAATGGGGAAAATATTAATCGCTACTTCAACTGTAATGGTACTTGGAATTAGTAGTTTATTAATTCCAACCAAGGCTGAAGCTGCCACCAAATTATTAACTTGGGATTTGGTTGACTCAGGAAAACATTTAGATTGGGGCGGTAGTACTAAATATCAATCTAATTTCAACAAGGGCGTATCAGTTTGGAATGCCTATAAAAAAGGAGTAATTAGAAAGGATGTTTGGAATACCATTGAGGATGTTACATTATCCGATTACTCTAAAAAAGATACTACAGCTGCGATGACTTCCCCCTCAGGCACTATTAAATACAATAAATATAACATGGATACTCTAACTACTAATGAAAAAAATAATGTATCGATTCATGAGTTAGGGCATGCGTTGAGATTAGCTCATAATGGGACATCGGATGTTATGTATTATCTTGTATCTACTAAAGTAACATTGAGCATCAATGATAAAGCTTCATATGATGCAGCATATAAAAAATATTAAAGGGGAATTAATACGATGAAGAATCATATATTGAAGTCAGGCAAAATAATTACGCTTTTTCTAATCAGTAGCTCTGTTCTAGGAGCATGTACAAACGACACAGTAAAGCCAAGTGAAACTGATAAAATTCCAACATCATATATGCATGGCTCTTTTGTAATAGATGTTGATAATCCAGAGGCAACTGTTGGTTTTAGTGATTATACTTTTATTGGCTATGTTAATAAAAAGACTGGTACGAGATATGAAGATGCACAAACGATGGAACAAGAGAATGGATCTACTAAAGAAGCATCTACTCCTTACACTCAATATAGTGTAACAGTAATTGAAAATATAAAAGGAGAGTTAGAGCAAGATAAAGAGATTTCTTTAGAAAAAGCAGGCGGAATCAATGAAGAAAACACAGAATATTTTTTATATGAAGAGGATTCACTTCCTAGTCAAGGAAAATATTATATATTTACTGCAAATGCGCAAGACGATGGGAGTTTATTAGTTTCTGGGCCTAATTCCAATGTGTTAATCGATGACATCAATACAAAAAATAAAGCTGCTGCGGAGGAAGAAGTTGTAGTGACCGAGACTGCAAAAGAATACACGGAAGCTTATGAAAACGAAATTCCTTACAAAAGAGATAGATCGAAGTCAGATTATGAGGCAGAATGATAGGCTTATGCATATTATTTATAAACTTTTAATGATGAATTGATATCGTATGACATACAGAATAGGAAGCCAGCGTAATGTGATGAACGCCTGGCTTCTTTCGCGTAGCGTATAAATGTTGAAAATAAAAGATTAACTAAGAGTGTTTAAATGTCCACCTCAATCTCATATTTCTTCAAAAAACTAGAAAAATGTTCATGCAAGTTATCAAACTCTAGATATTCAATAATAAGCATATTTTTCCGAATAACTTCGTATGCGTTTCCATCTTCACCAAGATTAATGATAGCAATGGCGTGATTTAATTCAGAGCATACTTTTTCATAAACTAAGGTATATTTCGTGGACTTCTCAATAGCGATTTCAGCAAAATTTTTAGCAGCTTGAAAATCTCTATGCTCCAAGCAAAGAGTTGATAGATTGGTGTAAATATGCTGTTCAATGTGTCTGAATTCTAAAAAATATTGAAAGTTACCTAATCTTTTTAATGATGTACGTGCGAATAGTAAAGCTTCTTCAACAGTTAGAGCGTAGATAATATTGTTAAATAGTTTCAATTCGTATAGGTACCAGTTATCCATCCCAAATAAATACTCTTTTATAGGTGTCACAAATTCAATCATTTCATCATTTACGGTATGACTGATATTATATGAAATCAGAGCTTTGCAAATTAGCATATAGTGATAGTAGGTAATGTTATCTGTTTTATCATATAAATCATTTGCCGTAACCGCTAAGTTTTTGAGCTTTTCTGTATCATTCAAATTCGCAGCTTCACTAATTTCCGAACGTATTTGTTGATTGAAAAGCATTTTCTGGTCATTTTGAACAAATAAAAATTCTTCAAAAATAACGTTTAGTCTGTTTAGAAGTAAGAAAAACTTATCATAAGATGGATAATAATTATTTGTTTCGATTTGGGAAAGATGTGAGCGAGTGAGAATTCCTTCTGATAGCTCTTTTTGCGTAAAATTTTTATCTTTTCTAATTTTCCTAATGGTTTCTCCAAAGTTCAAGATAGCGCCTCCAAACTTTTTATTAATTTGATGGAAATAAGGAACAGAAGCAACAAAACTATACAGATTAGCTATAACATGATGGTAGTACTGATGAATATACAGAGGAGTGACATCTATGTTAGAAACGTTAATCTGGATAATTACAGAATAGAAATGCAGTAACTTGATTGTTCATGGATTAATTTTAATTTTTGAACAGCTTTTAAATGAAGTAATCACTGAGTGAAAAATAAGACTTAAATCCATTATATAACATACCACTTACTTCGGCTAGCACTTAAGTAAATAAAAATGATATATTTGGGTCTTATTTGGTAGATAAAGATACAATCACTAATTTTTGAGATGAATGTGATAGGGTTCGGTGAAAAGGGTTCAGTTAGTTTTCTATGTTATGTAGTGAACTTGCTTTGAATCCTTTTGTTATAAATGATTCTAAAAAAAATGAGGGATGAGCATATGCGGGGAAGTTTATGGGGAGCGTTGCGGGAGTTAGGCGTAACAGCTATCGTGCTATGTCGGGAAGTTATGTCTTGGTTGGGATTATTCGTTCGATACCATATGAGATGTCCGCATCATGGTGGGAAATCTTACGGGAATAAAAAGGGGTAAATTTATGAAGGGGTGGAAGGCATGTCTAATTTGATGCATTTGTTTACTGGGCCGGTGATTGCTCATGAGATAAAAATAGAGAATAAGACAAGGCACACGCTTTTTGATACATATTTGGTGAATGGGAATCAGCGGCAGCGTGGCAATGATTTTGGAATTGGGGAGAAGCGGAGTATTTATTTGCCTGCCTCGAATTCGACGGTGTGTGAGCTGAATTTCACGATTCGTGGGGAGGAGTATCGCTTTCCTTTGCGTGAAAAAATTGATACGCGGAATCAGGCGCCTATCGTTGTGAATATCGTGACGGATGGGACGGCGAGCCTGGATGTGGAGACGTATCGGGAACAGCAGCAGGGGCCCAATGGTCAGCTGGTTTGGAAGGATTCTAAGATTATCTGGGGAACGGCGACGTTTTTCTTCGTTTTCTTTATTATTTGGCTGATGAACGTGCTCTAAAAATAGAAATGCAGAAAGCTGAAACTAGGATATCGACCTAAAAATCGATGCCTGTTTCGGCTTTTTTTGTCGTTATTTTTAGTGGAACGAGCAATAATCGATAACAAACGAAAGTAAATGAAAATAAATGATTGACAAAGTGAGGAAATAAAAATATAATGGGGAGGTAATCAAGAAAGCGCTTTAATAAAAAAGGAGATGTTCTTATGTGTCAAGAGAAAACAGGTCATGTTGTGTTAGGCAAAGATATCCCTCAAAAAATGAAAGCAATTGTTGCGTATGCCCCTGGTGATTATCGTTTGGAGGAGGTCGCTGTTCCTGAGATTGGGCCTCATGAAATTTTAGTGAAGGTGGAATCGTGCGGGATTTGTGCGGGAGATTTGAAGGCTTTTGATGGGGCTCCTAGTTTTTGGGGTGACGAGAAGCAACCTGCATACATAAAGGCGCCGATGATTCCGGGTCATGAGTTTATCGGGCACGTCGTTGGTTATGGGGACCAAGTGACGGAGTTTGAGCTTGGGAATCGTGTTATTTCGGAGCAGATTGTGCCGTGTTGGGATTGTCGTTTTTGTAAGCGTGGTCAGTATTGGATGTGTGAAAAACATGATTTATACGGTTTCCAGAAGAATGTAAACGGTGGCATGGCGGAATATATGAAATTTACGAAAGAAGCGATAAATTATTTGGTTCCGGAGGATTTGCCGATTGAAAAAGCGATTTTGATTGAGCCTTATGCGTGTTCGTTCCATGCGGTGCAGCGTGCGAATATTAAATTGGGCGATGTCGTGGTGCTTGCTGGTGCGGGAACGCTTGGGCTGGGCATGATTGGCGCGATTAAGAAGTCTGGTCCGCAGAAATTGATTGTGCTGGATTTGTTCGAGGATCGCTTGGAGTTGGCGAAGAAATTTGGCGCGGATATGGTGCTGAATCCGGCGAAGGACGATGTTATCACAATTATTAAGGATTTGACGGATGGTTATGGTTGCGATATTTATATTGAGGCAACTGGGGCGCAGAAGTCGGTGGAGCAAGGGTTGACGCTGATTCGGAAGCTGGGAACTTTTGTTGAATTTTCGGTATTTAAGGAGCCGGTGACGGTGGATTGGAGCATTATTAGTGATCGGAAGGAGCTGGACGTGCTGGGCTCGCATTTGGGACCGTATTGTTATCCGCTAGTGATCGAAGGCATTCAAAATGGGGATTTGCCAACAGAAGGTGTCGTAACGCATACATTGCCGCTCGAGGATTTTAAGGCTGGTTTTGATTTGGTGAGAAGTGGTGCGGAGTCGCTGAAGGTCGTATTGAATCCAAACTTATAATCGAAAGGGGAACGTGACATGAAAAGTTTAACGAACAGAATCGGTTTACCGCCAAAATTAATGATGGGATATGCGGGACTTGTCGTCTTCATGATGGGTGAAGGTTTAGAGCAGGGCTGGTTGTCGCCGTTCTTGATCAGCGGCGGACTTTCGATTCAACAGTCGGCGTTATTGTTTAGTGTGTATGGGATTGCGGCGGCGCTTGCGGCTTGGCTATCTGGTGTTTTATCGGAAATGTTTGGGGCGCAGCGGGTGATGACGGTCGGTGTGATTCTCTTTATTATCGGTTCGATTTTCTTCATATCGGTCGGGCTGCCGAGTCATAATTTGTACGTGATGTTGCCGACGTATGCTTTGCGCGGATTCGGTTATCCACTTTTTGCTTATTCGTTCCTTGTTTGGGTAGCGTATGAAGCGCCTACGGAAAAACTAGGTTCGGCGGTCGGCATTTTCTGGTTTTGCTATAGTGGTGGGCTGAATGTGTTGGGAGCGCTGTACTCAAGCATTGCGCTGCCGTATTTGGGCGAAATGACAACCTTATGGAGCGCGCTAGTTTTCGTCGTGATTGGTGCGATGATTGCGATTTTCTTGAACCGTGAAAAAGTAGCGAAAAAGGCTACGGGCGAACGACCATCGCTTGGTTATTTATTGAAAGGAATCACGATCGCTTTTGAAAAACCGAAAATCGGGATGGGCGGTATTGTTCGGACGATTAATACATCGGCGGCGTACGGTTTCACGGTGTTTATGCCGCTGTTCTTTATGGAGATTGGTTTTACGCGTGGGGAATGGTTGCAAATCTATGCGTGCCTTTGGTCGGTGAATATTATTTTTAACTTATTGTTTGGTGTGATTAGTGATCGGCTTGGCTGGCGGAATACGGTGATGTGGTTCGGCGGAATGGGTTGCGCGACGTTTACGGTGCTGTTTTATTACGTACCGCTTTGGTCTGGCGCGAATTTCTTGCTGACGATGCTGATCGCGGGTTGCTTCGGCGCTTGCTTGGCGGCTTACGTGCCACTTTCAGCGATTATGCCAACGCTTGCCCCGGAAAATAAGGGTGCGGCGATGTCGATTTTGAATTTAGGCGCAGGGCTGAGCACGTTTTTAGGGCCTGCTGTCGTGGGAATTTTTATTGGAAGTCTTGGTACGGTTGGGGTCATCTGGGTGTTCGCGGGACTTTACGTTTTTAGCGCCTTTTTGATGAAATTCGTGACCTTACCGAAAAATCAGGATTTGGTGGTGCCGGCTGGTTCGGTGGATTAAATGCATTGGAGTGTTGGAAAATGAGAATTGGAATTGGTGCGGATCATAATGCGTTTGGAATGAAGGAGGCGTTGCGGGGCTACATCGAGGATTCGGGGAACGAGGTCGTTGATTTCGGCTGTTTCTCGGAGGATGAGGTGGATTATCCGGATATCGCGTTTCAGGTGGGGACGGCGATTCAGCGTGGTGAGGTCGAGCGTGGGATCTTGGTTTGCGGGACTGGAATCGGGATGTCGATTGCGGCGAATAAGGTGCCGGGCATTCGTTCGGCGCAGTGCCACGATGTGTATTCGGCGGAGCGTGCCCAGCTGAGCAATGACGCACAAATTATAACGCTCGGCGCAAAAGTGATCGGGCTGGAATTGGCGAAAAAAATTGTGGACGCGTATCTGGATGTGGCGTTTGCTGGCGGCCAATCGAAACGGAAAATTGATCAAATTTCGAATCAGGAGAGAGCTTATTTGGAGACGGGGAGTGTGGAAGGATGAAGAAATTAATCAATGACGCGGATCATGTAGTGGAGGAAATGATTGATGGCTACGTGAAGGCGTTTCCGCAATATGTGACGCGTTTGGAAAACCCGCGGGCGCTGGTGCGCTCTAAGCTTGACGCGGATAAGGTTGGTGTTTTGATCGGTGGCGGTTCTGGACATGAGCCGGCTTTTATGGGTTACATTGGTGCTGGGATGGCGGATGGTGTTGCGGTCGGGAACATTTTCGCATCGCCGCCGCCGGGTCCGATTGTGGCCGTGACGGAAGCGATTGATCAAGGCAAAGGCGTGGTCTACGTTTACGGGAACTATGCCGGGGATATTATGAACTTCGGGATGGCCGCGGAAATGGCTGATTTGGAGCACGATATTGAGGTGACGTCTGTGGTTGTGACGGATGATGTTGCTTCGGCGCCTAAAACGGAGACGGAAAAACGGCGAGGTATTGCCGGTGAATTTTTCGTGACAAAAGTGGCGAGTGTGGCGGCTGCGAAGGGCCATGATTTGGTGGGTGTGACGCGGCTTGCGAATCGTGCGAATGACGTGACGCGGACGATGGGCGTGGGCTTGTCACCGTGTTCGTTGCCGCAAACTGGGAAGCCGAGTTTTACGCTTGCGGAGGATGAAATGGAAATCGGATTGGGTCATCACGGCGAACCTGGCATTGAAAAAGGTAAGCTTGAGACGGCGGACAACGTGGTAGATCGTCTTGTTGGGGCGATTTTGGAGGATATGCCAATTGAGACGGGAGAAGAGGTTGCTGTGCTCATCAATGGTTTGGGCTCGACGACACGGATGGAATTGCTGATTATGTTCCGGCGTGTGGAGCAACTTTTGAGTGAGCGTGGTATTAAGATTTACCGGTCATTTATTGGGGATTACAGCACGTCGCTTGAGATGGGCGGCAGTTCGGTGACGCTGATAAAACTAGACGCGGAGCTAAAGGAATGCATCGATTACCCGGCGGATTGCCCGATGTATGTTCAGAAATAAGGAGGCGTGACAAGTATGTATAATGCGGCGAATTTTCGCGATTTTTTAAATAACGTAACGGAAACGATGGAACGGGAAAAAGATTATTTATGCGAACTCGATCGAAAATTGGGCGACGGGGATCATGGCGTGACGATGTCAATTGGTTGGCAGGCGATCAAGAAGGAGCTGGCGCAACAGGAGGAACTAGATTGTTCGAAGTTGGCGGTGCTGGCGGGTAAAACGTTCTTAGAAGCAGTTGGTTCCTCGGTTGGCCCGCTTTATGCGACGGGATTTCTGCGCGGGGCGAAGGTGATTAAGGGCAAAGAAACGCTTAGCGACGCGGATTTGACGGCTTTTTGGCTGGCATTTATGGGTGGCGTGAAAGAACGCGGACAGGCCGAAGTTGGCGATAAAACGATGATTGACACGTTGGAACCAGCGCGAATCGCATTAGAACACGCATTTTTGGAAACAGGCAATTTTGAAGAAGCGTTTCGTGTGGCGGTTGTGGCGGCAGAAGCTGGCATGATTTCGACTATCGATTTACTATCCAAACGTGGCCGCTCCAGCAGACTCGGCGACCGATCTCTCGGCAATCAAGATCCAGGCGCAACATCGGCCTATCTGATTTTGATGGATTTTCTCGTGAGCTTACCAGAACGCGTATTAGATTGAAAATCAAAGCGAGGAGTGACAAATATGTTCGATAAAAATTTTGCATTAACAGATCAAGTAGCTGTCGTAACTGGCGGTGCAAGCGGGATTGGGCGGGCAATCGTGGAGCTGTTCTTCGAAAAAGGCGCGCGTGTCGTGCTCGTTGATATCAAGCCAGACGTGGCCGAAATCGCGCAACAAATCGGCGGGGCACGAGCGCTAGGCATCCAAGCTGACATTACGAAAAAAGAAACCGTAGAACGCGTGATGGCAACCGTTTTGGAGCAATTCGGTAGCGTCGATATCGTGGTGAATTCAGCGGGCATCGCGCTTCTTGAAAAAGCCGCGGACCTACCCGAAGCTTACTGGGACAAGACAATGGAGCTGAATCTGAAAGCCTCGTTCCTCATCGCGCAAGCAGCAGGAAATGTGATGATCCAACAAGGCCGCGGCGGAAAAATCGTCAATATTGCCTCTCAAGCATCCGTCGTTGCGCTCGATAAACACGTAGCCTACTGCGCGAGTAAAGCCGCGATCGTTTCGATGACGCAAGTTTTGGCGATGGAATGGGCGCCTCACAAAATCAATGTGAACGCGATTTCACCGACCGTCATCCTGACCGAACTCGGCAAAAAAGCATGGGCCGGAGAAGTTGGCGAAGCGATGAAAAAACAGATTCCGATTGGCCGTTTTGGCTATCCAGAAGAAGTCGCAGCCTCAGCATTATTTTTAGCAAGCGACGCCGCGAACCTAATCACCGGTGAAAATCTAGTGATCGACGGCGGTTATACCATTCAATAAAAGGAGGACGCATATGTCACTCATGGATCAACAAATGATAAAAACGTTACGCGTGTTATCGATGGACATGGTCGAACAGGCGAACTCAGGGCACCCAGGCCTACCGATGGGCGCGGCACCAATGGCTTTCACACTATGGAAAAATCATTTAAAATTTAATCCGGCGCATCCGAGCTGGTTCAACCGCGACCGCTTCATCCTCTCGGCAGGCCACGGCTCGGCACTACTTTACAGCCTGCTTCACGTTTTCGGCTACGATGTCAGCAAAGAAGACCTGCGTAACTTCCGGCAAAAAGACAGCGCCACGCCAGGTCATCCCGAATTTGGCCACACGCCCGGCGTCGACGCAACAACTGGCCCACTGGGTCAAGGCATCGCGATGGGTGTCGGAATGGCGATGTCAGAAGCGCATCTTGCCGGGATGTTCAACAAGGAATCCCACGAAGTCATCGATCACCACACGTACGTTTTGTGCGGCGACGGTTGCTTGATGGAAGGTATTTCCTACGAAGCAAGCTCACTCGCCGGCCATCTGCAACTCGGAAAACTCATCGTGCTCTACGATTCCAACGATATTTCCCTAGACGGCGAACTCTCGCAAAGTTTTTCCGAAGACATCGATTTGCGTTTTCGCTCAGCAGGCTGGCAAACGTTGCGCGTCCCCGATGGAAATGACGTCGAGGCCATCAACAGCGCCATTCTCCTAGCGAAAGCCGAGACTAACAAACCGACCTTGATTGAAATTAAAACGGTGATTGGCGACGGAAGTCCGAGCAAAGCAGGCACAGCCGCAGCACATGGCGCGCCACTAGGCAAAGCAGAAATCGCCCAAATCAAGAAAAACTACGGCTGGGAACTAGAACCATTTGAGCTACCAAAAACGGTCGGCTATCAAAAAGACTACTATTTATCTAAAGGAAACCACCGTGAATCGAAGTGGCTCCAAGCGTTCAACAAATACAGAAACGACTACCCAGAAGAAGCGGAGAAATTGCAACGCCTCATCGATAATCAAGAAACCGCGGATCAAGGACTCGTTTTACCGACCTACACGACGGAGGATGCGCCAGTGGCAACACGAGATGTTTCCGGTACACTTTTAAACGAGCTAGCGCCTCAAATACCAAGCCTATTTGGCGGTTCGGCTGACTTGTCATCTTCCAACAAAACGATGCTTAAAAACAGCGGTGACTTCCTGGCCAACCATTACGAAGGCAAAAATATCTGGTTTGGCGTCCGCGAGTTTGCGATGGGTGGAATTTTGAATGGAATGGCTTTGCACGGCGGAATTAAGCCGTATGGCGCGACTTTTTTCGTATTCTCAGACTACTTAAGGAGCGCGATTCGTTCGGCAGCTCTCATGAATCTTCCAGTAACATACGTGATGACGCACGATTCGATCATGGTTGGAGAGGACGGCCCGACACACGAGCCAATCGAGCACCTGGCCTCATTCCGAGCGATGCCGAACTTGGTCGTTTTAAGGCCGGCAGATGCGAATGAAACGGTTGCGAGCTACAAATACGCGCTAACACAACAAGAAAATCCAGTTATGCTCGTGCTCAGCCGTCAAGCGCTACCAATCTTGCCGACCACAGACACGAAAGCCGCGACAGACGTCGAAAAAGGCGCGTACATCCTAGCCGAATCGCCGACTGCAACGACAGACATGCTCCTAATCGCAACTGGTTCCGAGGTTTCCTTAGCGATGGAAGTCCGCGAACGCTTAGCGACAGAACAAATCGGCGCCCGCGTCATCAGCATGCCGAGTTGGGAATTATTCGAACGCCAATCCGCAGACTATCAAGAAGCTATACTCCCAAGTGAAATCACACACCGAATCGCGATCGAAATGGCTTCATCCCAAGGCTGGCACAAATACGTCGGTGACCAAGGCAAAATTATCGCCATCGATACATTCGGAAAATCAGGTCCAGGCACCGAACTTGCCGAAGACTTCGGTTTCTCCACTAAAAAAATAGCAGATCAAATTTTGGCGACACTACAAAAGAATTGAGCAAAGAGAGTCTGAGCGTGGCGCATGCTTGTTCAGACTCTCTTTTGATTGCCAGATACTACAATTATTGGTAGGCATGTGGTAAAATGAAAGTGTGATTTATTGAAAGCAAATAGAAGGAAACGATGAATTACACTATTATATGAAAAAGTAGGTGAAAATCCATGTTCGCAAATCAACGTCGAAGTGAGATTTTACATAGGGTGCAAGAACAAAAAACAGTGTCCGTCAACGAGCTGAGCGAGAAGCTAAACGTCTCCGCAGCAACCGTTCGGGCCGATTTAAATGCCATGGAGAAACAAGGATTACTCACACGAACACACGGTGGCGCCATGATGAAAGAAAAAGACGACATCGACAAAAAATACGCCGTCCGCGAAAAGAAACACCGCTCCGAGAAACAACGCATCGCCGCCGCGGCTTTTGAATATATCGAGAACGACCAATGTATCATACTCGATGCCAGCACCACCTGTTTCGAACTCGCGAAGTTCATCAAAGAATCGACGAAACGCCTAACGATCGTTACGAGCGGCCTAACAACAGCCACGATGCTAAAAGAAAATCCGAATTTGACAATAATCATCATCGGCGGCATTGTCCGCAGCGGTTCCAACTCGATTGAAGGCCTGATTGGGCACGAATTATTGAAGAAAGTAAACGTCGACATCCTATTCACGTCAGCATATGCCCTGAACGCATCGGACGGCTTAACCGATTTTAGCCTGTATGAAGTCGAACTCAAGCGCGAAATGGTTGCAACCGCCCGAAAAACAATCGCACTCGTTGATAATAGCAAACTCGGAAAAAGCTCCATCGCGACTTTTGCGAAAATAGAGGATATTGATGTATTGGTGACAGATCAAGTATTATCCGCTGAATTGGCATCCTGCTTGCAGTCTATAAATGTAGACATTGCGAACTAACATGTGATACCGTTCACTACAAAAAAATCGCCTTATCATTTTTGAGTAAGACGAAAATTTTGCTTTACACAAATCGAGCGAAAGCGTTTGTATTCAGGAGATTTGGTGGAAGCCGGAAGCGGAGCATACCCCCGTATGTGATGACTGAAAGCAGGGAGAGGGTAGTTTCCTCGACCATGCAAGAAGTTAAGCGTAGCAGAACCGGAAGTCCGCTAAATCTCCTGAATGCGAGCGCTTTTCGCCGATTATCTGGGCTATGTTCCAGACTTGGGTTAAATATCAAAAACCAACTGCGAAACCTTGTCCCAATCCGTCGCATTCGGTTGTCTAGAACACGTATACGTCACGCAGTCAAAATGCTCATAACGCTCCTTATAATTCTTCACCAAAATATCCACGTCAAATTCCTTAATATAATCATTCGTCACACGCTGATTCGACAAAAACGTCATTTTCGTGTTACTCCCCACAATATTCGCCGCAAAAATTTGAAGGTAATTCAAATACGCCTTTTTCCCATCAAACGAAAACAAAATATGCTTCTTTTTCCCGTTATTCTTATTATTAACATACAGCGTAAACATCGTCAGGTTAACGCTTACATCATCGATATGCGCGATATGCTGAAGCTCAGGAACCGCATTCTCCCTCAAAATATCATACCAAACCTCGAAAATATTTCCATGATTCTTCTTAATCGAAGCGTTCACCTCAAAGAAATTTTTCTGAAAAAGCGGTGAAAGTCTACTCAACAAAATAATATTTCGCAGGAAAAACACAAAAATACTCAAAGACGCCTCATCCGGCTCCTCCAACCCATTCCGAACAAAATACTCCCGCACCATCGCGAACAAATTTTCAATCAACGTCACATTTTCCATATTCACGATTCCACTCGAAAACTGCTCCGTATACACATAATTATCCAACAAAATAAAATCCAAAAACAGCATTTCATTCCGATTCACATCCGCATCAGAAGAAAGAACGAGGCCCAGCACCTCAACAGCTAATTTTTCAATCGATTTATACGTCATCGGCAACTCCTGCTGCTTCAACTGCACATCATCACTAATCTGAATATATTGCCGCAACTCAAGCCGCTTCGTGATCACCATAATCCAATACAGCACACTCCGATGACTCACATGCCCCTCCAACTCACTATGCTCCATAATATACTGAAAACTCTCTTCAAACAGATTAAAAACCCGCTTATCCGGCCTAAAATTCTGCGACACATCATCCGTACTATAGAAGAAATAATGAAAGAAATACCGAATATCCACCTCGCGTCCCTCAATCGCAACCGGCGACAACTGCAACTTCAAATGAAAATCCGCCAAAATCTCCTTAAAATGATTCAAATACCGGTACAACGTCGACGTCGAAATAAACAACTCATCCGCCCACTCATCAATATTCAAATACCGCCCCTCAAAAATGCTTTTCGTAATCGCAAAAAGCGGCGACTTCTCAGCCAATTCAGCCAAAACAAAATCCACAAGCTCATTATCATCAATTTCCAGCATCGAAGCAGAATGTCTAATAATTAACTTTTCCTCCATACTTTCAATTTCCTGCACGTCCCTTTTTAACGTTCGCAATGACGTATTGAGCGTATCCGCAATCTCATCCAGCGTAATCGCATACCTAGCCTTGGCGACCTGCTCAATCAACAAAATTTGACGATGGACTTTTTTATCAGGTATTAACCGCAAACAAAAATGATTCATAAGCAACCCCCTCATTTCAAAAACGCCCAAAATTTAGGCAAAATAAAATGGCGATGACAAGCAAATTCCCATAAAATAAAAGTATCCCCAGTGAGACATGACGCATTTTAAACGCCAACTTTTCTATTCTTTTCCCCTAATGCCACTTTTTAATCTGTTAACCCCTCAAAAAAACTAACTGTCACAAATAATTCACAATTTAGAGCATAGGACCATTTTTTCAGGTAACAAACGTCAAAAATAATATGACATACTATTAATCATAAGGAGGTTGTGTATTTGGGTCAAAATAATCTATATTCCAGAGAAATGATCAAACAGGAATTCAATCAACCTAAACTTTTTAAATTATTAGCAGAAAACACATTCTTTCATATTGAAAAAATAAATATGACGTTCAAAAAGAATACGACTATTCCTTTATATCAAGACGATACAGAATATGTATACTACATTTGCGACGGGATTACCAGTGTAAGCATAACGGACGAAGTGTTCGAATTCAAGGGCCCTTCCGAATTTATTGGCCTTTCAGATAGCATGATAAATACAAATAATGAAGATTTCAAAGTAACAACAATCACCGAAACAATCATTTGGCGCTTCCTAAAAAGTGATGTTATCGCAAAAATTATGAGCACACAAGAAGGCTATCTTTTTCACTATTTGAGCATGTTGGATCAATACAGTTTATTCACAAAGAAGCTCATGACGATGAAAAAAACACATAAAGAGCGCGTTTTTATAGCTTTGCAAGAAGTAGGGAAAAAGTTCGGCACACCCACCAACCGTTCTGATTACGTGAAAATTCCTCCCGTCTTTACACGGAATCTCATCGCGCAATATGTAGGGATTGGACTAACAAAGCTGAGCGATAGTTTGCTAGCCTTGCAAGAGGAAGACCTTATCCAGATGACCAGTAAACGTGAAATTATATTAGAAATAGAAAGTTTAATATAAAAATCAGATAATTTATTGATAGCTATTAGGAGGTGAGATATGATCATGAATGGTCCCTACCACCTACCTATATCTGAGAAACAGGTAATCGCGCAACCTCTATAAAAAAGCGAATAAGGACGTAGGTGGGGCGCTCATTCTGAGTACAACATATAAGGAGGTGATGGGCAAGGGGCCGCCCACCATGGAATACCAGTATAAAAAGTAATCAAACACAAAGGAGAATGAAAGTAAATATGTTAAATAATAAAATGAAAAAAGCAGCAAGTATTGTAGCTGTAGTAGCACTACTCGGAACATCGGTAACGACACCACTAGGAGCACTAACTGCCAAGGCGGCAGAATCGCAGTCGCAACCAAGCACATTAGCAGTGCTTAACCCAAACTTATTAAGCCAAGATCTTTCTATCTCAGCCACGAATAATAAAAAATTAGCAGCGAACTGGAATCTAACATCTGGTGCAGATTATACAACGCTAGGATATGAAACTGGTAGTAGTTCAAGGGTAAGAGCGACAGATGCATCAGGTACTTTATTTCAAATAAGTAATGTGAACGGAGTCATGCAAACTACTTTTAAAGCTGGAAAAAATGCTTCTGTATCTCAGACAATCAATACAGAAATCGGAAAAGAATACACATACACGTCCCTGTTCTATCTAGATCAAAGCGTCGGTCCTGGTCCGACTAGAACAATGGTAAATAGAAATATTACGTTACAGATTAATGATTTGGCACCTAGAACATTGATTGGTTTAAATCAGGGAATCCTCAATGGTTATGAAGGTACTTTTAGCTTCGTGGCAACATCAACAAAAACAAACATCACACTAGCTTCTACTGGAACTGCTTCTACAAGAGATTATAAAGTATTCCAAGCTACGCAAAGCATTACGAAAAGTGCTAACCAAATGCAACAAGATGCCATTGCACAGGCTCAAAAAGCACAAGAGGCGGTTAATAATTTATTTAGTGGAAGCGACCCAGCCAATGATATTAAAGCTGGACTAACACAAGAGGAAATCAATGCAGCACAAGAGCTAATTAACGATGTAACAGATAGCTCGTTGCAAACGAAATTACAAAGCAGTCTAAATAAAGCGCAACAACAATTAATTGCTCGTGATAATGCGGAAAAAGAAGCACAAGAAAAAGCACGCGAAGCAGTAAATAACTTATTTGAGAATAAAGATCCGAACGGTAATATTACAGGAGTTGTGACACAAGGCGATATCGACAAGGCGCAAAATTTAGTGAATCAAGTAACAAATGAAACCGAAAAAGTAGCACTCCAAAAGGATTTGGATAACGCGAAGAAACAATTGACTGAGCGTATGGATGCAGAAAACAAAGCGCAAGAAGCAGTAAACAACTTGTTTGAAAATAAAGATCCACACGGTGATATTACAGGAAATGTAACACAAGAAGACATTGATGCAGCGCAAGACTTAGTGAATGAATTAACAGATGCAACGAAAAAAGCAGAGCTCCAAACAGCATTGGACGACGCAAAGCAACAATTGACTGATCGCATAGAAGCTGCCGAGAAAGAAGCGCAAGACAAGGCGAACGAAGCAGTAAATAATCTGTTTGAAAACAATGATCCAAATGGTGACATCACTGGGAATCTAACACAAGACGATTTGGATAAAGCACAAGATTTAGTCAATAAAGTAACTGACGAAACGAAAAAAGCAGAACTTCAAAAAGATTTGGACAAAGCAAAACAACAATTAACAGATCGTAAAGAAGCTGCGGAACAAGAAGCGCAAGAAAAAGCGCGTGAAGCAGTAAACAACTTATTTGAGAATAACGATCCAAACGGAAACATTTCAGAAAGCATGACACAAGAAGACATTGATAAAGCAGAGGATCTAATCAACAAAGTAACAGATGAAACGTCAAAAGAAGCACTTCAAAGCGACTTAGATAAGGCAAAACAACAACTAGTAGACCGCACAAACGCTGAAAAAGAAGCAGAAGATGCAGCTAAAGCAAGCGTGAGCGATCTATTCTTAAATAATGATCCAACAAAAGATATTAAAACGACAACGAACCAAGCAGCAGTTAACGCCGCACAAGATAAAGTAAACGCAGTGACTGACCCAGCGCTAAAAGCAACACTTCAAAAACAAGTAGATAAAGCGCAAGCACAAGTTTCAGCAAGAGTTGGGATTACAGGAGCCATTACAAAATACACAGTTGGTGACATGTACATCACTGGAACATATACTGGCCCAGCAACAGCTTTGAGCGTCGATGTCAATGGTAAACGTTACTACGGCGGGGATATCGCTAATGGTACTTTTAAATTCTACGTAGCAGACAAAAATCTAAAAGCCGGCGATGTTGTGATTGTGAATTTCTACGATAGCAGTAAACAAATCAGAACGTCTGTACAGGTACAAGTATATGAACCATTAAAAGTAACTGTGGCAGACTATAAAATTGGCGATGGCTATCTAACAGGAACGTATAACAACAATGTAGCCAAGGTTGGTTTAGTAGTCGACGGCACGAAATATTGGGGTGGAACTGTTGCTAACGGCACAGTTAGATTCTACGCAGCCGATAAAATTAGAACAGCAGATGCAGAAGCAATCATGAATTTCTACGATGAAAACAATACTGATGGACTTCATCCTAATGACGAAGGACAATATTTTATTGGTAACTCTGTGGCTACTTGGCTGAATAGTGTTTCGCATTATTAAAAGAGGAGAAACCCGCAACCCTACATTTTGACTAACCTTCAAAAGTGGCATAACATAGAATATAAATGTTACTGACACATCACAAAGGTGGTCCTAAAAAATGAAAACAAGCCAAACCGAAATACTCGGAGATCTCTACAATCTGCTGCTAAATCCAGCCACTCGCGACTGGGAACGTGCTCAATTGCGGGTGGCAAAGACGGCGATTGATGATGGTGCGCATTTTGACGATCAGATTGCGAAGCTTGAGGCGTTGTTGCGTCCATTGGCCCTAAGAGATAACTTGACGCCAGACGTGACCGATTTTTACTTAAAAATCACGGATGATCCTCTGGCTGGTAGCTCCTTCGATTTGTCTATCCATTACGAACAAGATGGTCCACATCAAGCGCGCGCGATTTTTGCTGGTGGTTGTTTTTGGTGTATGGTGGAGCCGTTTGAGACTAGGCCTGGAATTATTTCGGTGATATCGGGCTATACTGGTGGTCATATGGAAAATCCGACGTATGAGCAAGTGGTTGGTGGTTATACGGGGCATGTCGAAGCGGTGGAGATTATTTTCGATACGCAAATTTGGAGTTATAAAGAGCTGGTCGAACTTTACTGGCAGTTGACTGATCCGACTGATGCATTTGGCCAAATGGCGGATCGTGGTGACAGCTACAGGCCTGTTATTTTCGTGGCAAATGAGGAACAGCACCAAATCGCGGAGCAGTCGAAGCGAGATTTAGCGGAGTCGGGGAGATACAAGCATCCAATCGTGACAGCTATCGAACCAGCTACGACCTTTTGGCCAGCTGAAAATTTCCATCAACAATTCTATCAGAAAAACCCGAGAAGATACAAGAAACTCAAGCGTTCGCGCCAGCAGTTTTTAGCGTTTCAGCGGATGCAAACGAAATGGCGGCGTGGATGGAAGATATGGGGAAAGGATTAGAAGGGAATATCCGATAAAAACATGAATAAAGCGTACAAAGACTAGTAAGGTTATTGTGGTACTCTCTCTTACTAGTCTTCATACATGTATTTGCATGTCAAAATTTTGAAGCTGCAGTTTATCCTGATATAACGAATTATACTCCTCCTTCCAAATTTATTTTCTCGCGGAATTTATCTTGTATAATCGTTGTTAATTCTGCCCATCTTTCCATGTTTCTAGTTGAATCTAGGTAAAATACGTGTTTATCTGGTTTGGCTTTCTCAAGCGTATCCGTTACAATAATATCTGCTTTTGAGTAGTCGCTAGTAACGGAAATATTAATATTATTATACAGCGAAGATAGGCGATTTTTGATGACATAAATAGCGGTAAAATCCTTTGTCATTTGTAAATAAATCTTGATTTTAGGACTTCTTTCGGAATGCAATAAAGAATGCAAAAGATTACATATCAATTCTAGGTGGCTTTCATCATCTATGATAGGAGAAAGTGTCTCTCTTATAGCATCGGCCATAGCATCTTTCTTTGGTAAATAAATGACCAGCTTTGGGATATATAGTTCCACAAAACTGAGAAATGCGTTGCCAATTAAATTATAGGAAGAGATAATAAGTGACAAATAATAGATATACATATATTCTTTTTCTTTGGATAAAACTAAGGAAGTTAACGTAGAAAATCGCGTATAAATTTGCTTCGAAAGCACACAATAAGGGTGTTTTTGGGCAGAAAAGGTTTTACCGAGCTGGATTTTTTGTTCCCTCTGAATAATATCTGAAATAAAAATTCTAGAAAGAAAATTAAAAACAAGTATTTCATTTTTTTTGTTAATTAAGCTCAGGTTACCAAACCCATTTTTGTGAAAAATTAACGCAGCGTCAAAATTCTCTGTGATCAGCTCAAAGAAAGATAAAAGCTCTGGAGAATTAGGGTTTTCAATGAAGTTTTGTTCCTTTATTCTAGTATGAAGAACGGCATAAAGAATATAGAGAGACCTTTCTTTCGTATTAGATCTCTGATGAGTGGTTTGTAGAACTTCTGGAGGAACGGTGGATTTAATTTCATCGATACTTATATTGGAAAAAGGCCATTCTAAATCTTGAAAAGAATCTTGCAAAAATATGTAGGAGAAGAGCCTGATAAATATTTCATTACCCTCAAGGTAAATTCTGTTATCAGAGACAATTATTTTAATATTATATGGTTTCAAAAATGTATTTAATTTGTACGTTAACTTAGTAAAGTAGCTCTCTGAAATAAATAATAACTCGATTATCTCTTGTTTCTTAATAACGGATCTTGTTGTAAGTAAAACAGCATAATTGAATATAACTACCTGCTTCAGCAATTTTAATTTCAAAATATAAGAACATTCCACGGCTTGTTTCTCATACTGCCGTTTCACCCGAATAGTGCCAGTGTTGTCTGATGAAATGAAGTCCTTCATTTTTAGATACTGTTCAAAAGATTGATTGATTCTAACCACATTTGATTTTACAGTTTGCTTAGAAATACCTAAAGATGAGGATATATCCCTTAGCGAAGTATTCTTTTTTTTGATGACAAAGAATAAAATATTTAGCTCTTTTTGCAAATAGACTGGAATCAAAATAATACCTCCTCATTGCTATGTACAATTAATATCTAGCGCTAAACATTAATTGTACATACAAAGTCTCGTTTAATAATGTTACTATAGCAGAGTAGGATAAAGTTGTAAAATAAACACTTGTGTCAAAATATTACAAAAAAGCTAGCGACCAATGTACTTTACGACATCTTCTGGAGCAGCTACATAAGATCTAACAATAAAATAATATCATTATTCCTAATTTTTAAATAAAAATAGGCTATAAAAAATAATCGGAGGTTCGAGATGAAGAAATTTTTAAAAATAGGTATCGTTATGATGTTAATTTTTCCGCTTTTCACGTTTGTACTACACCCTGAACTAGCCCATGCAGCGATGGAGCAAAGAGTCGAACAAGCGAAAAATGAGTCAAAAGCGAAATTAACAGAAAATGTAAAACGAATTATTCAAGAGAACTCAGAACAGCGTATCCATACAGTCACAACACCGCTAACAGATAAATTTTCCTATAGGGGAGGAGAATCCACAAAGTATAGTGAGGGAGGCCCGACGTGGAAAAAAGAAGCCTATGTCATTAGTATGAACCCCATTTATTCTACAGTCGGTGTCGATACTAGCTTACTATCCATCGACTACAAGCGCCCAGGAAACGGAACGACTAACACAAGTCCAAGCTCCATATCGATTACTGCGAAAACAAATAAGAAAATCGACACCAGTTTTTTGCTAGAAGTTCGTAGCGTTTATACAGTATGGCACACATTCGAACGGGAAGTTTTTTGGGGAAGTTCAGAACAAACCTTGTATTCCCAAGATGTATTAGATAAACCGATATCTATCAGGGTACATGTCACAAAAGATAATGAAGAAGGAGCAGTAAAGGTATCTTACGTCGATGTGGATACAGGAAAATCGATCATGGTGGAAAGTGTCTTACACGGAAAAATTGGCAATCCCTACAATCAAGATGTTCAAAAGGACTACATAGCTAAAAAAGAATACATTAAGAATCAACATTACAATTATGTAGGTGAAAAAAATACGATGGGAAATTATCGAGATGGAGAAGTTAACGCAGAATATCAATTTGAAAGAGAGCCTGGTGGAAATGCGACAGTAAATCACGTTAACGCAGAATCCACTTTAAATGAGAAGCAACGGGAGGCATTTGGAAGCCCGACGCCTGATATCCTGACAGGCAAATATGGCGACACGGTAACCGCGAAAGCCAAAAATATGGTGCATTACGAAACACTCGATGGTAAAGAGGAGATGAAGATAAAGCTAGATGAAAAAGCACAACAACAAACGTTTAAGTACAAACTCAAGCAAGCAAAGCCGTTGATTGTAAAATATGTAGACGAAGATGGGAACCCCATTCCAGGAGTCGATAATAAAATAATAACTGGAAAATGGGGAGACCAATATACGGTGACGCCACGAGAAGAAATTCCCTTTTATACGCTTATAGATAGCGGTGAAAAGAAAGAAGGCTATTTGACAGATGATGATCAAGAAATCGTCTACCGATATAAAGTATCTGAGGGCGCTCCGGTAGTTGTCCATTACGTGGATGAAAAAGGTAAAACGATTCATGAAGACAAGAAGTTATCAGGCCTAAAATATGGTTCCAGGTTCAAAGAAAAAGCCATCAATATACAACATTATCGACAAAAAAAAGATGAGATTAGCGGCCAAGTAACAGATAAACAACAAGAAATTACATTTGTTTATGAAAAAAATGATGGTAAACCTGTGATTGCGCGTTTCAAAGATGATAAGGGCAGACTAATACACGAGAGCTACTTAATGTATGGAAAACATGATGAGGCATTCGATGGGTCTGAAAAAAACAAAGCCATTCAAGATATTTTAACGAAATTAAAGAGCGAACATTTTACACTGCAAGACGTTCAAGGCAACCCAAGTGGGAATTTTACCGATGATAGTGACGTCCAATATTCAAGTGAACTCACGTACTCCTTGAAAAAAGACGATGCTCCCGGCCAAGTAAAAGTACGCTTTAAGGATAAAAATAATCAAAAAGACATCGCCTCAGAAGAAATCTTAACGGGTAAATATGATGAACGATACTCCACAATGCCTAAGTTCATAAATGGCTATCATTTGGTTTATATACCAGATAATACATCAGGAACTTTCGGCGATAAGAGCAGTGAAGTAAGCTATCTTTATGAGCCCGATATTGGCGGTACCGTCGAATTACATTACATTGACAAGGATACAAAAGAGGAAATAAGTCCAGTAGATGTTAAAAGCGGAGGGGTGGGTCAAGCGTATGATTTTGAACCTAAAAATATAAATCGCTATGAATTATCAGACATACCCGATAATGCAAAAGGAACGTATCCTGATCCCAACCAAACAATCAAAGTCTACTATTCTTATACGAAAGCCAAAGCGAAACCAGTGCATGTTATCTACCAAAATAAGGAGGGTAAGGTGCTAGCGAAAGAAGAGTTGGATGGGGTTGATAAAAAATGGGGCGATTCTTTTGAGACAGAATTAAAATCATTTACAGGATACGAGTTGAAGGAGATTACCCTTGATGGCGTACGAGTTTCCGAGGGAAGCGGTGTATTCGATGATGCAAAAGAGCAAACTGTTATTTACAGTTATGACTGGAAGAAAGCGGCTCCGGTGTACGTACAATATATGGATGATGATACACAAAAAGAAATAGGATTACAAGATGAGATATTGGATAAGAACGCGATTTTTGGAGACCCTTTTGAGAGTAATATGAAAGATATACCGGGATATATTTTTCAATCAGGAGATTTAAATGGCCAGACACAGGAGGGAAATAGTATTGCGGGGAAATACACAGATCAGGCGCAACGGATTACGTATCACTATAAGAAAGACAAGACGAACATAGTTGTGAAAGATTCCATTGTTTATGTTGGCGGAAATTGGACTGCCTCTGACAATTTTGAAAGTGCATCAGATAAAAATGGTGATCCGCTCGAATTTCAAAACATGCAAGTCTCAGGGCTGGTTAATGTCAATAAGGAAGGGACTTATCGAATCGAATACGCTTACGAAGGGATGAAAAAAACGGCTTATGTAACGGTGAAATCGAATAAAGAAAGTATTGTAGCTCCAACTGTAGATAAGAACGGAAAAGTATTAAAAGATGCTGCAATCAAGGAGAAAGTTACAGGAAAAAAAGAGAATAAAAATGTAGTAACTAGCTATACAAGCAAGATAAACATGGGCGTATATGGAAACATTGATATGAGAATGCAACCTAAAGATAACCAAGCAAAAGTGCAAGCAGCTAAGCTTCCAAAAACAGGAGAAACAACGAATCAAGTAGCTCTATTAATTGGTGCACTGATGGTGATTGCCGGTTTGATTGCTCTGTATGTTCGTAGACTTGGAAAATTATAAATGATATAAAAACCGCTAAAAATCAGGTTCGATTTTTAGCGGTTTTTATATTAGCGGTAAATCTTATTTCTCAATCCCAGTCTGGCTGGTTGTTTCATCACCGACAATCGTATTTTGATACATTAAATAATACGCGGCGGAGGACCAGCTGAAGTTTTTCGTGCTTAGACCGTCACCGGTAAGCGGATCGTAGTTTTCGTGAATCGGTCCGTTGCCCATCAAGCCGTTCGCGTGATTAAATAGATTTTTCGAAAGGAAGGTTGCGTCGGACTTATAACCGTAATTTTGCAAGGCTTCGACTCCGAATAATGCTTGATCGAGCCAAACGGGGCCGCGCCAATATTCTGTTGCGCTGAAACGCGGGTTGTCTTTGGACGCAGTAGGAAACGGCATGTACGTGTTGAATTTATTTGGAGAAAGCATGTTTTCACGGACGCTTGCTGCTTTGTCTTTGTCGGATAGATTTGCCCAAAGTGGAATCCAGCCTTCTGTGCCTTTGCCGCGATTTACAAGCAGTTTTGTTTTGGAGTTATCGTCGTTGATTTGCAGGTCGTAATAGAAACCGGTGTCTTTGTCGTACATATTTTTTTCGATGTAGGTTTGTACTTTTTCGGCTTCTTTTTTGTATTTATCCGCGTCGTCTGTCTTGCCGAGCTCTTTTGCCATCGAGACTAAAAAGCCTTTTTCAGCGTATAGGTAGGCGTTTAAATCGACGGATTCTTGGTTGATGGAGTAGCCGATGACTTTATCTGCGCTATCTTTATTCTCAAAAACGAGCACGCCGGGATCATTTTTCCCAATGCCATCTTTGTCAAAACGGACAGCGTTATCCATACCACTTTCCCAAGCTGCGGCCTCGATAACGGCTTCATCATTCAGCTCATAATTGCCGTTTGCATCCTTGATATTCTTGTCGTTCGCGTCTTTTTTCCAGTTGGCGTCACTGACCATGCTGCCGTACTCCGCGATGCCGTTTTTGTTATGGTCGCGGTTCGTATACCACCAATCGTGATAAGCGACGAGCTTCGGATACATTTCTTTGAGGAAGTCTTTATCTTTTGTCTCCGTATAAATATTCCAAACTGCCCACGCGGAAAGTGGTGGCTTCGAATTGCGCTCATTCCAGTTTCCACCGTCCCCGCCGCGTTCTGGTGTTTTATTGTAGAAAATGGCATCGATAATCGCGCCGGAGTCTTGTGGCATAATCGGATCATCTTTCTGAATTTGATAATCGAATAGGGCACGCACGCTATTTTTCGCCAGTTCTGGGTTGAATTGCACTGTCGCGACGGCTTCTTTCCACGAATCCCAAGACCAGAGTCCGATAAACCATTTATAGGACATCGACGGAACAATGCCATCATGCTGAATCGCGCCAGCCGGACTGCGCCAGTTTGTTGTCAGCGTTTCGATTGTTTTCACGGCCGCATTTTTATATTCTGGATGGTTTTCGTGTGTCTTCTCAGCAAATGTTTTGTCTAAATAGCCTTGCCAGCGCTTGTTGTTATCTTGGAAAAGTTGATCTTGGTCCGCGATATACGAATCCCAATTGGCTTTTTCCGTCTGCAATTCCTTATCGGTGAACGTGTAACTTTCCACGGCATATGTCGCAAAATCCTTGCTCGGGTCAATCGTAATCGGATTTTTTGCCTTCGATGTATATGTATTCGCAGCCACATCATTCGTAACTGGCATGTCATGATAGATCGAATATTTCGTTTGTGTCGTTGAGAAGAACGTCCACATTTCTCTTATAGTCGGAAAATTGACTTGGACACCATTTGGCGTGGATTCAAGCGTTTGCTTCAAGTCGATTTGATTGCTGCCATCATTCAATTTATTAAACAAAGTCCCTTGCCACGAAAGCGATAAGTGAAGCGGTTTTTCCGTTTTATTCGTGATATTTGTTTTCACAAGCGCCGTCCGATTACTCGCAAAAATCAAGTCCAATTGTAACGTCAAATCATCGAGCTCATACGTTTGAACTAATTTGCCTGGATAGTATGCAAAATCGGTACTTGCTTTACTCAAATCATACGTTGTTTTCGTGTCATCATTCGCAATTTGGATTTTATCAAATGTTTTCGCTAAATTCGCCGGATACTCCTCAGCAAGGATGACCGGGCCAGCAAAACCGCCAAGTATTTCAGGTGTATTCCCATCAGGCAAATAATAACCGTGCCAAGCGCCTAAATCAGCGAAATTATTAAAGCGGTTGGTATCATAATTCCCATACATATTTTCTGTGGGATTTGCCGAGATATCAATCAGATTCTTAAAATTCGAGACTTCTGATTTTGGCGCCTTCTCGACCAATTCTGACGCCTGTTCCTGCTTTTTGTCTTTATTCCATACGTTAAAACCAGTGATTCCAGCTACGATCAGCAGGATAACACCTAAACCAATGAACCAATAACTCTTTTTCATTTCATACCTCCTGAGTATTTCTATATTTGTGATAACGCTTTCAAATAACGATACAAGTATAACTGATTTTTTGTAATAATGCTAGTTCCTGCGAATTTCCCTTAAAAATGGGAGTTCCAGTAGTTTATTTTTAAATATGAATAATCAGAATAATTAGATATAAAACGGATAAATACGCCTATTTTTTCTTTTTTTGTAATAGCCCAATTTGATAATGCCCACATGTTACATTTAGATTAAGAAAGCCAACCAAGATAGAGAGCAAGCCAATAAAGGCAAAATTATATAGGAGGTATACGATGCAAACATTCATAAATTTTCTATTAGATGATGAATTCCCAACTATCAAAGGTGAGCAGATAACGTTAAAAAGAGGCGAACAATTATTGCTAGAAGATGCGGGGAACAAGCCGCAATACGTATTCGGTATTTCAGAAGGAATTGCAGCGATTAAGAGCGAAGAAACCATCCTTGAATTCATTGGGACAGACCAGTTCATCGGGCTTTACACAGATGGAAAAGCAACCTTGCACGGTGAAATCGTATCTAAAGAAGCAACTGTTTGGAAATTCGAACTAAAAGATGTCCTATCAAAAGTAGCGCAAAATAAAAATGGTCTGCAACTTTACAACAAGCATATCACACATATCCAAGAAAATTTATTGAAAAAAAGCAGTATCATGATGCTGAACAAGTCGAACAGATTGCTCCTATCTTTAAGAATGCTCGCATCAAGGTTCGGTGAAGTTTCAGAGGATAAAGGTGTCATCAGACTTCCACAAGATTTCACTAAAAAAATATTAGCCAATTATACGGACATCAAATTAGCGACACTTACAGGAACGTTAAACAAGTTAAATGAGGAGGGGAAAATTATTCATGGCAGACGCGTGTTACTTATTTCTAGCTAGACCGAAAGCACTCTTAACAGTCGATAAAATTCAAAATCGGGAGGTTAAATTTTGACTATAAACAAGCTCTACAATATCGAAGCAATCAAACGGGATTTTAGTTTAGGAAAATTGTTATCCATATTACTAGATGATGAGGTCTACCCGATCAGGAAGCAAAAACTAGTCTTTGAAAAATCCGAAATATTTTACATGGAAAATGAGGAGGATTCGTATGTTTTTGCGATTGAGAAAGGTATCAGCTCGGTCTTTATAGGCAATCAACTCGTAAACTTTGTCGGGGCAGGAGAGTTTATTGGCTTGCATTGTGAAGGTAGTACGGACGAAACCAGATTTAGCGGGAGTGTCATATCAGACGAGGTTGTTGTCTGGCGATTCCATTTTCATGATGTACTAGCTAAGATAATGAATATCCAGGAAGGCTACCTATACCACTACAACTACATGATTAGCATCTATCCTATTTATTTAAATAAGATTCTGGCGATGGGAGCAGACGTTGAAGAAAGAGTATTCGGATTTTTAGAAATAATGGCTGATAAATTTGGAGAAGAAGATGGTCCTTTTGTTAAAATTCCGAGCTTTTTCACGAGAAAACTATTGAGCGATTATATAAACGTGAGCCGTATGACGCTTAATACAACGATAAAGCGACTAGAAGAGAGGGAGTTAGTCAAATTAGACGATCGGCTAATCTGTGTACGGATGCCAATGTCTTAGTCAGTCGCACGGTAAATCTAGTCTTAGAGAAGCACCATAAAGCAGGTTGGTGCCTCTTTAAGACTTACATAGAAAGAATTAAATGATGAATATTATCCCAATCTTTTAAGGAAGGGTGTCTGGCCGTATTATAGTAGGCACAATCGAATGTTTGCGATGTTTCTTTATAATTCGTAACAACCAAATCGACATGCAGCTGTTTCGCCAAATCATTGGTAATATGTTGATTAGAAATGAAAGTCATCTTTTTATTACCACCAATAAAATTACCAACAAATACTTCTAGGTAGTTAAGATAAGCCGTTTTTCCATCGAATGAAAAAAGAATATGAGAAGTATGCTGCAATGTTTGACTATTGGCGTAAATTGTAAATAACGTTAAGTTAGCACAAACATCTTCCATGTGGTGAATATTTTTGAACTCAGGAATACTACTCGAAGAAACCTTATCCATCCATTGTTTAAATAAAGCATAATGCGTGGACTTGACAAATTGGTTTACCTCGAAAAAATTCTTTTGAAAAAGTGGTGTTAGCTCAGATAACAAAAGGATATTCCGGATATAGAACACGAAAATATAAAGCGTATCATCACTCGGCTTTTCCAACCTGGCATCTACAAAAAAGTCGTTCACAAGCGCGTGCAATTCTTTGGTAAGGAAAGGATAAAGCCGTTCCTCGATTGGCCCTGCGACGCCTTCTTTATAAATGTAATTATCCAAAAGCAACATATCCATAAAAGCAATTTCATCTTCCGTTATATTCGATAAGCGTACAGTTGTAATAATTTCATGCGCCAGTTTAGCAATATACTCATAGGTCAATGATTGCATCTGCTTCTCTTTTATTTCTTCACTAATCACGACATGGTGGCCTTGTTCTAGTCGTTTATTCATAACCATTATCCAATAAAGCAAGCTACGATGCTGAATATAGCCTTCAATATGCGTATTTTCAATAAAGTAGTTATAGTTTTTCTCAAAAATATCAAATAATTCCTGACCAGGTCGATATTTTTCTGAAATGTCATTTGTACTATAGAAAAAATAGAAAAAGAAATAACGAATATTTACCTCAGAACCTTCTATTTTAACGGGATAATACGACAGCGTGAGATCGAAATCTTTCAATATTTTTTTGAAACCATTCAGATAGCGAGTAAGAGCAGACGAAGATATAAACAACTCATCCGCCCATTCGTTTACGTCTAAGAATATTTCTTCAAAAATATTTTGAATGATTATAAAAAGAGGAGACTGTTCTGAAATTTCGCTTAACAAATCATCAATAAGGCTATGGCTCTCAATCTCATATCCGACTGCTCTATGTTGAATAATGAAGTCCTTATCAACGGTACTGATTTCTGAAATGTCACGTTCCAGCGTACGAACTGAAATATCGAACTCATTCGCGATTTCTTCCAGAGAAATAGGATATTGAGAGGCATAAATTCGCTCCACCAGATGAAGTTGCCGACGAATTTTCTTATCCGCTATAATATTTAGGCAAAATTGATTCATAAATAAAACTCCTTAGAGTAACAAATTTCATATCAAGGAATAGCTACCATAAAGATTCAAGAAGGAGCATCTTACCTACGTGTCAAGTATAGATAAATGTAAGGGAATATACAAATATAATGTGATCTTTAAATATGTTTCAAAAATAATAATATTCAGTTTACAATGTTTTTTTTGTCATACAAATCGACAAAGTAGAGTTGTGAGCGAATATTGGATGCGATAAGATATTAGCATGCGAGCAGAGATTTACATAAAAATAAATGATATATAGAAGCTAGAAAGGAGAGATATCATGTGCTACAGAATTATTTTCCCTATATGCTTTTTATCAATAGCAAGATATCTGCGTTCCGAAAGAATAAATAGGGTGACTCAAATCTAGTAGATAGAGCCGTTAATTAAAAGCCACGGAACCAAAACGAAATGTATAGGAGTGAAGTCAATTTTATGAAAAAAATGAAAAAGTTATTAACCATGTTAATGATAACAGTTATCACACTCACAGTGATTCCCTTCAACTTTAGTTCTGCCAGCACGAATCACGGTTCAAACCTCATCACGAGTGTGAGTTTAGATAAAACGACAGTTAATTTTAGCGAGAAATTTCAAGTTAACTATACCTGGGCTATTCCAGATGGTACGGTAAAAGCAGGCGACACGATGATTGTGAAGATGCCTGCCGAGTTAAAACTAGAAGCTGGTCTTGACTTCGATCTAAAAGATGCACAAAGGAATATTGTAGGGAGAGCGCAAGTAAATCCAACAACGAACGAAATCACAGTAACGTTCACTGACTACGCCGAATCAAGAACGAACGTACATGGCGATATGCGAGTCTGGGTCCAATTAGATAGATTTACAAATATACCTGGCGAAACGACCACCATTAACTTCCCAACAAAAAATGGTGAAGTACGACTAGGAATTACTGTTCCAGATAACGGAACAGTAGGACCGCCAACAACAGAAGTACCAGCCAACGTATTGGGCAAATGGGGCCAGGTAGATGCGAACGATCCAACGCTAATCAACTGGAATGTACTCATCAATTACGATAAGTTAACGATTCCAAACGCTGTGTATACAGACACAATTGCTGCTGGTCATACTTTTGTACGTGACTCTTTAGTGGTTTATAAGGGAGATACGGATGGTCAAGGAAATCCGAGACCTGCTAATAAATTATCAGATACAGAAACGGCCAACATGTTAAAAAGTCATAGTGCTGAAGGGTTCCAATTAGAGTTAGGTTCAATTAATCAAACGGTATCTGTGACATACCAAACAAAAATGACGAATCCTACCACAGGGCAAGTCTATAGAAACGAAGCGAAATTGACAGGGACAGATGTAAGTGAAAATAAGGAATCAGAAGTAAAATACTTTGGTGGTGATGGATCCGGAACTGGCGAAACACCAGATCCAACAGGTAGTTTAGAGCTTATCAAACGTGATGCATCAAATCATGCGAATCGTTTAGAAGGAGCCGAATTCCGATTAACAAGCAATAATGGTGAAGCAGCGCGTACGATTACAACCGATGCTGCCGGGCGTGTAGAAGTAGGAAATCTACCACTAGGAACCTACACTTTGGTTGAAACAAAAGCACCAACAGGCTTCGAGCTAGATGCCACGCCGCGCACATTTGAAATCACCGCAGATAATCATACGACTATTCAGACCATAACAATAGATAACACACCAACACCAGATCAGCCACCGACACCAGATCCAACAGGTAGTCTAGAACTTATAAAACGCGATGCATCAAATCATGCGAATCGTTTAGAAGGAGCCGAATTCCGATTAACAAGCAATAATGGCGAGGCGGCGCGCACCATCACAACAGATGCTACAGGACACGTGGAAGTAGGGAATCTGCCACTAGGAAACTACACCTTGGTTGAAACAAAAGCACCAGCAGGTTTTGAGCTAGATGCGACCCCACATACATTTGAAATCACAGCAACAAATCATACCAGCGTCCAAGTAGTCACGGTAGATAACAAACCATTAATAGTGGAACAGCCAGATCCAACAGGTAGCGTACAACTACGCAAAGTCGATGCAGCAGCTACCAACAAGACATTAGCCGGTGCTACGTATCACTTGCTTAACGCCGCTGGGACACCCATTAAGACGGTAACGACAGAAGCCAACGGTACGCTGACAATCAATGATCTTGCCCTTGGAAAATACAGTCTGGTTGAAATGACAGCCCCAAGCGGTTATATCCTGGATAAAACACCCATCGCCTTCGAAATCACAGAAGCTAATGCAGGCCAAATGATCACACTGACGCATAAAAACACAAAAATCGACGTACCAGAAATCCACAAAAATGTCGCAGCACACCAAGCATTTGACTGGAACATCATGGCTCAACTAGAAGGCGCACCAACGACAGCTAGCCAATCACTAGAACTAACAAACCGCGACGATTCATTCGTCTGGAATGTAGACACGAAGTTTGGCAACAACACAGCGACATGGACAAAAGCCGTATTAACCGATCAGATCAACGACCTTTTAGAGATTGAAAACATTCAAATCACAGACGCACAAGGCAACGATGTGACAGGAAACGGCACACTCACAGAAGAAAACAACCTAATCACATTCACCATCAACAAGAAAAACAACAGCTACGCGTTCCTATCGGGCCAAACGTACACGATGAACATCCAAACAAAAATCAAAGAGGGCGTAACAGACGAGCAATTAGCACCATTCATCCAAGAAGGCGGGATTCCAAACCAAGCAGAATTAGCCTTCAACAATAACGGTAAAATCGTATCAGACATTCCAAAAGTAACACCACCACCAGTGAATCCAGAAATCAGTAAAGACATCGAAGGCAAAGACCACCTAGAGCTAGCGAACCGCAATGACGCCTTTGACTGGAACATCCACACAGCATTTGGTAACCAAACAGCAAGCTGGAACCAAGCGATTATCACAGACCAAATCAACAACTTACTAGCGATTGAAAAGATCCAAATCACAGATGAAGACGGCAACGACGTAACGGAAAACGGCACCATCACAGAAGAAAACAACCTGATTACCTTCACAATGAACAAAAAAGACGACAGCTTTGCGTACCTGGCAGGCCACACCTACACGATGACTGTGACAACAACCATCAAAGAAGGCGTAACAGATGAGCAACTAGCCCCATTCATCCAAGACGGTGGGATTCCAAACCAAGCAGACCTAGCGTTCGGTAACGAAGGCGATATGATCCAATCGGAAATCCCAACGGTAACACCACCACCAGTGAATCCAGAAATCAGCAAAGACATCGAAGGCAAAGAGCACCTAAACCTTACCAACCGCAACGACGCCTTCAACTGGAACGTCCACACCGCATTCGGTAACCAAACAGCAAGCTGGAACCAAGCCATCATCACAGACCAAATCAACGACGTACTAGCAATCGAAAACATCCAAATCACCGACGAAAACGGCAACGATGTAACAGAAAATGGCACCATCACAGAAGAAAATAACCTGATTACCTTCACGATGAACAAAAAAGACGACAGCTTTGCGTACCTGGCAGGCCACACCTATACAATGACTGTGACAACAACGATCAAACAAGACGTAACAGACGAGCAATTAGCCCCATTCATTAAAGACGGAGGTATTCCAAACCAAGCAGAACTAGCTTTTGCGAACGAAGGCGATATGATTCAGTCAGAAATTCCAACGGTAACACCACCACCAGTGAATCCAGAAATCCACAAAGACATTGAAGGTGTACAGCATGTAGATTTAGCGAACCGTAATGATGCTTTTAAGTGGAATATCCACACAGCATTCGGTAACCAAACAGCAAGCTGGAACCAAGCCATCATCACAGACCAAATAAACAACGTACTAGCGATTCAAAGCATCCAAATCACTGATGAAAATGGCAACGATGTAACAGAAAATGGCACCATCACAGAAGAAAACAACTTGATTACCTTCACGATGAGCAAAAAAGACGATAGCTTTGCCTATTTGGCAGGTCACACGTATACAATGATAGCGGCAACAACCATCAAAGAAAGCGTGACAGATGAACAACTAGCGCCATTCATCCAAGACGGTGGGATTCCAAACCAAGCTGATCTAGCGTTCGGTAATAAGGGCGACAACATCCGGTCAGAAATTCCAACAGTGACCCCGCCAAACCCGGAAACACCAGTGACAGTAACACCAGGAAATCCAGAAACACCATCGAAAGTAACGCCAGTCTCGCCAATAAAAGAAACACAAATCAACAAAGAAACATCACCCCAAAAAGCGAGCAAGATACCAAGTCAACCAGAAAAAACAGCAGAAATGAAAGTCAGCAGAGCAAAAAATAACGACAACGCACCAACACCTACGAACACCCTACCGAGTACCGGTGATGCATTAGAATATATCTGGATTCTATTAGGAGCAATAATCCTCCTCATCCTAGGAGCAGTAGTTGTTAGACAACATAGAAAAGCTGATTTTAATACTAAATAAATGTAACACTGATGTAACAAGCGCATGATATCATGTTAGTACCTCTACGGAAAAAATCATTCCGTTCTTAGTGACCTAACTCTGATATTAGTAAAGTAAGAGAATTAGATGCAATCAAGGGAGGAAGTTCAAATGACAAAGATTACATTTATGGGAACACCGATGACGTTGATTGGGAAAGAAGTAAAAGTTGGTGATAAAGCACCAGATTTCACGGTTTTAAATCAAGGTCTGGAGCCAGTCACATTAAGCGATTACGATGACAAAGTGAAGATAATCAGTGTGATTCCGTCGATTGATACAGGCGTATGTTCGCAACAAACGCGCAAATTCAATGAAGAAGCATCTAGTTTAGAAAATACGGTAATACTTACGATATCTGTAGATTTACCTTTCGCACAAAAGAAGTGGTGTGATACAGAAGGCCTTCCTAATGTGACGACACTTTCCGATCATCGGGATCTTTCGTTTGGTGAGGCGTATGGTGTTGTGATTGAAGAATTGCGTTTACTAACACGCGCAGTCTTTGTGTTGAATAGCGATAATAGAGTCGTTCATGCCGAATATGTTGGTGAGGTAACAGACCACCCTGATTACGAAACGGCGATTACGAAGGCAAAGGAAACGGAATAAGAACAAATAAGTAGTGTATAATAAATAATCATAAAACGGAGCTTACTCAAGGTTGTCAAAATTGACATCAAGGGTAAGCTCCATTTTATGCGGTGCTCCTTTTTGACTTTATTAATCTAGTAAACTAATATAGATTACATAATGCGTAGTGACTTTATTTGAGTTTATGAAGAAATGAAAGGGTATAAATTTGGAAATGTATTTGATAAAACTAGATAACAAGGAAAAAGAAAGGGGCTGAGGATGTGAGGAAGTTACTAAGTCGTTCCAATTTTCGAAAACTAAGCATTATTAATTTGTTATTTTACTCTAAGTCTGAATATGTAGAGAAACAGTTTATTTTGGATAAAATGGAAATTACGATGAAGACGCTTAATAAGGATATCTCAGAAATAAATGAATTCTACGCTACATTTCAGTTTAAGATAGAAGTTTATCAGAAGAATCTACTCTATTTAAAGAAAGCGCCTGAGGTCCTGTTGAATAACGCTTTGCTGGGTTCCTATATGATCTATAATAGTGACATATATAATATCTCGAAATTAGCGTTCAGAATAAAGCCTGATTTTGTGGAGCAAGTAGTGGAATTCGCGGGCATTAGTAAATCAAGTGCTTATTCTAGATTAGAAGAATTTGACGATGTACTTGCTGCCAATAGTTTGTTTTTAGATAGAAGTCCGTTAAACATAGTGGGAAATGAGTTAAATATCCGTTTTTTCTACTTCCATCTATTTGAAAAATCATATCCTTTTTCTGGCTGGGAGATTCCGGAAGTGGACTTGGAGCACATCTATTCTTTCATTGAAAAGTTAGCGCCTTACATGGGAATTTATTTATCACCCATTGCTAAGATTGATTATGCTATCGCGATAAGTGTTTGTTTGGTTAGAATACGGGATGGTTACTATGTAAAACTAACGGCGCAGGAGCGTAAGGCAGTGACTGAATTTGCACATCTCTATTCTTTTTCAAACATTGATTTCACGGAGCTTGAGACTAGTATTGGAGGTATTAGCTTACCGGATACAGAGCGTCATTTGATTATACTGAGTCTTCGGTTGACATCATTTACCTTTTTTGATGATAGCAAGGTGCAACGGATATTAGACTACAATAAACAATTCAGGCCTTCGCGTTATTTACTGGCTGAAGAAATAGCTAAAGTAGCCGGAGCGGATTATAAAGATTTAGAGATGCTTAAAGCCGAATTGCTCGCTTATTTTTCTAAGTTTACCTTTTTAGAAAAAGCAGCGCAAATTACGGATATTGATTATTTTTCAAGACTAACTGCTCCTGATCAAGCGATACAAAAAAGACTCCAACATATTATCGATGAGGCATCACACGATAAGGATCTGATCTTTGTTAGGAAGAATAAGGGTGTCATCCTCGCCTATGTGTATGAATTTGTTCATGTAGCGATGCTTTCTAAAAACGTTGCTAATTCCATAAAAATCAAGGTTTTATCTAAAAAAGGACCAGTCTGGGAACAATTCATGAAATACGAGATTCGAAAACGCTTCCCAGAAAAATTGGTGATCTTTAGTAATGAGCTTAATTCGAAGGAGCATGTCATCGACTACGACGTAATAGTGAGCGACTATCCAGCGGCTATTTCCAATGAGGTTCCGATACTTATTTGGAATATGCCCCCGACAAAACAAGATTTAAAGGCACTCGAAACGATGATTTATACATTTTGATAGACATCGAATTGTTCAGCGACGATGGTTTACTTCCGTATCTTGTACGCCGTTTTTAGAATTGCCTACCATGTCAAATAATTCTTATTGAAATCGCCATGTCTGCGCCGTATAGTTGAGGTAGATGTGGTTTTTGTTTTGCTTGCCGGGCATCGCCTAGTGGGCTTTTTTTGCGTGTTTGAAAAGAGGCATTCCTGTTAAGAAAATCACAAGTAAAGCCCCATGCTGTACAATTGCTGGACAAGATGTTGGGATGAAAGCGTGTACAATTTTAGCGAAAAGCGTTCTATAATAAAAGAGAACAGGAGGGATATCATGTATTTGGATGAAAGAAGCAACGTGCTGTTGAAAGAGATTCTGCGGCATCCTAATATATCGAATGCCAAGCTGCAAGAGAAGTTCGGGTTGACGCGTAGGCAGGTGGATTATAGTTTTCAGAAGGTGAATCAGTGGCTGGAAGAGCAGGCCTATCCAAAAATTCATCGGTCGGCGAATGGACGTTTTGTTGTGGAACCTGACCTGTTTCAATTGGTGGAAAAAAAGGCGAGTGGGGAGGAGGAAGATCGGTATATCCTGTCTGAAAAAGAGCGGGCGAGCTTAATTATCTTGATGCTCACGACGAATCAGGAGGAACTGTCGCTGAATCATTTTATTAGTGAATTAGATGTCAGCAAAAATACGGTTTTGCGTGATTTGAAGGGTGTGCAGCAGATTTTCGATACGTTTGGGCTTGAGGTGCATTATTCGCGGATGAAGGGCTATCAGGTTCGCGGGGATGAGTGGAATCAGCGGTCAGCGTTGATTTATGCGGCAGGACACATTATTTCTAGTTATCATGGCGAGTCGTTTTTACAGCATTTTATGCAGATGGATGCGGCGCGGGTGGAGACAATTCGGGAGCATTTGGTGGAAGTGGAAGGCCAGCTGAATTTGACGTTTATTGATAACAAGATGCAGATTTTACCGTATATTCTGGAAAGTATTTTCAGGCGAATCCGAAAAGGGCAGCGAATCACGACGGAATTTTTAATTGATTTTAACGAGCTGTCGGATACGCAGGAATATGGCGCGGTGCAGCTGTTAATCGAGGACGAGCCGTATATTTCGGAGACGGAGCGGCTGTATATTTCGCTGCAACTGCTGACCTCGAACGTGTTACCGAAGAATGATTTAACGAATGAGACGTCGCCGCGCTTGAAAATGGCCGTGGCACAGGTTTTAGGCGAATTTGAGAAGAAGGCATGCATTCAGTTTGTGGACAAGGATTCTCTGCTCGAAAAGCTATTTGCGCACATCAAACCGGCGTATTATCGTATAAAATACCATTTAACGACGGATTATAGTCTTTTGGACAAAATCGATCAGGAATTTCAGGCGGTACATTATATTGTGAAGCAGTCCCTCAAACCGCTCGAAAAATTTATTGGAACGCGTATTCCTGAGAATGAGAGTATTTTTATCACGTTATTTATTGGTGGGCATTTGATTGATACGACGGAGCGATTGCAGACGCGATTAAAGGGCGTGGTGGTTTGTCCGAATGGGTTGTCGATTTCGCGTTTGATGGAGAAGACGTTGCGGAGTTTGTTCCCGGAAATCTTTTTTTACCAGGCGATGTCGATTCGTGAGTTTGAACAGACGAATGTACGGTATGATTTGATTTTTTCGGCAGTGCCGCTGCGGACGGAGAAGAAAATTTTTCTAATAAATCAATTAATGGATGAGCAGGAACGATTGGAGCTCAGACGGCGCGTGATGCGGTCGGTTTACATGGTGGGCGAGAGCAGCGTGAGCGTGGAGCAGCTGATGCGGGCGGTCGAGAAACATGCAACGGTGCAGGATAAGGGACGGCTGGCGAAGGCGCTGGCGGATTGTTTAACGCAACCGATGAAGACGGCGGAATATGTGACTGGCGAGCGGAAACAGTTGGCCGACTTGTTACAACCGGAGATGATTCAACGGGTGCAAGCCGTGACGGATTGGCGAGCGGCGATTCAACTGGCTTCGGTGCCGTTACTGGAAAAAGGCGCCATCACGGAGGCGTACGTGCAAGAAATGATGCAACAACATGTCACACCTGCCGCACATATTGTATTGCGGCAGACCATTGCTATTCCTCATGCAGAGACTGAAAAAGGCGTGAAAGAACTCGGAATGAGCATGCTTTATATCGAGAACGGGCTAGCGCTTGAAGGCGGCGGAACATTGCATTTCGTTGTGGTCATCGCAGCCATCGATAAAAACGCTCACTTCCAAGCTTTACTGCAATTGATGGAACTTGCTGGACATAAAAAAACATTGAAAAAAATCGCGCAACTAGAGGAATCGCAAATCATCCATCAGACAATTCGAAAATTCATCGTAGAACTTGAGGAGAAAGTGAAATAAGGAGGAATGGGAATGGATTTAGTACAGTTTATAAAGAAAGAGATGATCTGGGTGCAGACGCCTTGCCAAGATCAGACGGCACTTTTTGCAGAAGTATCCACGCGTGCGGCTTCGCAGGACTTGATTACCGACCAGTTTTTGCAGAAGTTGACGGAACGGGAGGCCATTTTTCCAACGGGATTACAGTTAGAAAATTTTGGCGTGGCATTGCCGCATACGGACCCGGAATGTGTGACGGAGCAGTTTATCGCGGTTTTAACAAGTGAGGCGGGAATTCCGTTCAAGCAGATGGCGGACGCGAATCAAGAAACGACGGCGAATTTGATTTTTGTGTTGGGGCTAAATGAGCCGCACAGCCAACTTGCCGTTTTGCAACAATTAATGGGTGCAATCCAAAATGAAGAACACGTAAAAGCACTGCTCGCGGCAAAAACGGCGGATGATATCATCGAAACGTTGTCGCAAGTCGTATTACATTTGAAGGGTGAGGAAAAATTATGAGTAAAAAAGTATTGGTAGCATGTGGAGCAGGAATCGCAACATCGACGGTCGTTATGAATCGTGTGGAGAATTTGTTGAAGGATAACGGCATTGACGCGAGTGTGGAGCAGATTAAAATCGCGGAAGCAGCGTCGAAGCAAGAAGGGGCGGATCTCATTGTATCAACGACGATTCTGCCGACGACGTATAGCATTCCAGCGATTATCGCGACGGCGTACATTTCAGGGATTGGGATGGAAGAATTGGATGAGGAGATTTTGGCGAGTTTGAAGTAAATAGAGAGTCGGGAGCTTGACAAAAAAGCTCTCATCTAAAAAGGAGGAAAAGGGTATGGATAAGCTCTTAGATGGTGTACAGTATGTCTTGAATCTCGGCCCGACGGTTATTTTGCCGATTGCAATTTTGATTATCGGAATGATTTTTGGGACTGGTTTTAAAAAGGCGTTTCGGTCGGGGATTACAATTGGGATAGGTTTTGTGGGGATTAACCTCGTGATTAATTTACTTGTGACGAATCTCGGTCCCGCGGCGCAACAAATGGTGGAGCGTTTTGGCCTGAATTTGACGATTATTGATGCGGGTTGGCCATCAGCGGCTGCGGCTTCTTGGGCATCACCGGTAGCGGCGATTCTGATTCCGATTTGTCTTATTGTCAATCTATTACTTATTTTCTTTAGAATCACAAAAACGTTGGATATTGATATTTGGAACTATTGGCACTTTATCGCGGCTGGGGCGACGGGCTATGTTGTCACTGGCGGTAACTGGTGGTTCGCGATTCTCTGCGCGATTTTGTATGAGATGGCTGTTCTGATTATTGCGGATAAAACGGCGCCGATGGTTGAACGATTCTACGGTCTAAAAGGGATTTCGATGCCGACTGGTTCTACGGCTGCATTCGGAGCGATTGGTATTCCGATTGGCTGGGTTGTCGGAAAAATTCCAGGATTGCGCAATCTTCACGCCGATCCAGAGTCGATTCAAAAACGCTTTGGTATTTTCGGGGAACCGATGATGATGGGCTTGATTCTAGGTATTGGAATCGGTTTACTCGCAGGTTATGATCTTGGTGAAGTGTTGCAAGTCGGGATTTCCATGGCAGCGGTTATGCTCCTCATGCCACGTATGGTGAAGATTTTGATGGAAGGTTTAATTCCGATTTCAGAAGCCGCACGTGAGTTTATGAAGTCAAAATTCAAAGGTCGGGAATTATATATTGGGCTAGATGCGGCGCTTTCTGTTGGACATCCGGCGGTTATGTCTACAGCTTTGATGCTCGTTCCGATTACACTTCTATTGGCGGTTATTTTGCCGGGAAATCGGGTTTTGCCATTTGGTGATTTGGCGACAATCCCGTTTTATATTGCATTTATCGTAGCTTCCAGAAAAGGGAACATTGTGCAGTCACTCATCACGGGGACGATTGTTATCGCTTTCTCACTACTCATGGCAACAAACTTTGCAGATACACACACGGCGATGATGAACGGCGCTGATTTCAAAATGCCAGACGGGGCAACGAAAGTCTCGAGCCTTGATTTAGGTGGGAATTTCTTAAATTGGTTAATTTTGAAATTCTCTGAAGGTTATCAAGCTATATTCGGCAAATAAAGGTGTTTTTTGAAAGGAAGTTGGAAAAATGCGAGCAGCGGTTTTGCATGAAAATAATGAAATTAAAGCGGAACAGGTGGAAGAAGCGGTTTGTGGCAAGGATGAGGTACGTGTAAAGGTGATGGCGGCTGGTATTTGCGGCTCGGATATTCATAAAATGCAGACGCGGTGGAAATATCCACTTCCGGCGGTAATGGGGCACGAATTCGCAGGCGTGGTCGTGGAAAAAGGTGCGGACGTGACGCAGGTTGCTGTCGGAGAGCGCGTTGCTGGGATTCCGCTCGTTCCTTGTGGGACATGCGAGTATTGTCAACAAGGCGAATTCTCCCTATGCGAAAATTATCGGATGGTCGGCTCTCATTTCCACGGTGCTTTTGCAGAAAATGTGGTGTTGAAAGCAACAAATGTGATTGGGATTGGCGATATGGATTTTGAGGTAGCGGCGATGTTAGAACCGCTCGCTGTAGCGATGCATGGCGTGCTAGGCATTAAGCCAGAACTCGGCGATACGGTTGTTGTTTTTGGAATTGGGACGATCGGAATCCTTGTGGTGCAGTGCTTACAGCTAGCAGGCGTGAAGGATGTTATCGCGGTGGATATTAGTGACGGGAAATTGGCGGAAGCTCGCAAGTTTGGGTGCCGTTACACGATTAATCCGCTCCAAGAAAATTTAGCTGAAAAAGTGCGCGAATACACTGACGGAAGTGGCGCCGATATCGCATTGGAGTGCGCTGGTTCTAAGATTACGCAGGAACAATGCCTACACGTGACGAAGAAAAAAGGCAAGATTGGCTATCTCGGTATTGCGTACGCAGATGTTTTGCTACCCGAAGAAGCATTTGAGAATATTTTCAGGCGAGAGTTAACGTTAAAAGGTTTTTGGAATTCTTATTCGGCACCGTTTCCAGGAGAAGAATGGACGACATCGATTGCTTTCGTGAATCAAGGGCGAATCCAGTTGAAACCATTGATTTCGCACCGCTATAAAGTAAGCGAAACGGGTGACGCATTCGCGATGATACTCAGTCGAAAAGAGGATTATAACAAAGTCATGATTTTACCACAGGAGGAGTGAAAAAAAGTGAAAGCAGTTGTAAAAACAGAATCAGGATTTGACAAGATGATATTAAAAGATGTCGCTGAGCCAGAGGTTTACGGAGATCGTGTGAAAATCAAAGTGGCCTATACTGGGATTTGCGGGTCTGATATTCATACATTTAAAGGCGAGTACGGCAATCCAACGACGCCAGTGACGCTGGGACATGAGTTTTCAGGTGAAGTGGTCGCGATTGGGCCAGATGTAACGTGGCTCAAAGTGGGCGATCGGGTAACAAGTGAGACGACATTCGAAACGTGCGGAACGTGCAAATTTTGCTTGGAAAAAGAGTATAATCTTTGTTCGCATCGACGTGGCATTGGAACGCAGGCGGATGGTAGTTTTGCGGAGTATGTGTTGTCACGCGAGGAAAGCTGTCATCTATTAGCGGATTCGATTTCCTATCAAGCCGCGGCACTCACAGAGCCACTCGCATGTTGCGTCCACGCCGCACTTGAAAAAACGACGATTGAGCCAACCGATACGGTATTGATTTTCGGCCCAGGACCAATCGGATTGCTACTCGCACAAGTTGTGAAAGCACAAGGCGCGACAGTTATCATGGCAGGAATTACGAAGGATAGCGAACGGTTGAAATTGGCGACAGAACTTTGCATCGATCGCACAGTAGAAACGATGCAGGAGAATTTGGCAGACATCGTTTTCGAGATGACAGAAGGCTATGGCGCAGATAAAGTGTTCGACTGCTCAGGCGCTGTTCCCGCAGTAAATCAAGGCTTGCCACTAACCGCCAAAAAAGGCACATTCGGCCAAGTTGGACTTTTTGCGGAGAAATGCAATCCCATCGATGAAGAATCTATTATTCAGCGCGAAATCACCTATATCGGCAGCAGATCGCAGAAGCCTAGCTCATGGCACATCGCCTTAGACCTACTAGCCAATGGGAAAATCGATACCGAGCGAATGATCACGAAAGTCTATGATTTAGAAGAATGGCGCGACGGTTTTGAAGCGGTCATGGCCGGAAATGAAATCAAAGTATTAGTGAAATCTTAACGATTGGAGGATAACGACCATGCTAAAACAACGACAAAAAAGGACAACCAATACACAAGAAAAAGCTGGCGGGCTCATTCAAGCATACAGTTATCCTCTAAAAGCAACGGAAACAGATGTCATATTGGCGTATCACATCTGTTTCTGTTGTCATTCATTATACGCGAATCAGGGGTTGAAAATCTAGAATGAGGGTGAAAAAAATGAAAATAACCATTGGATGCGATCACGGAGGCAGGAGGTTGAAAGATGCCATTGTTACTCATCTAAATACGCGAGGCGCTCAAGTATCAGATATAGGCACCTACAGTGATGCCAGCGTTGATTTTCCATCATATGCAGAAGAAGTCGCCAATCAAGTGAATAGCGGAGAAGCCGATTTGGGCATTTTGTGTTGTGGAACTGGGATTGGCATGTCTATCGCAGCAAATAAAGTCGCAGGAATTCGTGCCGCAGTAGTCTCTGATTGCTTCAGCGCACAAGCGACACGAGAGCATAACGATAGCAATATTCTATGCCTTGGTGAACGCGTTGTTGGCGAAGGCTTGGCACTACGAATCGTAGATACTTGGCTAGACGCCACATTTGGTGGAGAACGTCATGCACGCCGATTACAAATGATCACAGCAATCGAATTAAAAAACGAATCGTGAGGTGAAGGTCATGTTTTTAGATACAGCGAATATAACTGAAATCGAAGCAATCCTACCATTCCAATGGCTCAGCGGTGTCACAACCAATCCGACGCTACTTGCCAAAGAAAAAGGGAAGACGCGCGCAATTATTTCCCGGGAAATATTATCGCTCCTTGACGAAAATCAACGCCTTTTCATTCAAGCAACTGGCGAAACGCAAGCCGAACTATACGAAGATGCCCAAACCATTCTTTCAAAAGATGCTAGAATCGCTATCAAAATTCCAGCTGATCAAAACGGTTTTTGTGTGATGGCACAGTTAAAACAAGAACGGCCAGACGTTGAAATTTTGGCCACAGCCATTTTTTCAGTGGAGCAAAGTTATCTCGCAGCGCTTGCAGGTTGTGATTGGGTAGCGCCTTACGTCAACAGAATGGCGAATCAGGGACTCCACGCAACAAGAATCATCTCAGACACAGCGACACTTTTTAAACAGCTAGGCGTTCCAACGAAAATTCTCGGCGCCAGTTTTAAAAATACAGCGCAAATCACAGAAACGCTTATAGCTGGGGCGACAGATGTGACGATACCAGCAGATTTGGTGGAAGTCATGATGGCGAACAAATTAGCCGCAGATAGCATTCAAACCTTCCAACTTCACGCAAAAGGAGGTCGGATCTAAATGGCAACACGCATTGCAGCCTCTATTATGTGCGCGGATCAGCTACATATCGCGGACGAACTAGAGCGATTGGACGCTGCTGGAATAGACCTTTTACATTGTGATGTCATGGATGGCAAGTATGTGAATAATTTGGCGATTGGCCCAGAATGGCTGCTGGCGGTAAAAGAGGCGACGAACATAGCCCTTGATATCCACCTTGCTACCATAGATCCATTGAAATATATTGAAATGTTTGCCAAAATAAAGCCCGAATACATCTCGTTCCATGTCGAAGTTTGTGAAGACGTCCCAGCAGTCATTCAGAAAATCCGTAGCTACCACATAAAACCAGCCATTGCGCTGAATCCAGAAACACCACTCGAAGTCATTTTGCCATATTTAAATGACGTAGAAATGGTACTGATGATGACCGTAAATCCAGGTTTTGCAGGACAAGCATTCCAGCGAAGCGTGTTAGAAAAACTACGAACACTACGAGCCACACTCGCAGACAACGCCTATGCGCCGCTCATCGAAGTGGACGGCAATATAAACGCCACCACAATAGGCGAAATGAGCGACTGCCTACCTGATATTTTTGTACTCGGAACGTCCGCATTATTCCATAAAAAGGATAACAAAACCTATGCCGAGCGCTGTGTTCAAATTTGGTCAGAAGTAAAAAGATAAATATTTATGTGCGATAAATCACAATGAGGAGTGAATACATTGAAAAAAACATTAGACCAACAAACCATCGACACGGTGCGAGCCTTATCGATAGACATGATTGAAAAAGCGAACTCAGGCCATCCAGGCATGCCGATGGGAGCGGCTCCAATGGCATACATGCTCTGGGCGAAAAATCTGAATTTCAATCCAATCAATCCAAACTGGTTCAACCGCGACCGTTTCGTATTAGCCGCTGGACATGGATCAGCCTTACTTTACAGCTTGACTCATCTATTTGGCTATGACTTAGAAATAAGCGACTTAAAACGATTTCGTCAATACGAAAGCAGAACGCCCGGACACCCAGAACTTGGCCTTACTGCAGGCGTGGACGCAACAAGTGGGCCGCTAGGACAAGGTATCGCGATGGCAGCTGGAATGGCGCTTGCCGAATCGCATCTTGCCGCTCAGTACAATAAAGATGACTACCAAATCGTCGACCACTTCACGTATGCTATCTGCGGAGACGGCGACTTGATGGAAGGCGTGGCATCCGAAGCCGCCTCACTTGCAGGCCATCTCCAACTAAAAAAACTCATCGTGCTCTACGATTCCAATGATATCTCACTTGACGGCGATTTAAGCGCCTCCTTCAGCGAAAACGTTCAAAATCGATTCGAAGCGTACGGCTGGGAAGTTTTGCGCGTAGAAGATGGCAACGATTTGGCTGCGATTCAAGCTTCCATCACAAAAGCCAAAAAGAGCCAGAAGCCAACACTCATCGAAGTGAAGACGGTCATCGGTTACGGCGCTCCAACAAAAGCAGGAAGTTCCGCGAGTCACGGCGCACCACTAGGCACCGTCGAAGCCACCGCCGCCAAAAAAGCCTATGACTGGAATCATGAACCCTTCACCGTTCCAGCCGAAGTGCAAGACTATCTCGAAAATTACCCAAAAAGCGGCGCGGAAAAAGAAACACAGTGGAATAATCTCGTCACCAATTACGCCAAAGCACACCCAGAATTAGCCGCCGAATTCCAACGCGTCATCACGGGCAAACTACCGACCGATTGGCAAGCCAATTTCCCGAATTTTGAGGATGCAAGCAGTAAAAAAATCGCAACCCGAAGCGCATCTGGAAATATGATCAACGCGCTAGCGGCGAAACTACCTGAACTATTCGGCGGTTCCGCAGATTTAGGCTGTTCCAACAAAACATTCATCGACGAAAGCCCAGCCTACACAGCAAAAAATCCAACAGGGCGCAACATCTGGTTCGGCGTCCGCGAATTCGCGATGGGAGCCATGATGAACGGAATGGCATTGCACGGAGGCCTCCGCATTTTCGGATCCACATTTTTCGTATTTTCCGATTATATCCGACCAGCCATCCGAATGGCCGCACTCATGAAGCTCCCCGTCACGTACGTTTTCACACACGATAGCATCGCAGTCGGCGAAGACTTCCCAACACACGAACCAATCGAACATTTGGCGTCATTACGAGCCATGCCAGGCCTCTCGATTATCCGTCCAGCCGATGCCAAAGAAACCCGCACAGCATGGGCGCTCGCAGCCGAAAACACGGAAGGACCCGTCGCGCTCATTCTGTCCCGCCAAGACCTACCAATCCTTCCGAACCCGCAACCCACCATCGATGAAGGCGTCAAGCACGGCGGTTACACCATCTCACCATCATGCGCCACCATCCCAGAAGCCATCCTCATCGCGACCGGTTCCGAAGTATCGCTAGCCTTAGAGACCCAACGCGTCCTGCACGATGAAAATCATATCGACGCCTCCGTTGTCAGCCTCCCGAGTTGGGATCGCTTTGCCAAAACAACCGAAGCCTATCAAGAAAGCGTCCTACCAAGCGCCGTCAAAGCCCGCGTTTCCATCGAAGCCGGCGCCACATTTGGCTGGAAAGAATTCACCGGAACAGCTGGGCTCAATATTGGCATCGACCATTTCGGCGACTCCGCCCCAGCAGCGCAACTTTTCGAAGCGTACGGCCTCACAGCCACAGCCATCGCACAAAAAACGGCAGAGCATCTCGCAAAAGAAGGTGTCAAAGCATGACTCACATCGCGCCATCCCTCCTCGCCGCCGATTACTTAAAACTTGGCGAGGAAATCAACCGAATGGAATCCGCAGACGTCGATTACTTGCACATCGATGTGATGGATGGACATTTTGTGCCCAACCTCACATTCGGCATCGACATGGTCGCCCAAATCGCAAAAAGCACCAGCGTCCCACTCGACGTCCATCTCATGCTCGCCGAACCAGAACGCTACATCCAAGCCTTCGCAAACGCCGGAGTCGCCATCATTTCCGTCCACATCGAAGCCTGCCCGCACATCCACGCGACCCTAAAAGCCATCAAGCAAACCGGCGCAAAAGCAGGCGTAGTTCTAAATCCAGGCACACCCGCAGAAAGCCTAACCGCCGTCCTATCCGAAGCCGACCTAATCCTCCAGATGACCGTCAATCCAGGCTTCGGCGGCCAAAGCTTCCTCCCAGAAACACTAACCAACATTGAAAAACTAGCAACTTGGCGCACAAAAAACAACTATTCCTATCTCATCGAAGTAGACGGCGGCATCAACCAAGAAACCGCAAAACTAGCCAAAAAAGCAGGCGTCGACATCCTCGTAGCAGGTTCCTACTTGTTTCAAAACAAAAATCTAGAAGAAGCAATAGCTAACATGAAAAAATAATTTCTCTTTCATGTTCACTTTGCTGATAAACAGGGCATAAAAGGAACGTCTCTTTTGTGTCCTGTTTTCATTTGTCCTCGTTCGTGTTTTTTCAATTCCACAAAAAAATTCCCAATCCATGCATTATTTCCAAGGAGACGGGGAATAATAAAAAGCGAGGTGTTGAAAAATGAAAATAGTAGGACTATACGAATATTTACCAATCGAAGCCGAAGAAAGTTTCTTAGATCTCACAACCGAAACACCAAAAGCTAGCGGACCCGATCTACTCGTCCAAATTCAAGCGATATCAGTCAATCCCGTCGACACAAAACTACGCGCGCCGAAAAGCACCTTGGAAGAAACACCGCGAATTCTCGGTTGGGACGCGGTCGGAATTGTGACAGAAATCGGTGACGCCGTCGAATTATTCCAAGTTGGCGATACCGTTTACTACGCAGGCGATGTGACGCGGCCAGGAAGTTACGCCGAATTCCAACTTGTCGATGAACATCTAGTCGGCGCGAAACCAGCCAATTTATCCCTCGAAGAAGCCGCTGCCATGCCACTTACGCTAATCACCGCGTGGGAAGCCCTATTCGACCGAATCCGTATTGACCCTGACGCCGATGCTGGGAAACCGCTCCTTATCATCAACGGCTCAGGTGGTGTCGGTTCCATCGCAACGCAACTCGCCGCATGGGCTGGTTTGGAAGTCATCACGACGGCATCGCGAGACGAGACCGTTACTTGGTCCAAACAGCAAGGCGCGACGCATATCATCAATCATCGCGAGCCACTTTTGCCACAGTTAAAAGCACTCGGTTTTGACGGTGTAGACTATATTTTATGCCTACATAACACGGACGCCTACTGGGATGCGATGCAAGAAATTATTTTGCCACAAGGTCATATTTGCTCCATCGTAGAGCTCCAAAACCCAGTATCTATGAGCCTCATCAAAGATAAAAGCGTGACGGTGAGCTACGAATTCATGTTTACCCGCTCCAAATACAATACACGAGATAAAGTACGCCAACACGACATTCTAACAAAGGCCACGCAGCTATTCGAAGCCGGCTTTTTAAAATCAACCTTAAACCAAACCTTAACACCGATAAACGCAACGACCATAAAAGAAGCACACCGCATTTTAGAATCAGGAAAATCAATCGGAAAACTAGTAGTGAAGGGATTTGATCAGGATGACAGAAAAACGAATTGACCTATTCATAGCCATGAGTTTAGACGGATATATAGCAGACGAATCCGGGAGTGTAGGCTGGTTAGAAGAGATCGAAGGAAAGGGCGATAACGGCTACACAACATTTCTAGATGAAATCGATACCGTCGTGATGGGCCACACAACCTACAAACAATTATTCACGCTCACCGACACATTCCCATACAGCAAGAAGCACGTTTATGTTTTTTCCAATGAAAAAGCGGGTACAAAAGACGAATACGCCGCGTTTGTAAATGGTTCCGTTAAAAATTGGCTTGAAACCACAGAAGGCAAGAGCATCTGGCTTGTTGGTGGCGCCCAATTAGTGAAAAAGTTCCTCGAAGAAAATCAAATCGATCGCTTCATCATCACGGTTGCCCCGATTATTCTCGGAGACGGCACACCACTCTTTGAAAAAGGCGCACGAGAGCTGCTACATCTCGAAGAAGTCGTAAAGTTTGGCCAGTTTACACAGATGACGTATCGCAAAAAGGAGTAATGAATCATGAAAATAGCAACTTTTGATGTCGACGTACAAAAAGGTTTTACGCCACTTTGCCCAGAAGAACTTCCCGTTCCAGAAGGCCATCTCATCGTGCCGGAACTACAATTTATGGCGACGATGGGCAGCATTCGCATTGGCAGTAAAGACGCGCATCCCAAACAAGCCGTTTGGACCGTCACGGAGCCTGAAGAAATGTTGGCGCCACTCAATTTTCCAGATGCCGACCTCACTTGGGTGAAGCATTGCGTGCCAGGTACGCCAGGCTTTGAACTATTAGACGACATGCCGCACCCATCCGAATACGATCTTTTTGTTTGGAAAGGAATGGAGCCAGATTTGCATCCATACGGCGCGTGTTATCACGATATTCGCGAAAACCTGTCGACCGGTGTGATTGAATTCCTGCGAGAGCGAGAAGTAGACCTTGTTATTGTTGGAGGATTAGCCTTTGATTTTTGTGTAAAAACGACGGTGGAACAGCTTTCACGAGCAGGTTTCGCGGTTGTTGTATATTTGCCTGCGACGCGTGCTTTGACAGAGCGCGGTTATCACGACACAGCAGCGCATCTAGGAACGCTAAAAAACGTCAGGATAGCCAAGGACCGAGCTGAATTAGCCGCGTATCGCCAAATTTAAATGTAGGAAAGAGGCGAGACGAATGAAAAGAATTGGAATGTTTCCAAGCATGGTTATTTTTGCGACACTAGTTTTAACCTTAGCAACGTATCCCTTACTCCCAAGCGAGGTAGCGGTACATTTTGGAACGGATTTTTCACCCGATATGTTCGTCCAAAAATGGCTTGGCTTAATTTTAATTCCTTTCCTTATGGTGATGTTTACCGGCACAGAATACTACGGGAAAGAGAAAGTAAAACCAGATAATCGTTTGGAGTTTGAGTACATGTTCTACGCATTACTAATCCTACTCGCAATCATTCAGGTGACGATTATCCTGTTCAGTCTAGGCTACGAAATCCCAACAGGCCGCTACAGCCTACTACTTGTTGGAGCGCTCCTAGTCCTGACCGCAATGTACCTTTCAAATTCCAAAAAAATATTCTTATGGCTCACACTCATCGGCTTTAAAAAGATAGACGCAAGATCACGAAATAGTTTGAGAAAAATAACTGTTATAACGTTGTCAGTAGTCGGATTTACATTTCTACTTCTCGGCATCTTCATGTTCAACGATCCCTCTATTATCATGCTTGCAGCGCTACTATCGATGACTATTATCATCGTCGGATCAGGCGTCTACTTAAATAAAAAATAGTACAGTTCCAGTTTACAATGAATACAGTTTATGGTTTAATAAAGCCAAAGAGAGTTGGATCATAGCCTTAGTAAATTGGCGACAAGCGCTCGCATTCAGGAGATTCGGCGGACTTCCGGTTCGGCTACGCAATACTTGCTACGCTTAACTTCTTACATGGTCGGGAAAACTACCCCCTCCCTGTTTTCAGTCATCACGTACACAAGTACGCTCCGCTTCCGGGTTCCACCGAATCTCCTGAATACAAACGCTTTCGCTCAATTTGTTTGGAGCCGTATGTAGGGTCTTACCCGAAGAATTGGGTTAGGCGTTTTAAAATACAGTTTCTACTAAGTCGCTGATGTCCCAATTTCTCTGGGCTTTTTTTTCGGCCAAAACACAAAGGGGGACATGATTTTGCGCAAAAAAATGTTAGGCGTCCTAATGCTTTTAGGACTTGTATTACTTGCCGCTTGTCAGTCAAAAGATGCAGTAAAAGACACGGAGAAAAAAGAAAGCAGTACGATTAACATCATGGAAACAGGCGAAATACCAGGCGTCAATCCAACGACTGCGGACAATAGCGTCAGTTTTAAAGCAATCAATCAAGTATATGAAGGGTTATACCGTTTAGATAAAGATGGCAAACCGGCACTCGCCATGGCTGCCGCAGAACCAGAAGAAAAGGACGGCGGTAAAACGCTGATTTTCAAAATTCGCGAAGATGCCGAGTGGTCGAACGGAACACCAGTAACCGCTGCTGATTTCGAATACGCATGGAAAAAAGTCGTCGATCCGAAATCAGCCGCTGCATATGGTCCGCAGATGGAAGAAATCGTGAAGAACGCGACGCAAATTTTAAAAGGTGATATGGATCCAGATCAGCTCGGCGTCAAAGCACTAGACGACAAAACGCTACAAGTCGAGCTCGAAAATCCAGTACCGATTTTCAAAGACTTGCTCACAACCGGCACGTTCTTCCCACAAAACCAAGCGTACATCGAGAGCCAAGGCGACCGCTACGCCCTATCTAGCGAAAACTTGATTTCCAACGGCCCATTCAAACTAGAAAACTGGGACGGCACGAAAAAAACGTGGGATTACGTTAAAAACAACAAATACTGGGACAAAAAGAACGTGAAAGCGAATAAAATCCACGTTCAGGTTGTAAAAGACACGAATCAGGCGTTAAATCTATACACAACAGATAAACTAGATCGCATCGAACTTGACGGCGAATTCGTTTCCAAATACAAAGACGATCCCGATTTCAACAAGACCTTCACAGGACGCTCCGTCTACCTCAAGATGAACCAAGGCAAAGATGGCCAGAAAACCGATTTAGCAAACGTCAATATCCGCCGCGCCTTAGCCATGGCAATCGATAAACAATCGATGGTAGACCGCTTACTTGCCAATGGTTCAGCTGTACTAAACGGAAACGTACCAGCTAAAATCATGTTTGATCCAAAAACAAAAGAAGATTTCCGCGAACAAAACGGCGATCTCCTAAGTTATAATCCAACAGAAGCCAAGAAATACTGGGAATCAGGGTTAAAAGAAATCGGCAAATCAGGCCTAACCATTGCCTTAACAGCCGGCGACTCATCCTTGCAAAAACAACAAACAGAGTTCATGCAAGACCAGCTCCAAAAAAATCTACCAGGCTTGACCGTCAACATCAAAACAGTCACACAAAAAGCAAGCTTTGTAGCCGATGTTAGCCAAGACTACGAAATGTTACTCGGCGGATGGGGCGGAGACTACTCAGATCCACTCACATATCTGAACCTCTTCCTAACAGACAGCCCAGGAAATCACACCGGTTTTTCTAACGCAGAGTACGACAAATTAGTACTAGGCGCGAAAGGATCACTATCCAATGACCCCGAAAAACGCTGGGAAGCACTCCTAAAAGCCGAACAAATTTTGCTCAAGGATAACGCGACATTAGTGCCACTATACCAAGGCGGACGCGCGTATCTCCAAAAAGCAGCACTACAAGATTACATCGCGTACCCAATCGGTTCCGAGAATTACAAATGGATGTCAAAAGATAATAAGTAAAGAAAAATACATTCCAAACACGATTTTGTGTGTTTGGAATGTATTTTTTTGCGGTATATTAAGGTAAAAGACACAATTTCGACACATTTAAAGAAAGCGGTGGTTCAAATGAAGAAAACCATCACGTATATCACAGGATTTATTATTAGCTTGACACTTGTCATCCTTATTCCCCAAATAGCTAAGGCCGAAATTATACCATTAACAAAAGGCACGACGCCAGAAATCGCAACGCAAAACGGTAAGGTATTGCAAGCTGCAATTAACCAAGCCTCAACAACAAAAGCAAAACAAGTAACATTACCAGCCGGCTTATTTTATATAAACGGGAAAATTATTTTAAAATCAAATATCGTTTTAACCGGCCCAAACTCCACCCCCACAGCGACAACGCTAACCATGAACAACGCCCCAATGACTACAGATTCGACACCAACAAGCCAAGAATCTGCTACGAATATAATCCTACAAAATTTTACCCTACAATATAATCCGACGATATCGAAATTCAATTACTTAACCAATCCCACTAATTTTTATCAAGACAACCTGCTGAATATCGGGATGACGACAAAAGCAGAGACTGCGGCGGGTTACAAAGCCACCACCAAGAAAGCGCTAAAAACAAATATCAAAATTTCCAACATGATCTTCAATGCGAACAATGTCGGTACGAGCATCATCAACATTGCCAAAGCAAAAAACGTCATGATTCAAAATAGCCAACTCTTAAATTCAGGCTTACAAAGCGGCATTTCACTCACCTACTCAGACAACATCACACTCACCAATAACCGCCTTAAAAACCTTGGCAGAACTGGCATTGTGATGTATTACGGAAACAGCGGCATCACAATTTACAACAATCAAGTCATCGATTGGATGCAGCGCTACGGCAGTTACCACTACGATGCAGTCAAAAAAAGCGGTGAAACCTTAGACAGCATGCAAGACGCCGCAATCGACAGCTACGGCCCAGCCAATCAGTACATCACCGTTAAAAACAACCGAATCAACTTATCCGCCGGAGCAAACAAAGTCAATCCCAATAACCCACTAATCGCAAAAAAATGGCGCCTCAAAAAAGTTCCCAACTATACGAGATACACAGCCTTCAGAGCAAGCGGGGCCCAATACGTTTTATATCAAGGCAACACCGTTAACATCGACAGCCCAGACACATTCTCCTTTTTCACAACCAACATGCGCAAAAGCAACACGTTAACCAGACCAAAAGGCATCGTTCTCACGGGGAACAACTTCACATCAAGAAACATCGATTATCCCATCCGAATTTTTGCAGGAATAAGTGATACAGCGCTTTTAAACGGCATCACCATCCAATCCAACAACTTCCGAATCGTCGGTAAAATCAACAATTACTACCGCTCACTCATCAATGTCCGCGAAGTCCCAGTAACAGAAAACAAACGCACAGCCTACTATCCAACCGCATTACTAAGCGTTTTTAACAACAACATTCGCAGCACAAATCTAGGAAGCATGGTCGACGGTTCCTCCACTAGCAAAAAAGATGCCCTACAACTCCTATTTCTAAATAACAACAAAAACAACGGCAAAATCCATCAAACCGCTAGAAATTACATCGGAACCACGCTAAAATCGATTACTTATTCCAATAAAGCGATACGAGGAACCATCATTTGGAACGCCGACGAAACAAAAACGAAATACATCCGAATCACAAATCTAGCAGGCAAACCAATAGCTCCCGAACAAAAACTAATCAAAGGGGTCACTAGAAATTTCAGCATTCCAATCAAACTCGTTCGCGGTAATCAAATTAAAGTTCAAATATCAGAATCAAAAGGAAATTATACAAATAATTCCACAATTCTCTATCAAGTCAAATAAAAGCACAAATTTTAAAGCCAAAATAAAAATAAAAAAATTTAAAAAAACTACTTGTAATCGTTTTCAACCTGTGATATATTATAGACATCGCAAAGGATTGTTACCAATCTACGGGCATTACCTAAGCTGATTCGTGGGATACACATGTATTCTCCCATGAAACGGTTTGGGTTTTTCTTTGTGCAAAAATAAGGTAAGAAGGAAGGTTTATATTATGAAATATGAACAACTCGCTAAAGACATTCTCGAAAAAGTCGGCGGAACAGACAACATCAATAGTGTATTCCATTGTATCACGCGATTGCGTTTTAAACTGAAAGATGAGAGTATTGCGAAAACGGAAGAATTAGAAAAAATGGACGGCGTTATCTCCGTACTTCGGAGCGGTGGTCAATACCAAGTCGTCATCGGAAACCACGTACCAGACGTGTACACAGCAGTACTAGCAGTTGGCGGCATTTCTGCTGAAGGCGCAGAAGGAGCAGGAAACGAAGGCGGCGGCAATCTTTTCAATAAATTTATCGACATGATTTCAGGCGTATTTACACCAGTTCTGGGCGTTCTAGCAGCAACTGGTATGATTAAAGGTTTCGCATCGATGTTCCTAGCATTCGGCTGGGTGACAGCAACATCCGGAACCTATCAAATCCTATACGCGATTGGGGACGCGCTATTCTACTTCTTCCCAATCTTCCTGGGTTACACAGCCATCAAGAAATTCGGCGGCAACATATTCGTCGGGATGGCCATTGGGGGCGCGCTCGTCTATCCAGCAATATCAGGATTAACAGCCGGAAAACCCCTATACACACTATTTGCAGGCACACTTTTTGAATCACCAATACACGTTACATTCCTAGGAATACCAGTCATTCTAATGAGCTATGCCTCATCGGTTATTCCCATTATTTTAGCAACATTCTTCGCTTCAAAAGTGGAAAAAGGACTCAAAAAAATCATTCCAGATGTAGTCAAAACTTTCTTAGTGCCATTCTTTACATTACTAATCGTTGTTCCACTAACATTCATCGTTATCGGTCCAATCGCAGTATGGGCAGGCGACTTACTCGGTCAAGGAACACTATGGGTTTACAACCTAAGTCCAGTTATCGCAGGTCTATTCCTCGGTGGATTCTGGCAAGTATTCGTCATCTTCGGACTTCACTGGGGCCTTATCCCGGTGGCGCTCAACAACATTGCTACACTACACGCAGATCCAATTCTAGCGATGACGTTCGGCGCATCTTTTGCACAAATCGGTGCCGTTCTAGCAGTTATCCTAAAAACAAAGAATCAAAAAATCAAAACACTTGGTTTTCCAGCATTCATCTCCGGTATTTTTGGCGTAACAGAGCCAGCAATATACGGGGTTACATTACCACTTAAAAAACCATTTATCATGAGTTGTATCGCCGGAGCAGTCGGTGGTGGAATCATCGGATTTGCAGGCTCACAAGGATATATCCTCGGCGGACTTGGCGTCTTCGGTATCCCGAACTTCATCGAACCAGGTAGCCCAATCGGCACCCAATTCTGGATGGTTATGCTAGCGATGGTTGTCAGCTTTGTACTAGGACTCATTTTGACACTCGTATTCGGTTTCAAAGATCCAGTAGAAACAGCAGCATCCGTAACACCAGTTGTGACACAAAGCGAAACACTAATCGAACAAGAAGTTTTAGTATCGCCACTTGCAGGTGAACTTATCCCACTTGTCAACGTTAAAGACGAAGCATTCTCATCCGGCGCACTCGGCAAAGGCTTGGGAATTGTACCAACAGAAGGCAAACTATACTCACCAGCAAATGGAACAGTAACAATGGTCTTCCCAACCGGTCACGCAGTAGGAATCACAACCGATTCAGGCGCTGAAATCCTAATGCATATCGGAATGGACACGGTTCAACTAGAAGGAAAGTACTTCACCGTCCACGCAAAACAAGGCGATAAAATTACAGCAGGTCAATTATTGACAGAATTCGATATTGAAGGTATCAGAAGCGAAGGCTATGATATCACGACACCTATTATCGTCACAAACACGAATCAATATTTAGACGTCATGGTTGTCGATGAAGAAGAAGTAAAACCAGGCGACCGCGTTATTACACTGGTTATATAAATAGAAACAGCAGCGATTCGCATCGAGGAATCGCTGCTGTTTTCATGTCCAAATAAAAGCTATAAAGTTATTCAGGAAATGGGCAAAAATGGTCAGTTCAAGCCGCTTCGTTTTGTACAAAATCCCGCCCAGCGCAATGCCTGGAATCAAATAAAGCAGAAAACTAACCCAATCCGTCGGAACATGCGCCGCGCAGAAAAGCAAACTACTAACAATCCAGCCAAGCCATAACCGACTTCTGAAAAGTTGCTGCATCAGGAATCCCCGAAAAATAATTTCCTCCACAAATGGCGCGATAATAACGATAGACAAGAAACTAAGCAGCCAAGAAGCGTTCAGGTAAGCATCTTCTAATAGCATCTCGTTTTGCGTATTCGTATAGGAAGAAAAATTCTGACCGAGATAATCGATGACAGAGCTAATCCCAATCGCGACAAGCATCACAACAGCCGCAAACAGAAATCCTTTCCAACTAATCCGCACACGACTGAAAAATCGAATACGCTGCCATCTCGCTAGCAAAAGCGTGATTAGCATCGCGGCCAGGCTAAGTAGTTCACTATGCCACGTGACGGCGATATCCAGAGCCTCATTCCCAGCAAATACATCCCAAACGATGCTCGCAATCTGAAATATAAGTGATAGGAATAAATAAACACCGAAAACCCAAATAATTGTCCAGATTCGCGGTTGGTTTTGTTCTAGCATCTTGTTTCCCTCCAATTGTTTTATATGGTATGTATCATAGCATTAATTGTAGGTGGGTTCCAAGGTGAAGGTGGTTTTGTAGGTGGCCCATTCAAACATCCGACTTAGGGCGTACGAATTTTCAGCCCAGAGCCTATCGTTAAAAAAAATAAATCCAGCTATAATAAACCTATCAACCAAACAAAAGGGCGTGAACGACGTGAAAAAAGGGATTTTCGGTCTAATGTCAGCATTACTCATTATGTTGCTAGTTGGAACACAGACACAGCCAATTATCGTACCAGCAAAAACGATAAAACTACATACCACCATTCCAGCCGAGCCATCAACAGCTCAAATTATAGACGTTAAAAACTAATCGTGGCATTTCAGCGATTTCACATAGATTTTAATCATGCTAACGTTAAAAGTTGATATAATAAAATTTGGAGGTCATTAAAATGAACAATTTTTTCAAATACTTATTCACCGTTATTCTAGCTATCATTGGACTTAATATTCTATTCAAAGTCATCGGTATCACGATGCATTTCCTATTCCCACTTCTAGGTTTAGCGCTTGTTGTGTATCTGCTATACCGCATTTGGGGCAACCCACGTAACTGTAACCGTCGTAACTCAAGCAAACACGACCGTTATGAATGGTAAAACCGCTTTAAACCATATACTCATTTAAAACTCCCTAGGTTTTAAATTTCGCCTGAGCCCCGCGTTCAGGCTTTTTTTATTGTCTAAGGTTAAAACGATAAGCGTGCATGTTTGTACATTCCGATAAAACCACTTAAACTGGTATTGAGGAGGCGATTATCGTGAATAAAAAGAATTGGAATCGGTTGGGAAAATTAGCGGCTGTCGCATGGATAGCAAAAATAATTCTAACAAGTAAAAAGAGGCGTGTAAAATAATCGAATCAGGGGTTAAAAATACGTATATTCATTTAAACTGCGAAATTGCTAAATGCCCTCCAAATCGCCGTGGAGTGTGCTATAATAACAACAAAGATTATTGGAAATGGAGTCACTGAGATGAAAGAAGGACTGGATTTATTAAAGCAGGAAAATTGGCGATTTATCGATCAGACAACGGTGCAAATTGCGTTTGACGCCTTGCAATCATTTGCGACGGACGATACGCTTTGTCGCTCGGTTGGAAGTGAGATATCGCCACCTACAACGAGAGCTTGGGTGCATCATGATACAATTTCGATGGGGATTCAAGATACGAAGCTGCCTGATTTAAAGGCGGGTATTGCTTATTTTAGAGAGCAAGGATATCGAGCGGTTGTGCGGAATTCTGGTGGTTTGGCAGTGGTACTGGATTCTGGTGTGCTCAATCTGTCGTTAGTTTTTCCAGATGTGGAACGAGGGATTGCGATAGATCGTGGTTATGAGACAATGTTCGCACTTATTAAACACATGTTTCCGACTTTTGCTTACAAGATGGAAGCGCGTGAAATAGTCGGATCTTATTGTCCGGGAAGTTATGATTTAAGCATTAATGGTAAGAAATTTGCAGGCATATCTCAGCGTCGGATGGCGAAGGGTGTTGCGGTACAAATATATTTAGCTGTTAATGGCGATCAACAGAAACGGGCCGAGCTGATTCGCGAATTTTACCGTATTAGTGGGAAGGATAAGCAAGAGAAATATACGTATCCAGATGTTGATCCAGCGGTTATGACCACGTTGTCGGAGCTATCTGGAGAGCCGCTTGAAGTGAATGATGTGATGGTGAAATTGCTCAACGCATTGTACCATTTCGCGGGGCGTTTAGAGTCCAGCCGCCTAATGGGAGAAGAGTTAGATTGGTATACGGCTTATTACGAACGGCTTATACTGAGGAACGAGAAGGTTTTAGCAGATCTATGAATTAGTTTAGAGAGGAAAGATGACATGTGACATATTTAGAGACAAAATTACCAGAAGTAAAAGTATTTAAAGATCCTGTACACCGATATGTGCATGTTTCTGACCAAATTATTTGGGATTTGATAGCAACAAAAGAATTTCAGCGATTACGTAGAATCCATCAATTGGGAACAACCTCGCTTACTTTTCATGGGGCTGAGCACAGTCGGTTCAATCATTCATTAGGTGTGTATGAGGTGACGCGGCACATTGTAGAAGGTACGTTTGCCAATGAGATTCAGTGGGATAACGAAGAGCGTTTGGTAGCTTTGTGTGCGGCGTTGTTACATGATTTAGGACATGGACCGTTTTCACATGCTTTTGAGAAGGTTTTTAGCACGGATCATGAACATTATACGATGGCAATTATAACAGGGAATACCGAGGTGCGAACGGTTTTAGAGCGGGCTGGGATACATTTTCCAGAGAAAGTAGCAGCCGTTATCAATAAAACATATCAGAACCAGACGCTGGTTAAGTTGATTTCTAGTCAAATTGATGCGGATCGGATGGATTATTTGTTGCGAGATGCTTATTATACTGGAGTTAGTTATGGGAATTTTGATATGGAGCGAATTATGCGTGTGATGCGTCCTAGCCCGGATGGAAATGGAGTTATTATTAAGGCTTCGGGAATGCATGCGGTGGAGGATTATATTGTGAGCCGCTATCAGATGTATCAGCAGGTGTATTTCCACCCGGTGAGCAGGAGTGCGGAGGTTCTTTTGTGGAAGATATTAGAGCGTGCGCAGAATTTACATGAAAGAGACTATCATTTTACACAGACGCCAGTTCAGTTGTTGCCATTTTTGAATCGTGACGTTTCTTTTGAGGAGTATATTACGCTAGATGATACGGTATTGATGTACTTCTTTTCGATATGGCAGTACGAAGAGGACGCTATTTTAAGTGATTTATGTAGTCGTTTTTTGAACAGAAGATTGTTGCAATATATTAATTATGATTCGAGAGTGGATGCGGAACTTTATTTGAAGTTAAAAGGGTTGCTGGAACAGGCAGATATTGATCCAGAATATTATTTGGTGATTGATTCGACATCGGATTTACCGTATGACTTATATGAGCCAGGAGACGTCGCTGGGAGGTCGCCTATCCAATTATTAATGCCAAATGGAGAATTACATGAGCTATCGACGGAATCTTCTATAGTGGAAGCTATAGCTGGCAAACGGCGTGTGGATATCAAACTTTATTATCCGCTTGATTTTATAGAAAGTGGACGTATCAATGCTACCATTTCGGAGGAAATCGTGAGTTTGATACATGCACATTCTTTGAAAGAATATAAGCGGTGAGGCTAAGAAAAAGCGCTGTACCTAGTGTGCTAATAGAAGCAGACTGCGATACAACGCTTTTAGTGGAGAATCGTTTAGTGGCTTAGATGTCCGATTTTCGAACGCCAGCTACGCCATAATCTGTTTTTTTCATTTCTTCTAGGATGACGTGGATGTTTTCTTTTGGTGCACCTAGATTTTTCGAAACAGCTTCTGTTACGTCTGCTACGACGGCTTTCTTTTGATCATCTGTTCGACCTTCTAGAAATTTTATTGTTACGAACGGCATGAAATTCACTCCTAAGTATTGATTTAATGAGTGTATTATAACATAATTGAAGTACTACAATACAGAAGGAGATTATTCATGGAGAATTTTTTAGCCTATTCGTTGCAGGATTTGCCTTACGTCATCGTGACGCTTTTGATTGCTTTTACAATACATGAGTTGGCGCATGCTTGGGTTGCTCTGTTATTTGGCGATGATACTGCGAAGAATGAGGGTCGCATAACGTTTAATCCGTTGAAACATATTGATCCGATTGGTTTTATTTTTGTTATTATAGCCGGATTCGGTTGGGCGAAACCAACGCCTGTTAATACGTATAAAATGAAGCACCGACGTGTTGGTAGTGTAGTTGTGAGTTTGGCTGGTCCAGTTAGTAATTTATTGCTTGCTTTTATTGGATTGGGGCTGTATTTTTTATTTCTACAAATGGATGTGGCGTATTCGCAGATTATCTTGCATTTCTTCAATTTGTTTGTGTCGCTGAATTTGATTTTATTTATTTTTAATTTATTGCCATTGCCACCATTGGATGGTTATCAAATTTTATCGGAATTTTTACCTTTGAAATGGCGGTTAAAAGTGCAGGCTTATGAGAACTATGCGTTATTATTTTTCTTGATACTAGTTATTACGCCGCTTTCGAGGTATACGATATCACCGATTTTTAACACGCTTATGCCGTGGATTGCTGGGGAAATGGCGAGTTTCTACTACTTTGTTTTTCAAATTTGAGGTTGCATTTTAGCCTGTTTTTAACTATAATGTAGTGCATTCGAAATTATATGGGGGGACTTTAAAGCGTGAGTAATAAGGAAAAGACGCCGGTACAGTTGCGTTTAAAAACGATTTCTAAGCAGGAAATGGAAGAGGAACGTACGGAGTTAACGCTGTCAGGTGTGTTTTATTTGGATCATACCACGGGAAGTCGTTACCTTCATTATGAAGAAGAGCAAGAAGCTGGGACTATTAGAACGGTTTTGAAAATAACGGATCAAGAAGTTTTGTTGATGCGTAGCGGTGCTGTGAATATGCGCATGCATTTTTTCAGAGAGCGTAAGCGTAGTACGGTTAGCGTAGACTATGGTGTTGGCAAACTGATGATGGAGTCAGAGCTTTTGAATATAGAAGAAGTTTACGTACAAGAGGGGCTGTTTTCTGGGAAGATTGACTTTCAGTACGAGTTGTTAGACAGAGGTGTGAACATTGGAATTTTTGATGTCTCGATGATTTTAGAGGAGGATAAAGAATGAATGTTAGTCAAAAAAGTCAACAAGATTTGATTGCAATTATTAAAGAAGCGGTGGTACAAGGATTGGGGATTGAGCAAGCCGAGGTACCATCTATTTTGCTGGAGGTTCCAAAGGATAAGCAACATGGGGATTATTCTACCAATATCGCTATGCAGCTGGCACGTGTGGCTAAGACAGCACCGCGAGCGATTGCAGAGACGGTTGTAGCGGCAATCGGGAAAAACCATGCACTTATCAATAAAATTGAGATTGCTGGACCAGGATTTATTAATTTTTACTTAGATAATGCCTATTTGACGGCTTTAATACCTGTCATTATGGATGCTGACGATACTTATGGTACAAGTGATACAGGAAAAGGCAAGAAGTTTCAGATTGAGTTTGTTTCAGCGAATCCAACGGGTGATTTGCACTTAGGACATGCACGTGGCGCGGCAATTGGTGATTCATTGGCGAATATTTTGACGATGGCAGGGTACAGTGTATCTCGTGAATACTATATCAATGATGCAGGAAATCAGATTAATAATTTGATTTTGTCGACAGAAGCTCGTTATTTAGAGGCGCTGAACATTGATGCAGAATTCCCAGAAGAAGGTTACCGTGGTGCGGATATTATTAACTTGGGTAAGCAATTAGCTGAAAAGTATGGGGATAAGTATGTCAAGGAAGATGTAGACGTGAGACGGGAGTTATTCCGCAAAGAAGCGTTGGCTTTTGAAACGGCGAAATTACGCGAAGATTTGGCGGAGTTTCGTGTTCATTTTGATAGCTGGTTCTCGGAAACGACGCTATATGAGAATGATAAAATTATGCCTGCACTAGCGAAACTTCGTGATAATGGCTATATCTTTGAAGAAGAGGGCGCTACTTGGCTTCGGACAACGGAATTTGGTGACGATAAAGATCGCGTACTTATTAAATCGGATGGTAGTTACACGTATTTCTTACCAGATATCGCCTATCATTTAGATAAATTAGAGCGTGGATTTGACGTACTGATTGATGTTTGGGGAGCGGATCATCATGGCTATATTCCAAGGATGCGTGCTGCCATTGAGAGTTTGGGATACAGCCCAGACCATCTTGAGGTTGAGATTATCCAACTGGTTCATCTTTATGAGGACGGCAAACAAGTGAAGATGAGCAAACGTACTGGTAAATCAGTGACTATGCGCGATTTGATTGAGGAAGTTGGATTGGATGCGACACGTTATTTCTTTGCGATGCGTAGTTCAGATACACATATGAACTTTGATATGGGGCTTGCGAAATCGACGTCTACTGAAAACCCAGTATATTACGTACAATATGCGCATGCTCGGATTTCAAGTATTTTACGTTCAGGCGTGGAGCAAGGCTTTACTTTGAGTAAGGACGCGAACATTGCTTTGCTGAATTCTGAGGTAGATTATAACTTGTTGAAAGTATTGGGTGAATTTCCAGATGTTGTCGCAGAGGCTGCTGAGAAAAGAATTCCACATCGGATTGTGCGTTATTTGAATGATTTAGCGACGGCTTTCCATCGCTTTTATAATTCTAATAAGGTTTTGGATATGGAGAATAAAGAGGTTTCAGAAGCGCGGCTTGCTTTGATTAAAGCGGCACAAATCACATTGCGTAATGGACTTACACTTCTTGGCGTTTCTGCACCAGAAAAAATGTAATTAGGAATTTAGTTGAACAAAGTGAGCACTAGAAAAATTTTAGATCGGGGTTTTGCGAATTATGCGCTATATCATTTTCATGTGTATCATTTTTCTGCTCCTTGTCATTGCAACGGCAATTTTATATAGCATGCAATTAGGCTCTATCCCGATACTATTGCTCGCGATATTGTTGTTCTATATTGGTTATTGTGTACTGACGAAGCTATGAATATGGAATTGATATGGGTATTATTGCAGAGTATGTTATAATTTTATTGTGTTCAGCGTCATTTACATGTAGAATAGATAGAGTCAGAAAAATGCAGTTTAGGAAATTATTTTTTATTATAGAAGGGGCGTGCCAGCTTTGGATTTGAGCCAATTGACAAAAGAAGAACGTAAAGAGTTATCTTTGATTGAAGTGGCGCACTATGTTCTTGAAAAAAGAAGAGAAGTAATGCCATTCCAAGCGATTGTGGATGAGATTACTAAGTTTCTTGATTTAAGCGAAGGCGAAGTAAGAGAGAGACTTGTTCAATTTTACACGGATATGAATATTGAGGGTAATTTTATTTCTCTTGGTAATAATACTTGGGGGCTACGTGCGTGGTACCCAATTGATGCGATTGATGAAGAAGTTCAAACGCAGACAAAACCTAAGAAGAAACGTAAATCAGATGATGACGACGATGATGACGAAGAAATCGATGAGGACATTCTTGACGATGATATCGATTACGAAGAGGACGATGTGGTAGAAGAACTAGGGGAAGAAGAAGTTGTTCTTACAGATGGTCTTGTTAGTGACGACGATGATCCAGAAGAAGGTCATTTACCAGATGGTATCGAAGGAGATCTGACAACTATTGTGGAAGACGATAGTGAATTTGAAGATGAATTCGAAAAGTAAAAAATGGATACCTGCTTCTGAAATTAAGAGGCGGGTTTTTCGTTTGTAGAAATGAGAATCGATTTGAAAATATTTTTAGCCTCTAGTTGCAATGCTTGAGGGCGTTTTCATGAAATAAAGGGTTGACTTATTTGCGCTATCTATGTAATATTTTATTTGGGCTCCTTTTTATAAGGACGGATATAAATATTGCGCTCCCTTACTTTGCAAGATGAGTAAGTGGGCGTTTTCTTTTTGTGTGATGAAAATGGATGACGCAAAGAGTGTAAGCCAAGGGCATGAAAGCAATTGGCGATTTTCTTTTTTAGCAATGAAATTTTGCAAGTAAAGGTTCTCCACCCCGAAATAAATTTCGATAAGGCGAAAGGAGTAGATTTTAGAACAATGACAAAGTATATTTTTGTGACAGGTGGCGTCGTTTCATCAATTGGTAAAGGGATTACGGCTGCTTCACTTGGTAGACTACTTAAAAACCGAGGACTTAGTGTAACGATTCAAAAATTTGATCCTTATATTAACGTCGATCCTGGGACGATGAGCCCGTATCAACATGGAGAGGTTTTTGTCACGGATGATGGTGCGGAAACTGACTTGGATTTAGGTCATTATGAGCGTTTTATCGATATTAATTTGAACAAGTACAGCAATGTAACGACGGGGAAAGTATATTCCGAGGTTATTAAGAAAGAGCGTCGCGGTGATTATCTTGGTGGGACAGTGCAAGTTATTCCGCATATTACGAATGAACTGAAGGATCGTGTTTTCCGTGCGGCTCGTATGACGAATTCGGATATTATTATCACGGAAATCGGCGGAACGGTTGGGGATATTGAGTCTTTACCGTTTATTGAAGCGATTCGCCAAATTAAGAGTGATGTTGGTGCGGAAAACGTGCTTTACATTCACACGACGTTAATTCCTTACATCAAGGCTGCTGGTGAAATGAAAACGAAGCCGACGCAACATAGTGTGAAGGAGCTTCGTAGCTATGGTATTCAGCCGAATATTATTGTTGTTCGTACGGAGCAACCGGTTTCTCAAGAGATGAAAGAGAAAATCGCGCTATTTTGTGATGTGAGAGCGTCGGAAGTTATCGAGGCGCGTGATGAGGACACGTTGTATAATGTGCCACTTTCTTTACAAGCGCAAAAAATGGACCAGATTGTATTGGATCACTTGCAGTTGGAGGCGCCGGTTGCTGACATGTCTGAGTGGGAAGAGCTTGTTCATAAGGTGAAGAATTTGACGAAAAAAGTTCGAATCGCGTTGGTTGGTAAGTACGTTGCGTTACCAGATGCGTATCTTTCTGTCGCAGAAGCATTGCGTCATGCGGGTTATGCGAATGATGCTGAGCTACAAATTGACTGGGTTGATTCAGAGGAAATTACACCTGAGAATGTCCAAGAAAAAATTGGTCATGCAGACGGTATCCTAGTTCCTGGTGGTTTCGGAGATCGTGGTATCGAAGGCAAAATCACTGCAATTAAATATGCGCGTGAAAATAAAGTGCCGTATTTCGGTATTTGTTTAGGAATGCAGTTGGCGACAATTGAATATGCGCGTAATGTGATGGGCTTGGAAGGTGCGAATTCTGCGGAAATCGACCCGAAAACGCCGCATGCGATTATTGATTTATTGCCAGAGCAAAAACATGTGGAAGATATGGGCGGAACATTGCGTTTAGGCCTTTATCCAGCACGCATTAAAGAAGGTACAAGAACAGCGGAAGCGTATGGCGCGACATTGGTTGAAGAGCGTCACCGTCACCGTTATGAGTTTAACAATGAGTACCGTGAGCAGTTAGAAAATGCGGGAATGACAGTATCAGCAACGAGCCCAGATGGTCGTCTTGTTGAGGTCGTGGAGATTACGGATCATCCGTGGTTTGTGGCATGTCAATATCATCCAGAATTTATTTCACGCCCAACGCGTCCGCAAAGTCTATTCCATGATTTTATTGCTGCATCGTTGAAAGAGTGAATTTTTTGAAGCCGAGTGATATACATTAGTGTATGCTCGGTTTTTTTGTTGTTGACTTTTATATGCATCTGTTATATTATTTGTATAACAGTTAGATTTAGAAAGGATGAGTATGATGTCAAACACGTTAGCATTGTTAGCACCATTTTTTATTTTATACGTTATTTTATTAGTGACAGCGTTGATAGATTTAATCCGGAATTGGAACAATCGGCAAAACCCGATTTTGTGGTTACTTCTTATTTGTTTTGTTAGTACAATTGGATCGATTATTTACTTTATTTTTGGTAGGAAGGATTATCGATGATGGAGAAAATATTGGAGGTTACGAATTTATCGAAGCGGTTTGATGCGTATCAGGCTGTGAAAAATGTCGGTTTTCAGCTGGTAGCCGGGGAGTGTGTGGCTTTGCTCGGTCCCAATGGTGCTGGGAAAACGACGATTTTGAAAATGATTGTGGATATGATAAATCCGGATAGTGGGACAATTCAGATTTGTGGTGGCGAGCATGCAAAAATGAAGCAGCAAATTGGTTTTTTACCGCAGTATCCTAATTTTTATGGATGGATGACGGCAACGGATGCTTTGCAGTTTATGGGAAAACTTTCTGGTATGGATAAGGCGGCTTTGGCGGAACGGATTCCTGAGGTGTTGGCGCAAGTTGGTTTGGATGCGACTCCTAAGCAGAAAATTGCTACTTTTTCAGGGGGAATGAGACAGCGTTTGGGGATTGCGCAGGCGATTTTGCACCGACCGGCGTTGTTGATTATGGATGAACCTGTTTCAGCGCTTGATCCGATTGGGCGTCGTGAGATTATACAGCTGATTCAGTCTTTGAAAGGGGAGACGACGCTGTTGTTTTCTACGCATATATTGGCGGACGTGGAAGAGGTTTGTGAACGTGTTTGTATTATTAGCGAGGGCGAAATTGTGGCGGATGATCGGATTGTGAGCTTAGTTCAAGCCAATGCCGCGCCTGTTTTTGTGTTGAAGGGTGAAGTGGGCGTTTCTGAATTCGAGCGTTTGATTGAGGCAGAGGCGGCGATTAGTCGTGTGGAACGGAAGCAAGGCGCCTTATATTTGTATTATCAGGAGGATGCGGATGCTGCGCGTGAAGCTATTTTGCGCGTGCTAATGGCGACTGGAATGGCTTGGACGAGTGTGAGTCAGGCTGAGGAGACGCTTGAAGATGTCTTTTTAAGGATGGTGGGCAAATGAGTAATGTGATGACGCTTTTCTTGAAAGAGCAGATGGAGCAGTGGCGCAGTTTGAAATGGATTTGGTTGCCGGTCGTGTTTGCGATTCTTGGGATGATGCAACCGCTTATGATGTATTATTTACCTGAAATTATGGGGGCAGTGGGTGGCGATGGTAGTGAGCAAGGGGCTGCAATCGCGGACTTAATGGGTGTGGTAAATGCGCAACAAGTCATGGCTGGGACGCTTTCTTCGCAGTTTGACCAACTTGGCATTATTATTTTGATTGTGGCATTGATGGGTGCGATTATTTCTGAAAAAAATAATGGAATGTTGGCGTTTATTTTAACGCGGCCTGTAGAAGCGTGGCAGTATATTTTAGCAAAATGGTTTTCTCAAGCCTTACTAGTGTTAATTTCGCTAGGTTTAGGATATTTTGCAGCGTATTATTATGTTTACTTATTGTACGGTGGAATTCAGATGGCAAGTATTTTTGCTGGATTTGGCATTTATTTTGTATGGTTGTTATTTATAGTCTCAGCGGTGCTTATCCTCGGAATCGTGTTTCGGAGCACAGCGGTTGTCGCGATGATAGGGGCTGGTGGCGCGATTATTCTGGAGTTGGTGAGTGGAGCTTCAGGGTGGGGGCAAATCTTTAATCCTGCTTATTTGAGCGCGAATGCGGTTCATATAATTGTGACTGGGGACGTGAAGGAGTATTTTGTAGGCAATTTGTTGATTTCGCTTCTCTTTATTGTCGTGTTGCTCGGCCTATCGATTTTATTGCTAACGAAGAAAAATTTTCATATCGGTAGTTCACATGAGTAAATTGGCAAAGTTTAATGGAAATCTCATGTGATTTTCCTCGCAATGTTAGGTAGCTGATGTAATATAGTAAATGTAAACAAGATAACTATTACTTTTACCCCCTTTTTAGTAATAGGATATCTAAACTCCTTTTTCCCAAGTTGGTTCCCCTGCCAGCTTGGTTTTTTTTTTGCGCTTTTTTAGGCTTGTAATCTATAGCATATCCGTGTATACTGTATATATATTATATGAACAGTTATGTGCGGAGGTGCGTATGAAAATAATCATTACGAATACGTCCACATTGCCGATTTATGAGCAAATTGCTTCACAGATTCGCAACCAGATTATCAATGGGGAGCTTGTTGGAGACTATCAGTTGCCTTCTATTCGGGCACTGGCGAAGGAATTACAAGTTAGTGTCATTACAACGAAGCGCGCGTATGAGGAGCTGGAACGTGATGGCTTTATTCAGACTGTCGCTGGGAAAGGTACATATGTTTCGAATCAAAACATGGCATTAATTCGGGAACATAAGATAAGGGACTTGGAGAAAAAGATAAGTCAACTGCTGCAGTTAGCGGATGATTTAGGATTAACCTATAAAGAAGTTCGTGACATGATGGATTTGTTGGCAGAGGAGGACTAGACTATGGAGAGCATTTTAGAGGTGGAGCGTGTTTCGAAAGTGTATAAGGATTTTACGTTGCGAAATATCTCTTTTCGCTTACCGAAAGGCTATATCATGGGATTGATTGGTGTGAATGGCGCGGGTAAAAGCACGTTATTAAAAATAATGATGGATTTAGTACAGAAGAACAGTGGGGATGTTTTTATATTCGGGAAGAATACGAAAGATGCGATGGAAGAGATTAAGCAAGATGTGGGTTTTGTTTTTGATGAGAACCATTTCTATGAACATTTGAACTGTGAGCAAATGAAGCGGATTATTGCTCCTTTTTATCGGAATTGGGATGAGGCAGAATATCAGAATTACATGAAAATGTTTGAACTTCCAAGCAATAAGAAGATAAAGACGCTTTCTAAAGGAATGAAGATGAAATACAGTATTGCGATTGCTCTTAGTCATCATGCGAAATTGATTATTATGGACGAGCCTACTGCTGGACTGGATCCAATCGTGCGACGCGAGCTGATTAGCGTTTTACAAACAGTGGTGATGAAGGAAGAAGTATCTGTGATTTTTTCTACGCATGTAACCGCTGATTTAGAGCGGATAGCTGATTTTATTACGTATATTCATGAGGGGCGTGTTTTTTTCAGTGAGGAGAAAGACGCCTTATTGGAACAATATGTGATTGTGAAGGGTGACCAAGACCTATTGGATGACGATGCTAAAAGTTTATTTGTTGATGTGGAGATCGGTTCATTAGGCTTTCAGGGGTTATCTAGGCAAGCGGAGGAAGCTCGGTTTTATTTTGGTGAGGAAGTTATTTTTGAGAAGCCGACCTTGGATGATATTATGTATCACACCGTGCAAGCAACGAAGAAGAGGCGACAAGGGGTAATGTAGATGTGGCAATTGATTTGGAAAGACGCGATGATTCAGCGCGGCTCGATTATATGGCTTGCGGTATTGTTACTATTTTTGGTTGTTTTTGGTGTAAGTATTGGGATGCCAGCGTTTGTTTTCTTGTCGCTAGGAGCATTGATTGCAGGTGGAAGTATCATAGCAAAATCGATTAGCAGAGATGAGGATAATCACACGTTACTATTTGTGACGTCTCTGCCAGTGAGTAGAAAAGATGTTGTCATGGCGCGTTATGTTGGAACGTTGCTTATCATGATGGCTACAACCGTATTTTTGTATGTGGTAACAAGTGTTATGATGTGGACGTTGATTCCGATGACGGATTTTTTCTTGAGTGCTGTGACGGCTTGGATGATAATTTTAGGCGTAACAATGATTCTTTTTCCGATTTATTTCTGGCTTGGTTATGATTCCATGCGATATGTGTTAGGTGGATTGATTATTTTTTATGCTTTATTGACAATGCTAGCCAGCCTCCCTATTGTTCAACAGGCGATAACTTGGTTTGAAGGATGGGGATATGGTGTGATACTGGCCCTGCTGCTCGGATTGATGCTGATGTTATATGTAGTATCGATGCGATTATCTATTCGAGTTCTGGAATTCACGGATTTATAAGGGGGGATTATAGTGTATGCATTGATAAGGAAAGATTTTTGTGCTCAGACGAAAGTGACGGCTTATTATCTGATTTTTGTTGTAGCTCTGTTAGCTTTATGGATGAATCAGGGATTTGTAACATGGGCTCTTTATGCTTTGGGCGCGACTATGATTTCGATGGCTCCGATTTTTGCAGCACTCAGCTATGACGATAAAAGTGGTGGTGAGCTAATAGCAATTTTGCCAGTTTCTCGGGGCAAGATAGTTATTGCAAAATATATATCGAGCTTGATTTTCATGATTTTTGCTATGGTGTTTATTTTTATAAGCACACTAATTATCGGCCTATTTATCGAAAGTGGAAGTGGGATACGTGCGCATTTTGTTTCGATAGGATTTGTTGTGGCTGGGCTATGTTTCTTTTTTGCTATTGTTTTTCCTTGCTACTATTGGCTCGGGTTTCAGCGATTGAGCTATATGTACACAGCTCTGGTTGTTCTTTTTGGTGCGGGACTGGTGGCTTTATATCAGTCTGATTTTGGGCATTGGTTAGTACGGTATTTGGCGGATATGTCGATAGTTGTACTTGCAGGCGTTCTTCTGGTTATTTCTATTGTAGCCTACGCGGTATCGTTATGCTGCTCGTTACGTATTTTTGCGAAAAAAGATGTATAAGTACCAAAATGTAATTTTCATGAATTTCTCATCTAATTCTTGATGGGTTATCATGTTGGACCTGTATTATAGAGAATGTAAAGAGGATAGTAATTACTTTTTCCCCCTTTTTAGTAGTTGTTCATCCGATAGAACTCCTTTTTAACCATCGCGGTTTCCCCCCTTTTTCCGCGGTGGTTTTTTGTGCTCAGAATGGAGGAGGCTTAAGGCTTGCATCTCTGGGGGGCATTAGGTGTATAGTAGAGAGGTAAATAGAAATCGGGAGGCTGGTAAAATGAACATTAATGATACGGTAACACTTGCAAATGGCGTGGAGATGCCACAGTTTGGTTTTGGCGTTTGGCGTGTGAATGATGGGGAAGAGGCAGTGAATTCCGTGAAGTGGGCGATCGAAACGGGATACAAGAGCATTGATACGGCTGCTGCTTACAAAAATGAAGAAGGTGTGGGACGCGCAATTAAGGAATCTGGGGTGGCGCGCGATAGCCTTTTTGTAACGACGAAGTTATGGAATGCGGATCAAGGTTACGAATCGACATTAGCTGCTTTTGACACGAGTTTAGAGAAGCTAGGCTTAGATTACGTTGATTTATACTTAATTCATTGGCCGGTGGAAGGTAAGTTTGTCGATACATGGCGTGCCTTTGAAAAATTATACGCAGATAAAAAAGTACGCGCGATCGGTGTTTGTAATTTCCATGAGCATCATTTGGATGAATTATTAAAAGAAGCGAAAATCGCGCCGATGGTGAATCAAATTGAGTTGCATCCGTTGCTGTCTCAAGAACCATTACGCAAATATTGCGCGGATAAAAATATCGTCGTAGAAGCATGGAGCCCGCTTGGTAGTGGTAAAGTTCTCGATAATAGCGTGATTAATTCCATCGCCAAAATTTATGAGAAGTCGGTGGCGCAAGTCATTTTACGTTGGGATTTGCAACACGGTATCGTGACAATTCCAAAATCAGTCCACCAAAACCGCATTATCGAAAACGCGAATATTTTTGATTTCGAGTTGAAAGAATCAGAGATGAAGTTGATTGATAGTTTGAATCAGAATGAGCGTACAGGTCCTGATCCAGATAATTTTAATTTCTAGATGCGAAAAAAGCAGTAAATCCATTTTCGTGGATTTACTGCTTTTTCATGTTATTTAAGATTTGCTAGTAATGTCCAACCGATAACGACATTGCCATTCTTGAGGCGGTACCATACTTTTCCTTCGATATTAGCTTGACGATCTGCGGTTAATGTTTTGCCAGCAAAATTAGCGAGCGTTCCAACTTTAATCGGAGGATCATCGACAGGGAATGAGTAGAGTACACCAGCAGTATTAGCTACTTTTTTCGTTAAGTTCACTGGTTTTTCAGCAATTGCGCCATCATAAAATTTCGTCAGGGCACTTGCATTAACCCAACCAAGAAGTTGACCGTTTGAACTGATTTGGTAGTATAAGCCGCCAGTTGTTTTGGCTTCACGCAAGATACGGAGCTTTTTACCACTGTAATTGGAAAGTGGTGCAATTTTTGAATTGATACCGTATGTGTTCGGAACTAATTTCCAGATGTATTGATTTGCTGTCGTTTTTGTTTTACCGTAAGCGGTCAATGTTTTGTCGTAAACGGGTTGGTCGTAATTAGTCGGCGTAACGCTCACTGCGCGAACCCAACCAATCGACTCTGCGCCGTTCATTAGGCGGAACCAGAGTGTACCGTTAACCGTCATTTGTTTGTGAACAGTTAGTTTTAAGTTCAGATATTTCGTCAAATCGCCTTTACGTGTCGAACTGTCAACCACTGGGAAGTAGTAAATAGAGTCTTTTGGAAGCGCGACATAACGCGGCAGATTCGCCGTTTGTTCCATACTTGGTGTATAGAAAATCGATACGGCTTTGCTGTCTACCCAACCAATCGTTTTCCCATCAATGGCAAATTGGTACCAGATGCCTTTGCTTGTTTTCGCTTCACGAATGAGTTTTAAATTCTTACCGTTATAGGTAGAGAGGGGGTTGACAACTTTGGCGCCGAGTGTTCCGCTTGGTACAGTCCAGACGTTGTTGCCAGCAGCAGTTTTGACGCTAGCATAGGTTGTAGCTCCCATTACCTTGTCATAAGCGATTTGATCAAAAGCTGTGGCGGTAAGGCTTGAAGCGCGAACCCAGCCGACTGCTTCGGAACCGTTCATTAGGCGATACCATAATGTACCGTTTAGCGTGATTTGTTTGTTCGCAAGCAATGGTTTGTTCGTATAAGACGCTAATGTTCCTTTACGCACCGAGCTGTCAATCACTGGGAAATAATAAACGGATTCAGTTGGAACGTTGACGTAGCGAGTTAGATTTGCGGTTTGTTCCATGCTTGGTGTGTAGAAAGCAGTAACGGCTTTATTTTCCACCCAACCAATGATTTTCCCGTCAATGCTAAATTGATACCACGTGCCACTTTGCGTTTTTGCTTCGCGTAATAGTTTCAAATTTTTGCCAGTGTAGGCGGATAGTGGATTCACTTCGTTGGCTCCTGCTGTATTGAAAGGTGCTGACCAAACCGTGTTGCCAGCCGCTGTTTTGACATTAGCGTAAGTTGTAGCTGCGAATGGGACATTAGAAATAATTGTATCTTTACTCATCGCGTTGTATTTCTCAGTCACGAGTGCTAGGAACTCATTATAGCTGTAGCCCCATTTGTTGAAATAACCAATCGGATCGGTATGCGTTGTGCCACCTAGGTATTTACTGACTGCATTATGTGTCCAAACAGTTCCAACGCCATCTGTTTCAGCGCTATCAATCGGCAGTTTATATTTATCTAGAATGTAGGCTGTATAATAGGCATAATTATTAATCGAACGCGCAAACTCGTCAAAAGTCTTGTGCTCTACCAGTTCGTACTGAACAAAACGAGCGTTGGCAAAACGTCCTGCTCCCCAAACACCATAATCGGTCGGGTGAATTTGAATAATATTGCCTTTATCGACAAAACTATGCACAAAAGCGTTCTCCCAATTGCCACTCATGTAGTCAATCTCATTCTGAATGGTCGAATTTGGATTAGCCGTTTCATGCAAAACAACACCTTCTGGCTTGCCATAACCATTGCGATAGTTGAATTTCGTGAATTGCGACTGAATTTGGCTACTCAACTTTGCATTTGTAAAATTATTGGATTTGATATAGTTATTCACATTTGGATAGGCTGCTTTTGCATTTAAAACTCTGCTACGATCAGGAATTGGTGCATCCTGGTCTTCATCGGCATGTAAATCTCCAGTGAATGTGCCTTCCCGTTCTGCTTTTGGTACGTAGATTGAATTATCATCAATCGTTTGCGACCCGTCTTTTGCAGTGACTGCGCTAATATTATCAGCAGGTTGTTGTTCAACAGCCAGGACAGATATCGGTAAAACAACAGTTGTAAGCCCGACCGTCACAATAGCTGATTTTAATAAAGTCTTCAATTTTCCATCTCCATTCTAAAAAGTCCCCTTTGGTATTAAAAAGTACACGGTATGAACGCGATTGCTCCCAGTCTATTCCCAATGTACACAATGAATACTCCTATTATGTAGAAAATCAAGAAGAGAGTCAATAGAGTTTCCCTATCTTGGGCGCAATTTGAGCGAATGTATCTACTGTTTATGACAAAAATAGTAAGTGGTAGCAACATCTTTAGGACATTTAACTCGAATATTGACAAATTACCTACAATTCTATGTCGAAATAGCGTCAAAAAAGTCATTTAGTAAGTAATGTTACAACAAAATATTCCTGTATGCGTTTTAACTTGAAAAGTGAGCTATTCGGTGTACTAATTTTTGCATCAAAAAAGGTGGATTCGAGGCGCCCAATTTGACAAGAAAGAAGGAAAATAAGAAACTAAGATTATCACTGCATGAGAGAAGGGGAAAACTGTTGTTAAAGCGAATGTTAATCATCTATAATCCTGTTGCTGGGCAGCGCAAGTTTCACAAATTGATGCCGGTTGCAGAACAAGTTTTGGAAGAGGCGGGGTTTGATGTTACCTTGATTCCAACGACCGACCAGGCGAAAAGTGCGACTAAAATCGCGAAGCAAGGCGTATTGGACGGTTTTGAATTTATTGTTGCGGCAGGCGGAGATGGCACGGTAAATGATGTTGTCAACGGTTTAATGCAAGCGCCAACGCAGACCATTTTTGGGGTATTACCAGTGGGAACAACGAACGATTTCGCGCGCGCACTCGGGATGGCAAAAGATCCGGTGGAAGCCTTGCATATCATTGCAGCCGGTGCGACGGTAAAAGTTGATGTGGGTCAAGCAAACGATCAATATTTTATCAACAATGCGGCGGGTGGAAAAATTACCGAAATCACGTATGCTGTCAAAGAATCCATGAAAAACAAAATTGGACGCTTAGCCTATTTGGCGAGCGGTATAAAGTTACTACCAAAATTAGCTCCAAAACAAGTAAAAATCTCACACGATGAAGGCGTATTTGAAGGTGAAATCTTGTTGTTATTTGGCGCGTTAACAAACAGCGTCGGAGGTATGGAAAAACTGTGCCCACCAGCAATACTAAACGACGGATATATGGATTTGCTCATCTTGAAAAAAGTTTCGCCCGCAAAATTACTCAAATTACTTGCTTCTATTAAAAATGGTTCTCATCTCCAAAGCGAAGATGTCGTATACGTCAAAACAAAATACGCAGATATCGAATGCGAGGCGGGTTTGAACATAAGTTACGACGGCGTATATGGAGGAGAGACACCCTACAGATTGGAAGTCTTACCAGAAAAACTAGCAATTTTGGCAGATGCAGCCCGAATCGAGCACCGCATCCAGAAATAAAACGATTACATCAAAAATATCGACCTTCACTATGGTAAACCACTCACAAATCTGGTATTATTACAGTGTTAGGAAAAATAGCAATCGTTATTTTTCACAGCAGAAAATCAAATTTTGTAAGAGTCTGGAACTAAGCTCGAATGAAGCCGAAGAACTCCGAGCCCTATTTCTTTTTGGGTAGGATGAAGACTCGGCTTTATACAAATCGAGCGAAAGCGTTTGTATTCCGCAAGTTTCGCGGAAGCCGGAAGCGGAGTGTACGACTGTACATGATGACTGAAAGTAGGGAGGGAGTCATATCCCCGACCATGCGAGAAGTTAAGCGAAACTGTCCTTGTGTAGCAGAACCGGTGGATGGATTAACCGTTCACTACGTTCACGCTTATATTGGGACTGTAACTCATTACATGTCGAACAGTCCCAACAATGCGAACGCTTGCCGCCGATTTCCCCGGCTTATGCTCCACACTTTTATATTCCTGAGGAGGAAATTGTATTATGCCTATCGTTAGTATGACTGAAATGTTGAACAAAGCGTTAGCTGGTAAATATGCTGTAGGTCAATTCAACATCAACAACCTTGAATGGACTCGCGCTATTTTAGAAGCTGCAGAGCAAGAAAAAGCCCCTGTAATCCTTGGTGTTTCTGAAGGAGCAGCGAAATACATGGGTGGATTTACGACAGTAGTTAAAATGACTGAAGGACTTATGCATGACCTAAAAATCACTGTACCAGTTGCAATTCACTTGGATCACGGTTCATCTTTTGATTCTTGTAAAGCTGCAATTGATGCAGGATTCTCATCTGTTATGATCGATGGTTCTCATCACCCAATCGATGAAAACGTTGAAATGACTAAAAAAGTTGTTGACTACGCACATCCAAAAGGCGTTTCTGTTGAAGCCGAAGTTGGAACTGTTGGTGGCGAAGAAGACGGCGTAACAGGCGGAATCAACTATGCTGATCCTGCTGAATGTCTACGTGTTGTTAAAGAAGCTAACATTGATGCACTTGCTGCAGCATTAGGTTCTGTACACGGTCCTTACCACGGCGAGCCAGTTTTAGGATTCAAAGAAATGGAAGAAATCTCGAAATTAACAGGTGCTCCTCTAGTACTTCACGGTGGTTCTGGAATTCCTGAACACCAAATTAAACAAGCAATCGAACACGGTCACAGCAAAATCAACGTTAACACGGAATGCCAAATCGTTTGGACAGCCGCTGTTCGCGAAAAATTAGCTACAGATGATAAAGTTTACGATCCACGTAAAGTTATCGGACCTGGTAAAGATGCGATTGTTAAAACAGTTGTTGCTAAGATCCAAGAATTTGGTTCAAACGGCAAAGCATAATTTTATACTTAACGATGATAACGAGCCTAAATCTGGGCTCGTTATTTGTTGAGGTTGTTATGAGGCATCCCCCCAGCAGCCAAGCCAAGACAATAGACGAAACAAGCAGATATGAGGAAACTAAGACAGCATATACCCCAAACCAAATAAATAGCAGAAAATCAACTCCTCTCCTATTCTCCAAATACATAAATCAAAAGTCCGATACCCAATCTCCACAAAGCTTGATAAAATTAAAAGAAAACGCATACAAGAAATGAGGCGCAGAAAATGGCAAATAAATTTTTAATTATAGGCGGAGGAATCGCTGGTTTGATGACAGGAATAGCGCTTCAACAAGCCGGTTTTTCCGTAGAAATTTTTGAAAAGGCAGAGGAAGTTAAGCGGGTTGGCGCAGGGATTACCGTTGCACCGAACGGGATGGCAGCGCTTGAACAGCTCGGTTTGGCGGAACGAGTAAAGGCGATGGGAAATGTTAGCTCCAAAGGAATTGCGATTGTGGATGAGGTTGGCAAAGCTATTACAAAGCTAGACGATGAAAAATATGCCTTCCCGATTTACGCAATACATAGAGCCGATTTGCAGACAATTTTGCTAGGTGCTCTTCAAGAAAGTACATTAAAACTAGGTAGCAAATGTCACGATTTGATACAGGATGATTCGGGAGTTGTCGCTCAGATGGAGGACGGTTCTGAGGTTCGCGGAGACTACGCAATCGTTGCAGACGGGATCCATTCTATCGCGAGGAACTGTATTTTTGGCAAACAACCGCTCCGTTATGCGGGTTACACGTGTTGGCGTGGCATTGCTGAAACTTGGCCGAAAGATGCAGATCCTAAGTTATTCACAGAAACTTGGGGCACAAAAGGGCGCATTGGAATTGTCCCATTGGCAAACAAGGAAACATATTGGTTTGCGGTAGTTGGGGCGTCCGAGAATAGCATCGCCCATCAAACATATGAATTATCGCATTTAATAGAACGTTTTGGTCCTTACCACAAGCCGATTCGCGAAGTATTGGAAGCTACAAATCCAGATAAAATAATACGCGGAGATATTTTTGATTTGGAACCGATGAAAAGTTTTGCAAAAGGGCGCGTGGTTTTGATAGGAGACGCGGCACATGCGATGACGCCGAATTTGGGACAGGGCGGCTGTCAGGTGATGGAAGACGCGATTATTTTGCGGAACTGCTTGAAAAAGAATCATGATGTGGAGCAGGCTTTTGAGGATTTCAGTCTGGCTAGAGTTGGCAGAACAAAGAAAATTACAGAGCGCTCACGATTGATTGGAAAAATTGGGCAGTTGGAGGCGTCGTTTGTATGTAAGACGCGGAATATGGGAATGCGTTTGGCACCCGCGACGCTGCAACGAAAGCAGTTGGATTATTTGTATGATGTGGATTTGGATGGGTGAGGGAGTTAAGAAGCGAAGTCGAGCTGAATTAGAACCCCAATATGCATGAGAACGAAGTGAGCATGTAATCTATGTGCTGCGTCATGACCAGCACCTCCGGATCTAGCTTCAGAAGCCAGCCCCTCGAAGCTTTCACGCCCTCCATAAAAACCAAGAGCGGGTTTTCATTGCGGCCGCTCCAAGCTTTTTCGGGGCTAACGGGCTTCTTTAGCTTTTCAATATTTGCAAATTTCCTCAATATCAGGGATAATTAGCAACAAGTGAAATCTTTTTAATTAGAAAGAAGGAACGGTATGATTGAGAAATTAGTAATACAAGGTGGAAAAGAGCTATCAGGGACGTTGCGTGTGGATGGGGCTAAGAATAGTGCTGTGGCGCTTATTCCTGCTACAATTCTGGCCGATTCAGACGTTACCATTGAAGGTTTACCCGATATATCCGATGTACACACATTATATGCCATTTTAGAAGAACTTGGCGGAACGATTCATGCGGATACAGATGCTGTAACGATTGATCCGTCTAATTTAATTGATATGCCACTACCAAATGGCAATGTAAAAAAATTACGCGCTTCCTACTATCTCATGGGTGCGATGCTAGGCCGTTTCAAAAAAGCGGTTATCGGACTTCCAGGTGGATGCTATTTAGGTCCGCGTCCCATCGACCAACACATTAAAGGCTTCGAGGCGCTTGGAGCTACAGTCACAAATGAGCAAGGCGCTATCTATTTGCGTGCCGACGAACTAAAAGGTGCCCGTATTTATCTGGACGTCGTGAGTGTTGGTGCAACGATTAATATCATGCTTGCTGCTGTTAAAGCAACTGGTAAAACTGTCATCGAAAACGCAGCCAAAGAACCCGAAATTATCGATGTCGCAACCCTCCTTACAAGCATGGGTGCAAAAATAAAAGGCGCAGGCACAGACACCATCCGCATCGAAGGCGTTGAAAAACTTCACGGATGCCGCCACACCATTATTCCTGACCGCATTGAAGCCGGCACTTTCATGATTTTAGCAGCCGCAGTCGGTTCTGGAATCAAGGTCGAAAACATCATTCCAGCCCACATGGAAGCCGTGAAAGCGAAACTCGTCGAAGCTGGCGTATCCATCGAAATGGATGAAGATTCTGCCTATATCAGCAAAAGTGGTTCACTAAAAAAAGTAGATATCAAAACCTACGCCTATCCAGGTTTCCCAACCGATTTACAACAACCAATGACCGCATTATTAGCCGGTGCCCACGGAAGTAGCGTCGTAACAGACACTATCTATCCAAGCCGTTTTAAACATATCGATGAGCTAAAACGCATGGGTGGTCGCTTCAAACTTCAAAGTCGCGCAGCCATTGTGACAGGCCCAACGCAGCTTAGAGGAGCAACAGTTACCGCGTCAGATTTACGCGCAGGTGCCTCGCTTGTTATCGCAGGCCTTGCTGCAGACGGTGTAACAGAAATCCACGGCGTCGAACATATTGAAAGAGGCTATGGCCGTATTATTGAAAAATTAGAAGGTATTGGCGCTGATATTTGTAAGGTGTCACACGCCTCCGAAATCGTCTAGTCGTTCAGCGGAGGTAGAAGCACTCATATTCGTCGTTAAAGCCTGTGCGCTGGTGCTCACGTACCCAAGTACATTCCGCTCCAGTGCTCGGCTTTGCCTAGAATCTGAGCACTTCTACCTCCGCTGAGGCTCGGCAGGAGATCGTGAAATGCGTGAAAACATCAGTTTCTTTAATTCAAATTTTGTTAGTAAGTCATAAAAGAACATTCTTAATCCTCAGCTCTCCTAAAATCCTCTTTACAAAAAATCCAAAAGGTGGTCAAATTATATGCCGGACATATCCATTTCCTATCTGGAAAAACTGACAATTAAAGAAATTTATGCGCTTGCAAAGGAACATAAGATTCCCTATTATAGCAAGCTCACGAAACGAGAACTCAGCTTTGCTCTGCTAAAGGCAAGTGCTGAAAAACAAGGCTTCTTCTTCATGGAAGGCGTTCTTGATATTATTGCCTCGGAAGGTTTTGGCTTCCTGCGCCCCATCAACTATTCCGCGAGTTCCGAAGACATCTACATATCAGCTTCCCAAATCAGACGTTTTGATCTAAGAACAGGTGATAAAGTTTCAGGAAAAGTCCGTCCTCCAAAAGAGAATGAACGCTATTTTGGCTTGCTTCACGTCGAGGCGGTTAACGGTGAAAATCCAGAAGTCGCGAAAGATCGTGTCCATTTTCCCGGCCTAACGCCGCTTTATCCTGATCGCCAAATACGTATGGAGATTGGTCAAGAGCCGATTTCAACGCGTATGATTGACATGATTGCGCCGATTGGTTTTGGTCAACGTGGACTCATTGTAGCCCCGCCTAAAGCTGGTAAAACGATTCTTTTAAAAGAAATTGCTAATGCGATCACAGAAAATAGTCCAGATGCAGAATTGATTGTACTACTAATCGATGAACGTCCAGAAGAAGTAACCGATATTGAACGCTCCGTCAAAGCAGAGGTTGTTAGCTCGACGTTTGACGAAGTTCCAGAGAATCACATCAAAGTTGCAGAACTCGTCTTAGAACGGGCAATGCGCCTTGTAGAGCAGAAGCGTGACGTTATTATTTTGATGGATAGCATTACGCGTTTAGCCAGAGCCTATAATCTCGTTATTCCACCGAGCGGTCGAACGCTGTCAGGTGGTATCGATCCAGCCGCGTTCCACAGACCGAAGCGCTTTTTCGGGGCTGCTCGAAATATCGAAGAAGGCGGAAGTTTAACAATCTTGGCGACGGCGCTTGTTGACACCGGTTCGCGGATGGACGACGTTATCTACGAAGAATTCAAAGGAACCGGAAACATGGAGCTTCATCTCGATCGCGCGATGGCAGAACGCCGCGTCTTCCCAGCCATTGATATTCGCCGCTCAGGAACGCGTAAAGAAGAACTCCTACTTCCAAAAGAAAACCTCGAACAGCTTTGGAAAATCCGTAAAATTATGCCGATTCAAGGCGATGCACTAGACATTTCAGAACGCTTTATTCGCTATTTGAAAAAGACGCCGACGAACGCAGATTTTTTCGAAGTTATCCAAACAGAAATGTTTAAAAAATAAGCCTTGCTAAATTAGAAAAGCATTGTTATAATGAGTTTACTGTGTGCAATTGTGCAGAAATTACTCTGTTTCAGATGATTCAGGGCGAAGGAGTTGAAAACAATGAAAGCTGGAATTCACCCGGAATACCGTCAAGTGGTATTTCTTGATACTAGTACAGATTTCAAATTTCTTTCTGGTTCTACTAAGGGCTCGAACGAAACTATTCAATGGGAAGATGGCAACGAGTATCCATTACTACGTGTCGAGATCAGTTCTGATTCTCACCCATTCTATACTGGTAAACAAAAACATGCGACAGCCGACGGACGTGTCGACCGTTTCAACAAGAAATACGGCATCAAATAAAAAAGTCACCCTCGGGTGGCTTTTTTATTTGATACCTTGAGCCTATGCGGGGTAAATCGGCGGCAAGCGCTCGCATTGTTGGGGCTGTTCGAAATGGAATGAGTTACAGTCCCAATATGCCTAGGAGCATCGCGAATAGGCGTTCCTTCTGGAGATGTATAACAAGGATGCGGTACATCTTTACGGTTCTGCTACACAAGAGCCGTTTCGCTTAACTTCTCGCATGGTCGAGGAAACTACTCTCTCCCTGCTTTCAGTCATCACGTACACCAGTACGCTCCGCTTTATTGTGGTTCTTTGAAGTGAAGCGAATTAGAACCTTAGTATGCAAAGGAATGAAATGAGTTTGCCATCCTTTTTCACCAAATCACTTGATTCCAACCGCTTTCGTTCGATTTGTGTAAAGCAGAATGTACGTCTTACGCAGAAAAAGAAAAAATTAGTGGACCATTGGAGAATTTTTAGTTCTTCTTTGTACAAAGCCCCAATCAAAGTGAGAAAAACATAAAACCGCGCAACAAAATCCAAACATTTTCATTTCAATCTTGCTTGGGGTAGAATTGGAGGATAGAGAAATAAATGAGGAGGTTTTCATATGGTGGAACATTATGATTATATAGCGATTGGTGGAGGTAGTGGCGGGATTTCTTCGGTGAATCGTGCGGCTAGTTATGGGAAGAAATGTGCGCTTGTGGAGCCGAAACATCTTGGTGGGACGTGTGTGAATGTTGGCTGTGTTCCTAAAAAAGTGATGTGGTACGGGGCTCAGATTTCAGAGGCGATGCACAAATATGCGCCGGATTATGGGTTCGATGTGAAACAGGAGCGTTTTGATTTTGCGAAGTTGGTGGAAAATCGGGAAGCGTATATTGAGCGGATTCATGGTTCGTATCAGCGCGGACTCGATCATAATAAGGTCGATATTTTGAAGGGATACGCGTCGTTTGTGGATGAGCACACGATTGAGGTGAACGGTAAGCATTATACGGCGGATCATATTTTGGTCGCGACTGGTGGGAAGCCTGCTTGGCCGGATGTTCCTGGTGCAGAGTTGGGGACGGACTCGGATGGCTTTTTTGCGTGGACGGAGTTGCCTAAAAGCGTGGCGGTTGTTGGTGCTGGCTACATTGCGGTGGAACTTGCGGGCGTATTGCAGGGCTTTGGTGTAGAGACGCATTTATTTGTTCGGAAACACGCGCCATTACGCAATTTTGACCCCTTATTAGTGGAAACTTTGGTGGAGGTCATGAAGGAACAGGGACCGACGCTTCATACGGAGGCGATTCCTAAGGAGGTCACACAAAATGAGGACGGCTCGGTGACGCTTCATTTGGAGGATGGCCGGACGCAGACGGTGGATAAATTGATCTGGGCGATTGGCAGAACACCGGTGACCGAGACGCTGAATTTGGCGGCAACGGCTGTGGAGCTGGATAAAAAAGGCTACATTAAAGTGGATAAATTCCAAAATACGGCGGTTCCAGGAATCTATGCGGTCGGGGATATTACGGGGCATATCGAGCTGACACCGGTTGCGATTGCGGCTGGGCGTCGCTTGTCTGAGCGGTTGTTTAATGGGAAATTGGATGAGCATCTGGATTATAATCTGATTCCGACGGTTGTTTTTAGTCATCCGGCGATTGGGACGGTTGGTTTGACGGAACCGGAAGCGATAGAGAAATATGGGGAGACGCAAGTGAAAGTGTATACGTCCTCGTTTACCTCGATGTACACGGCGATTACAGAGCACCGCGAGCCTTGCCGAATGAAGTTGGTTTGTGCTGGTGATAATGAGAAAGTGGTCGGCTTGCACGGCATCGGAACGGGTGTTGATGAAATGATTCAAGGCTTTGCGGTTGCGATGAAAATGGGCGCGACGAAAGCTGATTTTGATAACACGGTTGCGATTCATCCGACGGGTTCTGAGGAATTTGTGACGATGCGTTAATTAGATACTTTAAAAGCGCCATTCCGAGCTGGGAACGGCGCTTTTTTTTAGGAAGCTGTACTTATTTTGACTCCGGTCACAGCGGGTGTTTTTAATTTTTTCTGGAAGGCAATGAAGAAGATAAGCCCCATCACGGCGGTTATGATTTCGGTGATTGTCATGGACCAAATGACGCCGTGGAGGCCAAGTGTTGCGTGTAGAATCAGAATCATTGGGATGTAAAGGACGCCTTGTGTGATGGACATAACCATCGTCGCTGTACCTTGTCCGGTTGCTTGGAAAAGACTGATGAATAAGCCAGTAAAGCCGTTGAATATTGCTGATACAAGCATAGCCACGAGAATGTAGGTGCCAACGCTTAGAACGCTCGGGTCGTTAGAGAATAGGTGGATAATTGGCGCCCTAAATAGGTAAACGAAGCCGACGAATGTAACGGAAATGATGCCGATATAAAGGGACGCTTGTTTCATACCAGCTTTAAATCTCGGAATATTCTTACTAGTAAAATTAAAGGCGAAGAATGGAATGAGACCAAAGAACAGTCCCATAGCTAAAAATTCTGGGATTTGAACGATGCGTAGTGCAATTCCGAATCCAGCGATAACATTATCGCCATATTGGATCGCAAAATTGTTGAGTAGTAAGGTTGTTACGATTAAAAAGGCTGATTGTAATAGTTCGGAGACGCCAATTTTATAAATTTCGAGTTGGTCTTTGATGGAGATTTTGAAGTGTTTCAGGAAGCCTTGTAAATGTTCGCTGCGTTTTTCTAGGAAGTAGAGGTAGTAAATGGCGGAACCGAGTTGGGATAAAATCATGGCAAGTGCAGCTCCGGCAACGTGCCAGCCTAGGCCTAGAATCAAAATAGGATCGAGAATGAGGCTGAGGCCGGTGCTGATGAAAATGCCGTACATGGATTCTTTGGAAGCGCCGCCCGACCGGACTAATTGTTCCAAAGCGAAGTTCAGTATGACGATGAAACCGCCTGCGAATAAGGTTAGCGCATAAGTTTTGGCGTAATCAAAGGTTGCTGCATCAGCACCGAGTAGTTGGGTAATAGGATTGATTAAAAAGAAAGCAAGGAGTGCGAGCAAAAGTCCGGCAATAATGCTGGCGTAGAATGTGTAGCCGGCGATGCGCTTGCCTTTTTCGGTGTCTTTTTGGCCATTGAGGCGGGTGATAAATGTGCCACCTCCGACGCCGAACACGTTACCGAAAGCCATGAGAACGGTGAAAATTGGTAAGCCGAGGGTGATCGCGGAGAGCATGCTAGTATCGTGTAGCAATCCGATGAAATAGGCGTTGATGACGTTATAAATAGTGCCGACTGACATCCCGATCATCATGGGAATCGATAAATGGGCGATGGCTTTTTTCACGGGTGCGGTTTCTAAATAATATTGATCTGAAAATTTCTTGGTCATGTTCTTTCCTTCTTCCTTATAGGCTATCTTGTACTTTTTCCAAAAGCGATTTTAATTGTTCGGTTTCGGTAGCGGTGAGGTTTTGCGTGATGCTGGCTTCGATTTCGGCAAAAATGGTGTTGAATTCTTCTATTAATGCCACGCCTTTATCTAGGACGTAGATTTTTTTTTGGCGTTCGTTGTTTTCTGGGATGACGCGTTTGATGTAGCCTTTTTTCTCGAGGCCTTGTAGCATGCTCGTGATGCTGGCGCCTTTACGATTGAATTGGGTGGCGAGATCTTTTTGAATAACGCCGCGGTCCTGGTTCTCAAAAATATAGCCAATCATGCGTCCTTGCTGGCCGTTGAGGTCTAATTCGCGAAGTCTGGCATCGGCGGTCATCTTGATTTTCATCCCAACGCCTCGGAATAAATCGGAATACGGGGTGTTTAGTGGTTGATTGCTCATTTTAATTCGACTCCTTATAGTTAGAATTCTAACTTAATAAAGTGATTATAATAGATAGAATTCTAACTGTCAAGTCTCTAATTTAAACAAGAAAGAGATGCAGCCTTTTTTACGTTTCCCTCCCTAGATGTGATAGTCTTGTGAACATTGTCCTAAATGAATATTCTGATATGTCAAATAATCCTTTGCTTTATGATAAGAAATTGCGTATAATAAGCATAATTACATGGTTTTATAACTGAGGAGGTTGACAAGTGGAAGCGAAATTAGAAGTTGGGATTTTAGGATTTGGAACAGTTGGGAGTGGTGTCATTCATATTTTAGAAGAGCATGCAGAGAAAATTAGTCAAATGACTGGCTACCAAGTGAGCGTCAAAACGGTGCTCGTGCGCGACCTAGAGAAAAATCGTCGTTACGAGACGAAGGGATTTAGCTTGACCACGGAACCTTCTGACATTTTAAATGATCCAGCCATTTCGGTGGTTGTGGAAGTTATGGGAAGCATTGAACCGGCGCGTGAGTATGTCTTACAGGCGCTTAATGCTGGGAAACATGTTGTGACGGCGAACAAGGATTTAATCGCGTTGCACGGGGACGAACTGATTGCTGTTGCGCAGGCGAACCAATGTGATTTATTTTACGAAGCGAGCGTTGCTGGTGGAATTCCGATTTTGCGCACGATTGTGAACGGGCTCGCGGCTGATAAAATTCAGAAAGTTATGGGAATCGTGAACGGTACGACGAACTTCATGTTGACGAAAATGAAGACGGAGAAGCGAAGTTATGAGGATGTTTTGAAAGAGGCGCAGGACTTAGGTTTTGCGGAATCTGATCCAACGAACGATGTGGACGGAATCGACGCGGCTCGCAAAATGGTTATTTTGACGCGATTGTCATTTGGCATGAATGTGGACTTGGCGGACGTGGATACGGTTGGTATTCGTGGGATTGCGCCGCGGGATATGGAAGTTGCGGAGCAGTTGAAATACGTGATTAAATTGGTCGGTACGGCGGAAGAGAAGAACGGTTCGGTCGCGGTTAGCGTTGGGCCAGTGCTCTTGCCGAAATACCATCCGATGGCGGGCGTGAACAACGAGAATAATGCGGTGTTTGTAACGGGTGCTGCGGCTGGAGAGACGATGTATTACGGGCCTGGTGCTGGTGAATTACCTACGGCGACGAGTGTTGTCAGCGATATTATTACGGTTGCCAAAAACAGCAAGTTAGGCATTAACGGCAATGTATTTAATAGTTATAAACATGATACGAAGCAGACGGTACCGGAAGAAATTTTCTCGAAATATTATTTGCGGATTGTCATGGATGATAAAACGGGAACGTTCCTGAAATTAACGCAGATTTTTGCGGAAGCGGGCGTTGGTTTTGATAAAATTTTGCAGGAACCGCTGGATGAGTTTACGGCGACGGTTGTTGTGGTGACGCATGTGACGAGCAAGGCACAACTGGAACAAGCGATCGAAAAAGTGAAACTGGAACCGCAAATGCAAGTCGAAGCGAAATATCAAGTTGTGGAGGGATAAAGCATGTATGAAGGATTATTGAAACGATATAAGGATTATTTACCGATTACGGACAAAACACCGATGATTGGCTTGGCGGAAGGGAATACACCGCTTATTCCGTTACCGAATTTGTCGAAGGAACTTGGCGTGACGTTATATGGGAAATATGAAGGCTTGAATCCGACGGGGTCGTTTAAGGATCGCGGAATGGTGATGGCTGTTGCAAAAGCGAAGGAAGAGGGCGCGACGGCGGTCATTTGTGCTTCTACTGGGAATACGTCGGCGGCAGCGGCTGCGTACGCGACTCGCGCGGGGATGAAGGCGTATGTCGTGATTCCAGATGGCAAAGTGGCGCTTGGTAAATTGGCGCAGGCCGTGATGTATGGCGCGGATATTATCGCGATTCAAGGGAACTTTGATGAAGCTTTGGACGCGGTTCGTGAGCTTGCGGAAACGGAAGCCGTTGCGCTTGTTAACTCGGTGAATCCGTATCGTTTGGAAGGCCAGAAGACGGCGGCGTTCGAGGTTTGCGAACAACTAGGTGGGAAAGCGCCAGACGTGCTTGCGATTCCGGTTGGGAACGCGGGGAACATTTCGGCGTATTGGAAAGGTTTCAAAGAATGGGACGGTCATTTTGGCGTTGGTTTACCGCGGATGCATGGTTTTGAAGCGGAGGGTGCGGCGGCGATCGTTCAAGGTGCGCCAATCAAGAATCCTGAGACGATTGCGACGGCGATTCGGATTGGTAACCCTGCAAGTTGGGGCTTGGCTGAGGCTGCGCGTGATGAGTCTAAGGGTTATATCCATTCGGTGACGGACGACGAGATTGTGAATGCTTACAAAAAAGTCGCAGCGCAAGATGGTGTGTTTATTGAGCCAGGCTCGGCGGCATCGCTTGCTGGCGTAATTCAACACGTGAAAAGTGGCGCGATCAAACAAGGCGAAACGGTCGTGTGTGTGTTCACTGGAAACGGCTTGAAAGACCCGGATACGGCGATGAGCGTGCATGAAGTTCCAATTTCGCATGTGGAAGGCGTGGACGCAATGCGTGATTACTTGCGCGGAGGCGTGACGAAATGATTAGAATCCAAGTTCCGGCTACAACAGCGAATCTTGGACCAGGCTTTGATTCGTGTGGTCTTGCGTTATCGCTTTATTTGACGCTAGAAGTTTTGGAGCCAGCAAAAGAGTGGCATATCGCGCATGATTTAGGCGACGGAATCCCGATGGACGCGTCAAACGTCATCGTCGAAACCGCGCTTAGCATCGCGCCAAATCTCGAACCACACAATTTGAAAATGCTCTGCGATATCCCAGCGGCGCGCGGACTTGGAAGTAGTTCGGCGGCCGTTGTGGCAGGCATTGAGCTTGCGAATATACTCGCGAATTTGGAGTTGACGCCAGAACGCAAAGTCGAGATTGCCGCGGAAATCGAAGGCCATCCGGATAACGTTGCCCCAGCCGTGCTCGGTAATTTTGTCGTTGGTGCAAAATTGGATGGTGAAGATTTCTACGTGAGGCATCTTTTCCCAGACTGCGCGCTGCTCGCGTTTATTCCGCAAGAAGTACTCCTAACGAGTGAGAGTCGCGGTGTTTTGCCGGATCAGCTTCCGTACAAAGAGGCGGTCAAAGCTAGCAGTATTGCCAATGTGATGATCGCGGCGCTTTTGCAAAATGATTTGAAACTCGCAGGTGAGATGATGGAACGCGATTTATGGCATGAGAAATATCGTGCCAAACTTGTGCCTCATCTGAAGCCTTTGCGTGAATTGACGAAAGCGAACGGTGCCTACGCTGCGTGTTTGAGTGGCGCGGGTCCAACGATTCTAATCTTCGCTCCAAAAACGGAAAGCGAGAATCTGATACGTGTTATGAAGGAATTCGATCAAACGGCGACGGTCCTTTCATTAACTGTAGAGGGAAATGGCTCGACGATATTTTCATGAATAAACTACAAGTAAAGTATCGTTTTTACGCTTTACTTGTAGTTTTTTTGCCATGCGCATTTAAGAATCTTGCATAGAAAGTTACCTTCAGAATGAGGCTGTTGCTACTTTTACACATTCTCCAAAACAATACCTGTTGTCCCAAATTACGCGCTATGATAGAATGAAAAAGAGTTTTTAACATGGGAATGCGAGGTTTTGAGTGAATGGCACAGCTTTTCTTTAGATATGGTTCAATGAACAGCGGTAAAACAATTGAAATTTTAAAAGTGGCACATAATTACGAGGAACAAAATAAGCCGGTCATGATTTTTACGTCAGGTATCGATGATCGCGATCAAGTCGGCATCATTTCGAGTCGGATTGGCTTAAAACGCGAGGCAACACCAGTATTTTCAGCGACGAATCTGTATGAAGAAGTCGCAAAAATCGAGCCAAAACCGTATTGCGTACTACTCGATGAATCGCAATTTTTGGAGAAAAAACATATCCTGCAACTAGCGCAAATTGCAGACGGACTCAACATCCCCGTCATTGCTTACGGCCTAAAAAACGATTTTCAAAATGAACTTTTCGAAGGTTCCAAGTATTTATTGCTTTACGCAGACAAAATCGAGGAAATGAAGACGGTTTGTTGGTTTTGCACGAAAAAAGCAACGATGGTTTTACGTGTGGATGAAGAGGGGAAACCAATGTATAAAGGCGACCAAATCATGATTGGCGGCAATGATCGTTACTATCCAGTATGCCGAAAATGTCACGCCAACCCATCAATTTAACATTTTAACAACTAAAAAATGAGGTGAACCTAAATGTATGATCGTTTACAAGCGGTGGAAGATCGCTATGATGAATTGAACGAATTGCTGAGCGACCCGAACGTGGTCAGTGACGCGAAAAAGCTCCGCGACTATTCCAAAGAGCAATCTGGCATCACCGAAACAGTCGAGACATATCGCGAATACAAAGAAGTGACCGCGGGACTTGCGGAAACGCGCGAAATGATGAACGAGAAGCTCGACGATGACATGAAAGAAATGGTGAAAGAAGAATTTAATGAATTAACGCAAAAAAAAGCCGAACTGGAAGAAAAACTGAAATTATTGCTCGTTCCAAAAGACCCGAATGACGACAAAAACGTTATTATGGAGATTCGCGGAGCTGCGGGTGGCGATGAAGCCGCTCTATTTGCTGGCGACTTATTCCGGATGTACTCACGTTACGCCGAATCTCGCGGTTGGAAAGCCGAAGTTATGGAAGCGAACGCGACGGGAATTGGTGGTTATAAAGAGATCATCGTATTGATTAACGGCGCTGGCGCTTACTCACGTCTGAAATACGAAAATGGCGCGCATCGTGTACAACGTGTTCCAGAAACCGAATCAGGCGGTCGAATCCATACATCGACGGCGACCGTTGCGATTTTGCCAGAAGCAGAAGATGTGGAAATCGACATTAAAGATAACGAAATTCGGACGGATACGTTCGCTTCGAGTGGTGCGGGCGGACAGAGTGTCAATACGACGATGTCAGCCGTACGTTTGACGCATATTCCGACGGGGATTGTTGTTTCGATGCAGGATGAACGTTCCCAAATTAAGAATAAAGAAAAGGCGATGAAAATTTTGCGTGCTCGGATTTTTGATAAATTTGAGCGTGAAGCACGTGAGGAATACGATACACATCGGAAATCGGCAGTTGGTACCGGTGACCGTTCTGAGCGGATTCGGACGTATAATTATCCACAAAACCGTGTGACAGACCACCGCATTGGTTTGACGATTCAAAAGCTCGATCAAATTATGGAAGGCAAGCTGGATGAAGTGATCGACGCGCTTATTATGGAAGATCAAACGAGCCGACTCGACCACCTAAGCGACGGTATGTAAGATGACAATTGCCGAAATCTTGCACCAAGCAAAAGCCGAATTAAGCGCTCGCGATTTAGACCTCAACATCGCAGAAATTATCATCGAAACGCGGCTTGACCTGACACGATCCGAGCTATGGATGTCAACGAACCGCGAGCTAAATCCGAGCGAAAAAGCCCAGTTTGACAACGATTTCGCACGTTATATAAACGGAGAGCCAGTTCAGTATATTTTAGAAGTGGCTCCTTTTTATGGTCGCGATTTCTATGTCACACCGAGTGTCCTAATTCCTCGTCCAGAAACCGAAGAACTCGTGTACGCCGCCGAAAAATTTATCGAAAAAAATCCAGCGCGAATCCAGCGTATTTTGGATGTTTGCACAGGTAGCGGAATTATCCCCATCACACTAAAAGCAACATTTCCCGAGTGTTCGGTGACCGGTTCCGATATTTCCGCCGAAGCCCTCGAAGTCGCAGAACAAAATAAGACCCGCCTAAAAAAAGATGTCCGATTTATCCACAGCGATCTCGTAGACTATTTCCAACAAAATGGCGAAAAATTCGATATGATTCTGGCAAACCCGCCGTATATTGCGGATAGTGAGCGCGTGGAAATGTCGAATTACGTCTTAGATCACGAACCAGAACTAGCCCTATTCGCGCCAAATGACGGTTTAGCCATTTACGAACGGTTGATTCAGGATTTACCAGATATTGTGGATAACTTGTTTTGGATTGGGATGGAAATAGGTTATACACAGGGTTCCGCAGTAAAAAAGTTTTTCAAAAAAAGTTTTCCACAGGCAAATGTCATCATCAAGCAAGACATCAACGGGAAAGATCGAATGGTAATTTGCCATAACTAATTGATATAGAAGCATTTCTAATGAAGAAGTGCTTTTTTATTCGCATTATTTATCCACAGCATTGGGGATAAAACTTTGTGCAAAAAAATATTTTTAATCAAATCTTAATAATTAAAACCCAGTTATCAACACACTTATTCACATTATCCACAGGTTCACAATTAGTTATCCACATTGACAAAGTTATTATCCACAGTTTGGGGATAACTTCGTGGATGAAAGCCATTTTTCAAATAAATCGATCTCACACTGTAAAAAAAGCGTCAGAACCGTTAAAATAAGATTAAAGCAATGTAAAGGAGCAATTCCTAATGGAAACAAAGATTTGGCATATCACAAAGGAAAATGAAATTCAGACGTACCTCGAAGCCGCGAAACTTTTGCAAGCGGGAGAAACTGTGGCTTTCCCAACCGAAACGGTATACGGTATCGGTGCGGACGCTACAAACGAGCAAGCCGTCGCTAAAATATACGAAGCAAAAGGCAGGCCATCTGATAACCCGCTCATCGTCCACATCGCGGATCAGTCTCAAATTCATGAATTCGTCCAGAAAGTTCCGAGCAACGCCAAAAAACTGATGCGGGAATTTTGGCCGGGACCGTTAACGATTATCTTGCCATTACAGCCTGGTCGATTAGCTACCAATGTGACGGCAGGCCTCGATAGTGTGGGTGTACGCATGCCGGAACATCCTGTTGCACTTGGTCTTTTAGCGGTAGCGGGCATTCCTGTGGCAGCTCCAAGTGCGAATCAATCGGGAAAACCGAGCCCAACATCTGGGGAACACGTCGAGGAAGATTTATCGGGACGAATTGCGGGTATTGTTTTCGGTGGGAAAACTGGCGTCGGTCTGGAATCCACGGTGATTGACTGCACGCTTGAAATCCCAGCCATTTTGCGACCAGGCGGCGTTTCACAAGAGGAAATAGAAGCGGTGATTGGTCCTGTTATTTCAGAAGCGAAAGAAGTCGCGCAACAAGAAGCCCCGAAAGCGCCCGGAATGAAATACACGCACTATGCCCCGAAAGCCCCTGTGGCCATTATTGAGGGCGATGCAGCATTTTTCCAAAAACAGATTGACTTGGCCGAAAAACGCGGAGAAATCGTCGGTGTGCTCGTTTCAGATGAGCTAGAGGCGCAGTTGCGAAAGTCAGATTATATGGTGGGGCTTGGCAGTAAGGCTTATCCGGAAGAAGTCGCCTACCGCCTATACGACCGATTACGCCATTTTGACCACACACCTGTGACGCTAATTTACGCCGAGCCTTTTGCAAAAACGGGTATTGGAGAAGCGGTAATGAATCGTCTTGATAAGGCAGCAGGCGGACATTATATTAAGCAAAGCGAGGAACGTTAGAATGAATATCTTATTTGTGTGCACTGGAAATACATGCCGAAGCCCAATGGCCGAAAAAATGTTACAGTGGTTCAAGCCAGAATGGGAAATCCGCTCTGCCGGACTTGCAGCACAGACCGGCGCACCAATGTCGATACAATCAAAAGAAATATTGCAAGAACATGGCTTACCGACCTATCATCTTGCAAAATTGCTAACCCCTGACTTAGTAGAAGAAGCCGACAAAATTTTTGTGATGACAGAACAACATCGGCGCACCCTTGTGGATAAGTTCCCAAACAAAAAAACAGAGCTGATTTCCCCATACGATTTTGATGTGGCCGATCCGTACGGTGGGAGTAAGGCGGATTACGAATATACGTTTGCAGAGTTGGAAGAGATGATTGCGCGACGATTTTTGTGAAATAATCGGAGGAGGGAAATAGTATGACAAAGCCAAACGTTCCTAAAGCACCAGAAGGTTATCAAACGGTGAATTCATTTATCATCACGAAAGATGCCGAAAATGTGCTCCAATTTTTAAGAAAGGTATTCCATGCCAAAGAGCTAGTTGACGCTAGGACGGTGGATACAGATGGTCTGATACTACATTCTGAGGTGATCATTGGTGACTCTATTGTAATGGTTGCGGATAGAAAAGCAGATTGGCCATACACTCCAAGTTTGCTTCGTGTATATGTGGAAAACATGGAAGAAACACTAAGAGAAGCACAGCATTTAGGTGCGAAAATTGTAACAAACCCGACTGATTTTTATGGCGATACATTGTCTCGAATACAAGATAAATGGGGAAATGTTTGGTGGATTTATGAGCATCAAGAGCAGGAAGTTTCATGGGAAGCAAGCGAGGATTCTGATGAAAGTTGGGATTTTGAGCCAAGCGAGGAATTAACGTATATTCATGATAGTTTGTTGACCACAATGCGAAATCTAAAAGCAGAGGAATAAGTCTAGCATTGGGACGGGATACGCCGAAAAATAGCTGATTCCGTCTTTCGTCTAGTCCTATTAGCCAGCCTTTCGGAAATTGCTGTGGTTGTTAGGAAGTTAAAACCTCAATATGAGTGTGAAGGCAGTGAACATTCGTTCCTCGCCCCCTAACAATTTCTGTCGAGGCTAACGGGCTGACTCCGCTTTTCGTTCTTGTGAATTACCTCACTATTTAGAATTAAGCTAATCTTGCGCGAAAATACTTGCAATTTAAGCTGGAATGAGAGATTATTAAACCATGTACGAAGCTTTACTAATCATTTGAGAAAAGGATGGGGATCCACACATGGTTTATCTACAAAAGCACGACAAGGCAGTTTTTGATGCAATTGAGTTAGAGTTAGGCAGACAACGCAGTAATATCGAGTTAATCGCATCGGAGAATTTCGTAACCGAACAAGTTATGGAAGCGATGGGATCTGTTTTAACGAACAAATACGCAGAAGGTTACCCTGGCAAACGCTATTACGGCGGTTGTGAATATGTTGATATTGTAGAAAACTTAGCCCGTGATCGCGCGAAACAATTATTTGGCGCCGAATATGCTAATGTTCAACCTCACTCTGGTGCACAAGCAAACATGGCGGTTTATCACGCTACGCTGAAACCAGGAGACGTCGTTCTTGGAATGAATTTATCTCATGGTGGGCATTTAACACACGGCAGCCCAGCTAATTTTAGTGGTGAATTGTATAAATTCGTGGCTTACGGTGTGGATGAAGAGACGAAACAAATTGATTATGACAAAGTTCGTGAAATTGCCCTAGAACATAAGCCAAAAATGATCGTGGCGGGAGCAAGTGCTTATCCACGTGCCATTGATTTCGCTAAATTCCGTGAAATCGCGGATGAAGTTGGCGCATACTTAATGGTTGACATGGCCCATATCGCCGGTCTTGTTGCAACAGGTCATCATCAAAACCCGGTTCCATATGCAGACTTCGTAACGACGACAACGCATAAAACCTTGCGCGGTCCACGTGGCGGTATGATTTTAGCAAAAGCTGAATGGGAAGCGAAACTAAACAAAGCCATTTTTCCAGGAATTCAAGGCGGTCCATTAATGCACGTTATCGCGGCAAAAGCAGTTGCATTTGGCGAAGCATTACAACCCGAATTCACAACATACAGCGAAAATATCTTAAAAAATTCCAAACAATTGGCGAAAACATTGCAAGAAAACGACGTAACAGTCTTAACTGGCGGTTCCGACAATCACTTGCTACTAATCGACTTGAAACCACTGGGCTTAACTGGAAAAGCAGCAGAAGCAGTGCTTGACGATGTCGGCCTTACTGTAAACAAAAACACCATTCCATTCGAAACAGAAAGTCCTTTTGTAACGAGCGGTATTCGTGTTGGTGTTGCAGCAGTAACAACGCGTGGTTTCGATGAAGAAGCTATTGCTAGAGTCGGAAAACTGATTGCAAAAGTGTTGCATAACTTAGAAGACGAGGCTGTTCTTGCAGAAGTGAAACAAGAAGTAGCTGAAATCACAGCGGAATATCCATTATATCCATCACTATAAACAGAGAAAGCCTTGCTAGCAATTTAGTAGGGCTTTTTTTGTAGCATTTTTTACGAAACGATTTAATACTTGCACAAGCGCGATTCTCTGATACAATAAGAGAAGGAAATTTACCTTAAAGGAGCGAATACAATGGCAAAAGTACACGTAATAGATCACCCATTAGTTCAGCATAAATTAACAATTATCCGCGACAAAGACACAGGAACGAAAGCATTCCGTGAACTAGTAAACGAAGTCGCGACATTAATGGCGTATGAAATTACACGCGACGTCGAGCTAGAAGACACATTTGTTGAAACACCGCTACAAAGAACACCCGCAAAAACAATCGCAGGTAAGAAATTAGGCGTGGTTCCAATTTTGCGCGCAGGTCTTGGCATGGCAGACGGAATTCTAACACTAATTCCCGCTGCAAAAGTGGGGCATGTTGGGCTATACCGCGATCATGACACATTAGAACCAGTCGAGTATTTCGTGAAACTACCATCTGACGTGGAAGAGCGTCTATTCATCGTAGTTGATCCAATGCTTGCAACTGGTGGTTCCGCAATCATGGCCATCGACTGCTTGAAGAAACGTGGCGCGAAAAACATGAAATTCATGTGTTTAGTTGCCGCTCCAGAGGGAATTAAAGCATTACAAGAGGCACATCCAGACGTGGATATTTTCGTTGCCGGCTTAGATGAAAAACTCGACGAACACGGCTACATTATTCCAGGCTTAGGCGACGCTGGTGACCGCTTGTTTGGTACAAAATAATAGAGATTCAAGAACGGGGAAGCAGAGGTTTCCTCGTTTTTTCAGAAAGGGTTGGGGAACGATGAGTAAAATTAAAGTAATGAGTGTTTTCGGAACACGACCAGAAGCAATAAAAATGGCACCACTAGTTTTAGAATTTGAGAAACAAAAAGAGTTTTTCGAGTCCCGCGTAGTCATCACCGCGCAACATCGCGAAATGTTAGACCAAGTGTTGGATATTTTCAACGTGCAACCCGACGTAGATTTAAACATCATGCAAAAACAACAAACGTTAACCGACATTACAACACGCGCGATGCAAGGTTTGAATGAAGTAATCGCCGAAGAAAAACCAGATATCGTCCTAGTTCACGGCGACACGACAACAAGTTTTGCGGCGGCACTGGCAGCTTTCTACAACCAAACAGCTATTGGACACGTAGAGGCAGGCTTGCGGACATGGAATAAATACTCACCATTTCCAGAAGAGATGAACCGTCAATTGACAGGCGTTATGGCGGATTTACATTTCTCGCCGACGTCACAATCGAAGCAAAACCTGCTAGATGAAGGTAAGAATCCTGATACTATTTTTGTCACAGGTAATACCGCGATCGATGCACTGAAAACAACAGTTCAAGAAGACTACCATCATCCAATTTTAGATGGGCTAGGCGATAACCGCTTAATTCTAATGACGGCACATCGTCGTGAAAATCTAGGGGCACCGATGCAAGGTATTTTTGAAGCCGTTCGTGAAATTGCCGAGTCGCGCGAAGACGTTGAAATCGTGTACCCAATGCATATGAACCCTGCCGTTCGTGAAAAAGCAACGGCAATTCTTGGTGGGCATCCACGCATCCATCTCATCGAGCCACTAGACGCAATCGATTTCCACAATTTCTTGAAAAAATCGTATCTTGTCTTTACCGATTCAGGTGGCGTACAAGAAGAAGCGCCTGGAATGGGAGTTCCCGTTTTAGTGCTACGCGATACAACTGAGCGTCCAGAAGGCGTGGAAGCAGGAACGCTGAAACTTATCGGCACGGCCAAAGAAGACCTGAAAAAAGAAGCGTTCGATTTACTGGACAATAAAGATGCCTATCTTAAAATGGCGAATGCAAGCAATCCATACGGAGACGGCGAAGCATCCGCACGAATTTTAGAAGCCATCAAGTTCCATTTCCAAAAAACAACTGAACGCCCATCAGACTACACCGTATAAAAAAGAATCCGATCATCTTTCGTTTCAAAATTTTACGCGAAAGATGGTCTTTTTATTTTCTATGAATAATCCGTTTTATTACGCCTAAAAACCTATGAAAAAACAAGAAATCCCAATGGAAGCGCATCATTATTACAGATATATTACGAGGCAAGTTTTCGCTAGAGCTTTACAGTGGATTGTGTTAAGATGAACAATGTTATTACAAAAGAGCATGAGATTTAGCTGTTCATGAAATGCGTAAGGGATAATTGCTGCAAGTCAGCACTGTCTCAATCCCGCCGACGTCCGAAAATAAGGGCGTGGACAGAATTGACCCAAGTGTGCTGGGTAATTATAACTTCATATTCAAGTCATACGTGTCTAGCTATTTTTTTCACTGGAAGGAGCTTTCGCAAACACGTATCTTGCCGAAAGTCTTTTGCCAAGTCAGGTGAGAGCTTTTTTTGTACAATTTATGTGAAAGTCTAAACAACATCTAAGCTTTCTAAGGAATATGGAGGTGTAGCGTGCGATAAACTACTCTGAAATCAAATCCAAATAATGCCTGTACTAGCGAAATCAGAGCAACCTATATGATTTTTCAAAAAAATGTTAAAAATCAATTCGCATTATTTCCTTGAAGCAGTGTTATTGTGGTAGAATTGTTATCAAGTAGGTACGGAATTTGTGAAAAGATATTGACTTTTTACTTTTGCCTATTGTATGCTAAAAACTAACGCACTGATAAGGCTTACAGCTGTGTTTAATTTTTTGTTAGCAAACGGGTAATGTGTAAGAAATCACAAACTCCAAGCTTACTTCTGTCTTAAAATCCGAGTCACATTTTACAGACGGGGAGCAAGAAATACCAATAACATTAAGAAAGGACATCTGCCGGAATGTTAGAATCACTAATAGGAATGTATCATCGTCATCAGAAATACATCATTGCTTTTGTTGGTATATGTGTAGCTGGATGGTTACTAACCCCACATGTACATATTTTTTTGGGGCTAAAACTGGGGATTATTGTAGGTTGGTTTAACTACTGGCTGTTGATGAGACGTACACAGGCCATGACGAAAGCGATTGCCGAGAAGCGAACCTTTTATGGCATGGGCACAACAGCAAGAATGGGAAGCGTTCTACTTGCAACAATCATTGCGACACAAGTACCGGATTTCTTTCACGTTTATAGTATGGTGATTGGTTTGGGCATTGTTTATTCCGTGGTTTTCTTGGATTTTGTTATCTATTCCATCTACCGGAAGAAAAACGCTTAAAAAGAGAGAGGGGTGAACCAAATTGGAAGAGGAATTTCCAATATGGTACTTAGGGAAATTAGCATTTAACTTGTCTAATGTCCTGATGATCACAGTCACATGTGTTATCGTACTGTTTATTGCAATCTTTTGTACGAGAAAGCTACAAATGCGTCCCACAGGAAAACAGAACTTTATTGAATGGGTAATGGACTTTGTTAAAGGCATTATCAACAGTAATATGGACTGGAAAACTGGCGGGAGATTCCACGTATTAGGAATTACGCTGATATTCTTTATCTTCGTAGCTAATATGTTAGGATTGCCAATGCAGATAGCTGTTGGTGGCGAAGTATGGTGGCGTTCACCTACTGCCGATCCGATTGTAACACTAACCTTGGCCGTACTCATTATCGGGTTGACTCATTATTATGGAATCAAACTTAGAGGAGTCAAACATTACGTTGTTGGAACTTACTTTAGCCCAATGAAATTTTTATTCCCATTGAAGCTAGTGGAAGAATTCGCCAACACATTGACACTCGGTTTGCGTCTATACGGTAACATTTTTGCAGGGGAAGTATTGCTAAGTATTATCGCAATACAATTAGCACATATTAACCCAGTAGTTGGCGTATTTGCAATCATTCCAGCTGTGGTTTGGCAAGGGTTCTCCGTATTTATCGGTGCTATCCAAGCCTACCTATTCACCGTGCTGACCATGGTTTACATGTCGCACAAAGTAAGTGACGAACACTAAGCAACACTCGCCACACCTAAGTTAAGTCAGAGCTATGAGGCAAAACTCATAATCTTTTTATAAACAAAAATAATTTAGAAGATAATTCGAGGAGGATATTTATTATGTCATTAGGTGCAATTGCAGCGGCTATCGCCGTAGGTTTAGGAGCTTTAGGAGCAGGTATTGGTAACGGACTTATCGTATCAAAAACAGTTGAAGGTGTTGCTCGTCAACCAGAAGCACGTTCTATGCTACAAACAATCATGTTCATTGGTGTTGGTTTGGTTGAGGCCCTTCCAATCATCGCTGTTGTTATCGCGTTCATGGTAATGAATAAGTAATTAGAAAACGTGGCGGGGCCAACTCGCCATTCCTTTATGTGTCAAAAAACATGAAACGATAAAAAGCGAATGTATGGAAAGGAGTGAATCGAACGTGCTAGGATTTAATATTGCACTAGGTTCAGCCGTTTTTACAGCTGGTGATTCTATTTTTACCGTCGTAGCATTCTGTATTTTGTTAGTCCTAATCCGTATTTATGCTTGGAAACCTTTGATGAATATCATGAAGGCCCGCGAAGAGCACATCGCATCGGAAATCGACTCTGCAGAAGAAAGTCGTGTACAAGCAGAAGCCCTGTTAGCCGAACAAAAAGAAGTTCTTCAACAAGCTCGTTTAGAATCTCAAACAATGATTGAGAACGCTAAACAACTTGGTGAAAAAGAACGCGAAGAAATCATCAAAGTTGCGCGCGCTGAAAGTGAACGCATTAAAGAAGAAGCCAAAAGCGACATTACTCGCGAAAAAGAAGATGCTATCAAAGCGCTTCGTGAACAAGTCGGCTCCTTGTCTGTGCTAATCGCATCCAAAGTTATTGAGAAAAACTTGGACGAAGAAGCGCAAACAGCACTTGTACAAGAGTATATCGGAAAGTTAGGCGATGACAAATGAGCAAAGATTTCGAAGTTGCGAATCGTTACGCCGTAGCACTTTTTGAAGTTGCCAAAGACGAGCAATTGATCGACCAGTTCGATACGGAGCTCGCGGTTGTGAAGGAATCGATAGAACAAAATACCGATTTCGCCACACTAATCGAAAATCCAACGCTCACAGATGATGCTAAGAAAAATATGATTGCAACTGTTTTTAGTGGTTTAACGCCAGTATTACAAGATTTCATTTTTCTGCTAATCGACCGTGGACGCGAGGATTATCTAGTAACTATCATTGATCGCTATCTACAAAAAGTAAAAGACGCTCGTGGCATTGCTGACGCCGATGTATATTCCGTAATCCCGCTTTCTGAAGCAGAAGAAGCAGAATTATCCAAAGCGTTTGCAGCAAAAATGGCTAAAAACGAGTTAAATATTCATAATCATATCGATCCGTCCCTTCTTGGAGGCGTGCGGGTAGTTATTGGAAACCGTATCTATGACGGCAGTCTAAAATCTAAACTAAGAGACCTGGAGCGACAAATTAAATTGTAGGCTTTCAGTGTAACAAGGGGTGAATTTGATGAGCATAAAAGCTGAAGAGATTAGTTCTCTCATAAAGCAACAAATTGAAAATTATCAATCGGAGCTAAAAGTTAGCGATGTTGGAACAGTTACCTATATTGGTGATGGTATCGCGCGTGCTCACGGATTAGATAACGCAATGGCTGGAGAGCTTCTCGAGTTCTCAAACGGCGTTATGGGTATGGCTCAAAACTTAGAAACCAATGATGTTGGTATCATTATTTTGGGACCTTATACTGAAATCCGTGAAGGCGATGAAGTTCGTCGTACAGGAAAAATCATGGAAGTTCCAGTTGGCGAAGGTCTTATCGGTCGAGTTGTCAACGCACTTGGACAACCTGTCGATGGCTTAGGTCCAATTGAATCAACGGGTACACGCCCAATCGAAGCAATTGCACCAGGCGTTATGCAACGTCAATCCGTTAATGAACCACTTCAAACAGGAATTAAAGCTATCGATGCCTTAGTACCAATCGGTCGTGGTCAACGTGAGCTAATCATCGGTGACCGCCAAACTGGTAAAACAACGGTTGCTATCGATACAATCCTAAATCAAGCAGACCAAGATATGATTTGTATCTACGTGGCTATTGGGCAAAAAGAATCAACAGTTCGTACAGCAGTTGAAACATTGCGTAAACACGGAGCGCTTGATTACACAATCGTTGTAACAGCATCCGCATCTCAACCAGCTCCATTACTATACTTAGCTCCATACGCTGGTGTCGCGATGGCTGAAGAATTCATGTATAACGGCAAACACGTTTTGATTATCTATGATGATTTATCGAAACAAGCTGCTGCTTATCGTGAACTTTCCTTGCTACTTCGCCGTCCTCCAGGTCGTGAAGCATATCCAGGGGATGTATTCTACTTGCACTCCCGCTTATTAGAACGTGCTGCAAAACTAAATGATTCATTAGGTGGCGGCTCGATCACAGCCCTACCGTTCGTAGAAACGCAAGCCGGAGATATCTCTGCTTACATTCCTACAAACGTTATCTCGATAACAGATGGTCAAATTTTCTTGCAATCCGATCTATTCTTCTCTGGTGTTCGTCCCGCAATCAACGCCGGGTTATCCGTATCCCGTGTCGGTGGATCAGCACAAATCAAAGCCATGAAAAAAGTTGCCGGAACGCTTCGTTTAGATTTAGCATCTTACCGTGAGTTAGAATCCTTCTCACAATTTGGATCTGATCTTGACGCAGCAACACGCGCGAAACTAGAACGTGGTAAACGTACAGTAGAAGTCCTAAAACAAGATTTACACAAACCACTAAAAGTTGAAAAACAAATCCTAATTCTATACACATTAGTTCACTCCTTCTTGGATGATATTCCTGTAACAGATGTGTTGCGTTTCGAAAGTGAAATGAATACGTGGTTCGATCACAACCGTCCAGAACTTCTGGAAACGATCCGCACGACGAAATCATTGCCTGACGAAGCAGAGTTAGATAGTGCGATTAAAGAATTCAAAAATACATTTGTTCCTTCAGAAGCCTAACCCGTTTTTGACCGACAAACGAAACAAAGGTGGTGAAAATCTTTGGCATCTTTAATAGATATTAAACAGCGAATCACTTCTACAAAGAAAACCAGTCAAATTACAAAGGCCATGCAAATGGTTTCTGCATCCAAACTCGGTCGTGCAGAAGAAAAAGCAAGAGCCTACGCACCCTACGTAGAAAAAATTCGAGATGTTGTAACCCATGTTGCTTCTGGTAACAGTGCAGACCATCCGATGCTAGTAACGCGAGCAGTCCACAGAACGGGCTATATCGTAGTCACTTCGCATAAAGGTTTGGCAGGCGCTTATAACAGTAATGCTATCAAAGAAGTGTACAAACAAATTCAAGAAAACCATACTTCCAGCGATGAATATGCAATTATCGCTTTGGGAAGAGCTGGCGCAGACTTTTTTAAAGCCCGCAGTATGAATGTTGTTTTAGAGGTACCAAGTATTTCGGATCATCCAATTTTTGCTGAGATTAAAGATGTTGCGCGCAATACGGTTCAAATGTTCGAAGATGGCGTTTTCGATGAAGTATTCATCGTCTATAACCACCATGTGAACTCAATTTCTCAATCGATAAGAAACGAGAAATTGCTGCCACTGACAGAGTTTCATGAAAATGAGACAGAACACGATTTGACGACATATGAATTCGAGCCTTCAGAAGGTGAGATTTTAGAAGTATTGTTACCGCAATATGTTGAAAGTTTGATTTTCGGTGCTATTTTGGATGCTAAAGCCGCGGAACATGCTGCTCGTATGACAGCGATGAGAAGCGCGACTGACAACGCAACCGATATTATTGATGATCTGTCATTACAATATAACCGTGCTCGCCAAGCTGCGATTACGCAAGAAATAACTGAAATTATTGGTGGTGTAGCGGCTCTTGAATAAACATTTAAGAGCGCGTCTATCCACCCCTAAAGTTCCCAATCAGGGAAAGCAAGTGAGGAGGAAAATCGCATGACTGAAGGACGAATAATCCAAGTTATGGGTCCCGTTGTAGACGTAAAGTTTGATAATCACTTACCTGAAATCTACAACGCGCTTAAAGTTGAATATAAAGCACTATCCGAAGAGGAAAAAAGTGTGGAACTTACGCTTGAAGTAGCTATCCATTTAGGCGACAATGTCGTTCGTACCATTGCGATGGCTTCGACAGACGGTGTTCAAAGAGGCATGACAGTAATTGATACTGAAAGCCCAATCACAGTTCCAGTTGGAAATATAACTCTTGGACGTGTATTCAACGTACTTGGAGATACAATTGATTTAGACGAACCGATCGCGAGTGACGTTCAGCGCAATAAAATTCACCGTTTAGCCCCAACATTTGATGAACTTTCCACTACGACTGAAATCCTGGAAACAGGAATCAAAGTGGTTGATCTTTTAGCCCCTTACGTTAAAGGTGGTAAAATTGGATTGTTCGGTGGTGCCGGTGTAGGTAAAACAGTACTTATTCAAGAGCTCATTCATAATATTGCCCAAGAACACGGCGGTATTTCGGTATTTGCCGGCGTAGGTGAACGTACTCGTGAAGGTAATGACCTTTACTTTGAAATGAAAGACTCAGGCGTTATCGAAAAAACAGCCATGGTATTTGGACAAATGAACGAGCCACCAGGCGCACGTATGCGTGTTGCTTTAACAGGCTTAACAATTGCTGAATATTTCCGTGATGTAGAGCATCAAGATGTGCTGCTATTCATCGATAACATTTTCCGCTTTACACAAGCTGGTTCAGAGGTTTCTGCCTTGCTTGGTCGTATGCCATCTGCCGTAGGTTACCAACCAACATTGGCAACTGAAATGGGACAATTGCAAGAACGTATCACATCCACAAACGTTGGATCCGTTACATCTATTCAAGCAATCTACGTTCCAGCCGATGATTACACCGATCCAGCACCAGCAACAACATTCGCCCATTTAGATGCAACAACGAACTTGGAGCGTAAATTAACAGAGCAAGGTATTTACCCAGCGGTAGATCCACTTGCATCGACTTCACGTGCACTTGCGCCAGATATCGTTGGTGAAGATCACTATGAAGTGGCAACGCAAGTACAACAATTATTACAACGCTATAAAGAATTACAAGATATCATTGCGATTCTAGGTATGGATGAATTATCTGATGAAGATAAACAAGCTGTTGGGCGTGCTCGTCGCGTACAATTTTTCTTGAGTCAAAACTTCCATGTTGCCGAACAATTTACTGGTCAAAAAGGTTCTTATGTACCAGTCAAAGAAACGGTAAAAGGATTCCAAGATATTCTTGCAGGTAAATACGATCATCTTCCTGAGGATGCATTCCGCTCGTTAGGACGCATTGAAGAAGTTATCGAAAAAGCCAAAAGCATGGGCGTTGAAGTTTAATAAAAACAGGAGGAGGTACACATGGGCATTTTAAATGTAAGTATTGTTACTCCAGATGGTCCTGTTTTCAGCGGTGAAGCGAGCATGGTTATCGCAAGAACAAAAGCCGGCGAATTAGGTATTTTACCTGGCCATGTTCCTTTAGTAGCCCCTCTCAAAATTGATGTGGTGCGTTTAAAGCACGATGGCAAAGAAGAATGGGTTGCAGTAAATGGCGGCTTTATGGAAGTAAATGGTGAAGAAGTAAACATACTAGCAGACACTGCAGAGCGAGAAGAAGAAATTGATATCGTTCGCGCAGAAGCTGCTAGACAACGTGCAGAAGATGAACTGAGAGAGGCGAAGAGCAAGCAAGTGGACGAACTAAAAGCAGAGATAGCTCTTCAAAAAGCAGTAAATCGAATTCACGCTTACAACAAAAAGTAAGACAGAATGAGTTTGGAGTAAACCATTTTAGAATGGATATGACTCCAAGCTCATTTACTTCATTCTCTGAAAAGAAACAATAAAAGCATATAAAATTGTTATTCAGCGATAATACTGGTAGAATGATAGAGGCTGATAAAATTTTGGAGGTAATAGATGTATACAGTTATTGGACAACAAGCAATTATTGTTATGGTTTCACATTTACTTTTCATCGTTATTGCTTTTTGGGCACTCCAAGCACTTCACTTTGAAAAACTAATACGCCGAGATCATGTGATACAAGCAAGAATATTATATTTACTCCTTGCTGTAGCCTTAGGAGTTACAATTAGTAATTTCTTTCTAGACTACTTTATATCAGCGAGACAACTAGGTAATTTGTTCGGAAATTGATTAAAAATGTTTATACATGTTCGCAATTGATATAACTCTCTTAAAATTAGTGTTGAAATGTAGTAGGCATTAATGGTAAAATGTTCAGAGTATGAGTAAAGATAAGAATACATTTCAGGATTAATTTTAAGCGATGTATATCAAATAGGAATAGAGTAATTAATACGCGGAGGGGTTCGTTTTGGAAAAAATTATTGTCCGTGGTGGGAATAAATTACAGGGAACAGTGAAAGTAGAAGGCGCCAAAAATGCTGTTTTACCTGTTATAGCCGCTACCTTATTAGCTAGCAAAGGAACAAGCACGTTAAGAAATGTACCACGTTTATCTGATGTCTACACAATTAATGAAGTGCTAAAATACTTAAAAGCAGATGTATCTTTCGAAGATGATGTTGTTACTGTGAATGCTACAGGAGATATCTTATCGGATACACCATTTGAATATGTTCGTAAAATGCGTGCTTCCATCGTTGTTATGGGGCCACTTTTAGCTCGTACAGGTTCAGCAAGGGTAGCACTTCCAGGTGGTTGTGCAATAGGTTCACGCCCAGTAGATTTACATCTAAAAGGATTCGAAGCGATGGGTGCAAACGTAAGAATTGAGAATGGCTACATTGAAGCGACTGCTGAGAAATTAGTAGGAGCTAAAATATATTTGGATTTCCCAAGTGTTGGAGCAACTCAAAATATTATGATGGCTGCAACATTAGCTGAGGGCACAACTGTTATTGAGAACGTTGCAAGAGAACCTGAAATTGTTGATTTAGCTAACTTCTTAAACCAAATGGGTGCTCGAGTTATTGGTGCAGGGACTGAAGTTATTCGCATAGAAGGCGTAAAAGAGCTCACCGCAACAGATCACTCTATTATTCCTGATCGAATTGAAGCCGGAACATTTATGATTGCAGCGGCAATTACGGAAGGAAACGTGTTTATTGAAGATATGGTTCCAGAACATATCAGCTCACTTATTGCTAAATTAGAAGAGATGGGCGTTAAAATCATTGAAGAAAACAATGGCGTGCGTGTTATTGGACCTAAACATTTGAAGGCTGTCGATGTGAAGACTTTACCTCACCCGGGATTCCCGACTGATATGCAATCTCAAATGATGGTTATCCAAATGTTGAGTACAGGTACTAGTGTTATGACAGAGACTGTTTTTGAAAACCGATTTATGCATGTTGAAGAAATGCGTAGAATGAATGCAGATATGAAAATTGAAGGCCATTCTGTTATCATTTCTGGTCCAGCTAAGCTTCAAGGAGCTGAGGTAGCTGCAACTGATTTACGTGCAGCAGCAGCATTAGTTCTTGCTGGTTTGGTGGCCGATGGATACACACAAGTAACTGAACTTAAATACTTAGATAGAGGCTATCATAATTTCCATGTTAAGCTTAAGGCTCTAGGCGCAGATATCGAACGTGTGGCCGATTCTGAACAAGTTAACGTAAAAGAAACAACAAAATAAATGAACGAACTAGGTCTTAACTGATCTAGTTTTTTATTTGTAAAAATATTTTTCTTACTTAGAATTAGGGAAAAGATATATATGTTAAAAGAAATATGCTATAATGCAAAAGAGGTAGTATGAGGCAATACATATGAAACAACACAGAAAGGGGTCATTGTAAATTATGGCGAAAGATGTTGGGATAGATTTGGGTACTGCGAATGTCCTGATTCATGTGAAGGGGCAAGGTATTGTATTAAATGAACCATCTGTTGTAGCAATCAATAATATTACAAATGAAGTTTTAGCAGTTGGGACGGAAGCACGAAATATGGTAGGGAGAACTCCGGGTAATATAACTGCAATTAAACCAATGAAAGACGGTGTGATTGCTGATTTTGATATTGTTCAAGAAATGTTACGTATTTTCCTACAAAAACTAGATTTAAAAGGATTTTTCTCTAAGCCAAGAGTTTTAATCTGCTGTCCAACAAATATAACTTCAGTGGAGCAAAAAGCTATACGACAAGCAGCTGAGCAAAGTGGCGGGAAACAGGTATTTATGGAAGAAGAGCCTAAGGTAGCTGCAATTGGTGCCGGTATGGATATTTTCCAACCAAGTGGAAATATGGTTATTGATATTGGTGGTGGCACAACAGATATAGCGGTTCTTTCTATGGGAGATATTGTTACCAGTAAATCTGTGAAACTTGCAGGGAACCAGCTGGATGGCGACATTCTACAATATATTAAGCGCCAATACAACCTTCTAATAGGAGAGAGAACATCAGAAGAATTAAAAATCAATGTTGCAACTGCATCAGCGGGAACAAGACAAGAATCCATGGATATCCGAGGACGTGACTTAGTTACAGGTCTACCTAAAACGGTAACAGTAACCAGCGAAGAAATTGAGTTGGCCCTAAGAGAGTCTGTTCATGTTATTGTTCAAGCCGCAAAACAGGTATTAGAGCAGACACCGCCAGAACTTTCAGCTGATATTATTGACCGCGGAATTATCATGACTGGCGGGGGAGCTTTGCTTCATGGCTTAGATGAACTATTAGCTGAGGAATTAAAAGTCCCAGTTTTGCTTGCTGAAAATCCTTTAGACGCTGTTGCGATAGGAACAGGAATACTTTTGGAAAATACGTCACGTACTAAGAAAAACTGGCTTTAAAAAATTTGAGGTGATAGTTTGTCTATCAGAATAGAGCTTGTAGACAGATCAAATTGGGAAGATGTTATTAATCTGACTGTAGATTCAAGCCAAATGAACTTTATTGAATCAAATGTTTGCTCTATCTTAGAGTCTCATTACGTGGCTGGTTGGTATCCTATAGGTCTATACTCTGGAGAAATATTAGTTGGTTTTGCAATGTACGGTTGTTGCGAAAATGATTCCATTTGGTTAGATCGTTTCATGATAGATGGAAGGTATCAGGGGCAGGGCTTTGGCCGGAGCTTCTTAGTTTATTTATTAGAGCACATACAGGCTCAATTTAAAATCAGAAAAATATTGTTAAGTTTCACACCTGAAAACCAATATGCTAGAAGATTGTATGAAAGGCATGGTTTTATTAACACAAATGAAGTCGATTCGAAGGGTGAATTAATATTCATGTACAATTGTTCGGAGGTATGACATGTTAGATATTAGTGAAATAAAAAAAATATTACCACATCGTTATCCATTTTTATTGGTAGATAGAGTAATAGAACTCGAAGATAAGAAAGTAGTAGCTATTAAAAATGTGACAGCAAATGAAGAGTTTTTTAATGGGCATTTTCCAGGCTACCCCGTCATGCCAGGAGTCCTCATCGTAGAGGCCTTAGCTCAGGCAAGCGGGATAGCTATGATGCAAGTAGCGGGAAATGAAGGGAAAATTGGTTTATTTGCTGGGATTGATGGATGTAGGTTCAAGCGCCAAGTAATTCCAGGAGATCAACTTCGCTTAGAAGCTGAGATTCTTCGCTTACGTGGGTCTATTGCTAAAGCACATGTAAAGGCAACAGTTGAAGGAGAGTTAGTCTGTGAGGCGGATATCATGTTCGCTTTGACAGATATAGCTGAATAAAAGAGGAATGGCCGTGATATTGTATCGCGGCTTTTCCGTTTGGCCTATAACTAGCTTGAGTTACAGAATAACAGACTATGAGCATAAAATAAAGGGCAATAAAATTGTGACTTAACATTGAATTTCGTATTTTGAATACTGTTTAGAGATACAGTTTCTCTTTTTTTCTAAGAGAAAAACTTGTTTTGGGCAGACTAAAACATAGAAAAAAATTTTTTTATGTATTTTACAGATTGGAAGTGAGGAGGTATGCTGATGGTACTAAAAAAGAAAAGAGTGATAATATGATTAATCAGGTAACATTAGTTGGCAGATTGACTGAGGATCCAGAAATGCGCTTTACATCAGAAGAAAAGGCAGTTGTGAATGTTACTGTGGCTTTGAACCGATTCGGAAGAGGTAGTAGGCTAGATCAAGAAGCAGACTTTATTCCTTGCGTGATATGGGGAAAACAGGCAGAAAATACAGTGGAATACTGCAGGAAAGGAACACTAGTTGGGATAAATGGAGAACTACAAACGAGAAACTATGTAAATAGGGAGGAGAAGAAGATATATGTTACGGAGGTTTTAGTAGATAAAATAAGATTTTTGAGTAAAAATAAGGAGCAAAAAGCAGACGATTCGGAAATGACAGTAGAGGAAAGTAGCTAAAAATAGAGATAACAATTGTAATCTACTGTTATATTTATAGATAGATACTAAAAAAATAGTCCAAAAATGCTGCTATTTTTGCCAAATTTCATTGTTTGAATACTATTTTTGAAATGTTTAAATTTGCTAAATATCATATATTGATATAAAGAAGTTCTGTTTCTTAACTATTTCAAAAAATAAAGCGATGTAAGAACATGTTTGTGGGAGAACGCTTGTCTCAATTAACTAGGTATATTAAATCTGAAATAAAATAATAAGAAAATTCATTCAAATGAGTTTATTAACGAATGTTACGCATAATGGGAGGATTTCAAGAGGTGTGTTACGTAGCCTTAATGGTTTAGTAACCTAATGCCTTCTCCCATATGATACGATTATTCTCGAAGTTATCAAGGAGGTAATTATTACATGAAGAAAACAGTAGCTACTATTGCAGCAGGTATAGTCCTGGCTGGAATTGGATCAACTCAGGTTAGTGCGGCAGAATACACGGTGCAATCAGGAGACTCACTATGGAAAATTTCGAATGAAAATAACATCTCCATAGATCAATTAAAACGAGTTAACAATTTAAGTTCAAACGTTATTTATCCAAATCAAAAATTAGAAGTTGCGACAGTTAAATCATCCACAAACACAGGTACATACAAAATTGTACCAGGCGACACTCTAAGTAAAATTGCTCAAAATCACAATGTTACAGTTGCTCAATTAAAATCTTGGAATTCTCTATCATCTGATTTGATTATTGCAGGTGAGACCTTAAATATTGGAAGTACGCAAACAGAAACTACGGCTCCTGCATCAGAAACACCGAAGCAAGAAACGAAATCGGATACGCCAGTAGTTCAAAAAGAAACAACGCAAAAACAAGAGGCGGCAACTAGTACGCCGAGCAAACAAACGCAAAGTTCAAGTAAAAGCACATCTAAAAGTGTAGCTAAAACCGTAACAGTGACTGCGACCGCTTACAGCAAAGCAGAACCTGGCATGGGGCATGTGACAGCATCTGGTATTGATTTAAATGACAATCCAAGAGTTATAGCTGTGGACCCGTCTGTTATTCCACTAGGATCTAGAGTCTATGTAGAAGGATACGGAGAAGCTATCGCTGCCGATACTGGCGGTGCCATCAAAGGTAATAAAATTGATGTTCATTTAGATAGCGTGCAAGCTTGTTACAATTGGGGCGTTAAGACTGTAAAAGTTCAAATTCTAAACTAAGAATAAGTTAGTGAAATTCGTGATTGGTAATTATATCAATCACGAATTTTTTTGCGTTGTTTTCCCAGTTACATAATGAGATAAGGAGAGAATATATAATTTTAGCATAGGAAGAATCGGATATTTATGATAAACTTAGAGATATGAGAAATATAGGAGTGAACATATGAAACGGACGGTTGAGATTCTAGGTATTCCATTTTATAATGTTTCTCAGAATGCTTTTGTAGATGAATTGATGGACGCTGCTTTGAATAAGAAGCGTAGGTTTATTGTGACGGCCAACCCCGAGATAGTTATGCATGCACAACAAGATTTGGAATTTAACCAAGTGATTCGGCAAGCCGATTATGTTGTCGCGGATGGCATTGGAGTGGTTAAGGCTGCAAAGAGTATTGGGAAGCCGCTTAAAGGAAGAGTAACTGGATATGATACAATGTTGGGGCTTCTTGAGAAAGCAAATGAAATGAACCTGAGAGTATATTTTATTGGAGCTAAACCAAATGTTATAGAAAAGCTAAAAGAGCATGTTAGTGTGAAGTACAGTCATATTGAAATTGTAGGCGCACGTGATGGTTATTTTGAAACTTCTGAATCAGAAGCAATCGCAGAAGATATTTTAATGAGTCAAGCGGATTTTGTATTTTTAGCCCTTGGGTTTCCGCGACAAGAAAAATGGATATCAGCATACTTAGATAAATTTGAAAAAGGTGTATTTATGGGTGTTGGTGGTAGTTTTGACGTCCTTTCGGGGTGTACGAAACGCGCACCTAGTTTTTGGGTGAAATTTAATTTAGAGTGGCTGTATCGCATTTTATCGCAACCTAGTCGCTGGAAACGAGCATTGGCCATCCCTCGATTTATGTTAGCCATGAAAAAACAAAGAAGGCAAGGGTGATTTTTATATGGTTATCGAGGAAGCTGTTATATATCATCTTGTTATGCCTCTTAGAGAGACGTTTAAGACTAGTTACGGCTCTATGAAGGATAAACACCTATGCATCATTAAAATCGTCTCAAACGACGGATTAGAGGGTTATGGTGAGCTCGATGCGTTTGCTGCACCGTGGTACACAGAAGAAACAACAGAGACTGCAGCATTGATCATTAAAAATCACTTACTACCTATGCTGAAGAACGTTAATCTCACCAATCCTGATCAAATAAATCAAATTTTTCAAGTTATCCGGGGAAATGAGATGGCAAAAGCTGCTGTTGAAACGGCTGTTTGGGATATTTTCTCAAAAATGTCGGAACAACCGTTAACGACTTACTTAGGTGGTCAAATAGGCAATATCCCTGTTGGAGTTAGTATAGGAATTAAAAAAAATCTTGACGAGTTGGTGCATACTGTATCTAACTATGTTAACGATGGGTATTCGCGAGTAAAGCTCAAGATTAAGCCGGGGTTTGATATAGGGCCAGTCGAGCGAATCAGACGCGATTTCCCGAAACTATCATTGATGGTAGATGCTAATTCTGCATATAGTAAATCAGATATTGCTGTACTCAAGCAATTGGATCGATATAATTTAGCTATGATAGAGCAGCCATTTGGTGTAACGGATTTTGTGAATCACGCGTGGTTGCAAAAACAGCTACAAACGCCAATTTGTCTCGACGAAAATATTCGATCTTTAGAGGATGTAAAGCAGGCAGCTGAACTAAATAGTGCTAAGGCAATTAATATTAAAATAGCTCGTGTTGGTGGCTTAACAGAAGCGCTTAAAATAGCTACATTTTGCTATGAAAACGACATGATTGCTTGGTGTGGTGGCATGTTCGAAGCAGGTGTTGGTCGTGCGCATAATATTGCTTTAGCCTCTCGAACGGAATTTAGTTTTCCAGGGGATATCTCAGCCTCTAACCGATACTTTGAGAGGGATATCACGAAAGAAGAATTCAATATTAAGCAAGGGAAAGTAACGACTCCATCGGGGTTGGGAATAGGTGTGGAGATAGACCAACAAAGTCTAGATTCCTACTGCAAACGACGAGAATATATCGTTTTAAACTGAAGGATGGAGCTGAAATTAATTTGCAAATATGGATTATGATTATTTGCTTTCTAATTGGGATTTTGATTATCCCATTAGTCCGCAAATTTGCTTTTTTTATCAATGCAGTTGATGAGCCTCGTGAAAGGCATATCCACACAAAAATAACACCAACACTAGGCGGCTTAGCCATATTTTTGGCGTTTACTGTAGGAATGTTACTACTAGCTGTCGATAAAAGTGACTTTTTACCAGTTTACATAGGTGCAGTGATTATTGTCGCGACTGGATTCATTGATGACATTATTGAATTATCACCTAGATGGAAATTAGTTGGTCAAATCAGCGCGGCGCTTTGTGTTGTGCTATGGGGACAGATAACCATCGAATTTATTAATATTCCCTTTATGGGGCCGTTATATTTCGGAGTATGGGCAATCCCGATTACCCTTATTTGGATTGTAGCTATTGTCAATGCATTGAACCTTATTGATGGGTTAGACGGCTTGGCTGGCGGTGTTTCCATTATAGCTTTACTAACGATTGCTGGGATGGCATTATTACTGCAAGACGTTTTTGTGGCACCAGTAGCATTTATGTTGATTGCTTGTATTTTGGCTTTCCTTGTTTATAATTTCCCGCCTGCAACTATTTTTATGGGGGACACGGGCTCTTTATTTTTAGGGTATATGATTGCAGTACTATCCTTGATGGGCTTTAAAAATGTGACTTTTATCTCTATACTGGTGCCTTTAATTATTTTAGGCGTGCCGCTTTCTGATACTTTTTTTGCAATCATAAGGAGGTTAAAAGCGAGGACACCAATTTCAATGGCCGATAGATCGCATATCCACCATAGACTGATGGCATTAGGTTTTTCGCAAAGGCAGACTGTATTACTGATTTATTGTATGGCTATTTTGTTTTCGATAACTGGTTTTGTATTCTCGTTTTCGACTACATGGGGAGCCGTTATTCTATTAATATTATTAGCATTTTGTATAGAAATTATCGTAGAATTTATTGGTTTAATTGGAGAAAACTATCGTCCGATTTTGAATATACTATCCAAAATTAGAAGGAAAAGACCATAGCAAAAAAAAGGCGCTAAGTAACTGGGGAGAATTCTCCTAGATACTTAGCGCCTCTTATTATTTAATTCTCTTCGCTGTATGGTAATGCGTTAGGGAATGGCTTATTGACACCTTGAAGTTGCCCAGCAAATTCATTAGCAACACTCTGCACAGAGTTCTCGTCTAGTTGGTAATAATAGACGCCATCTTGCGGGGCATCTGCTCCTTTAAGCGAGAGAGATTTCATGTCAATATCATTCGTCATACCATATTTAGCAATGGAAAGCATCTGTGAAAAAGTCATATTTGTTTTCATGTTGTCTCCAACAGCTTTAATAACATCGGAGTACTTATTTATGGAGCCGATAGAGGTGGACTTATCAATAATTGCCTTCATAACGAGCTGTTGTCGCTTGCCGCGCTCGATGTCATTATCGATATGTCGTGTTCTAGAAAGCGCTAATGCTTGCTCTCCATCGAGTTTTTGCTTTCCTTTTTTCAGTGTAATAGTACCAGCTTGGTCTTTTGAGTTTTGTTCCGTGAAATCAACGGGAACATCAACTTCAACACCGTCCAGAGCGTCAACTATTTCCAAGAAAGCGTCGAAATTGAAGCGAACATAGTAATCGACAGGAACTTGGAACAAATCTTCTACTGTTTTCATCGTTAGCTCAGGACCACCATACGCATGAGCAGCGTTTATTTTTGTATATCTGTCAGTTTTACCGTCTTTGCTTTCTATATGGACGTAAGAGTCACGAGGAATACTTGTCATCTCGAGTTTGTTATCTTTTACATTGAGCGTTGCTAAGATAAGTGCATCGCTACGAGGATTACCGCCATTATTCGCTTGTCGTTTTGTACTATCATCTACACCGATAATTAGAAAAGAAAAGCTGTCTTTAATCGGGTCAACATCTTTATTACGTAGAGATGATGCCTCTCCGCTTCTCACGTTATCGTAGGAATTATCTACAGCAAGTTTTGCCGAACTGAACAAATATGTAGCATATCCAGCACACGCAAGTACGATTAGCATCAATGGAATCAGGACTGAAAAAAGTACCAGTCGGCGGCGTTTATACTTCGCGCTTCTTGGAGCTGGGCTTTTGTTTATAGGCATGAATTATTTTCTCCTTATAATTAAATTTCTAGCTAAATCCCGAAGTAAAGTATTTGCATATGCAATAGATGCAATTGTACCATGATAAGAAGCTTGGTTTGTTACAGTAAATTTACGTTTGCTTTAAAGTTATAGTAAAGAACATTGCAAAACAAAGGTGCTTTTTTCTATTATACATAAGTAAGGCGTAAAAGAACATTAAAATCATCATAAATAAGGCAAAATAAGTCGTATGTAATAGCATTTTAGTTAAATTATTCCACGACTATACTGTTTTATAGCTTTTAAGGTTTTTGTACTCATATCCAATTCTGATACCGTTTTTTCGAAGTGAAACCCTAATTTTTCTAACAATCTGATAGAAGCTTCGTTTTCTGGAGCTACTTTTGCTGTGAAAATAAGAATGTTGCTTGTTGATTGGACTATTTGCATGAATGCTTGGAGAACCTCTGACATAATGCCAGACCCCCAGTATTTTTTCTTCAGTTCATATCCAACCTCAGCAGTCATTGTATCAATGTACAACTCATTAATGCCAAAAGAGCCGATTATTTCACCACTGGTTTTATCCATAATAACATACCTGTTAGCTGCTTTTTCTTGAAGTATAGCCAAGATAATTTCGCGCGCTTGCTCAACTGTGCTAAATGTCTCAATATTCATAAAGCGTGTTACATCTTCATCTGACCATACCTGTAGCATTTGATCGGCATCATCGAAAGTCATCCTCCTATTTTGCGTGCGCGTGGTTTCGAATTCGGTAGGTATTTTTCGCAATATATCTACTAACATTTAGCTAACATCCTTTTCACGATATTTTTTCCCAGTTTCATGCATTTCCACCTGCCCATTTGTTAAGTTTGTAGCCCACTCTTGAAATAAAGCGACATCATTACTATCAACATAAACATCAAGAACAACTTTATCAGTGAAGGCTGTACCGGCGATTTGGTACCCTTTTTTCTCCAGCGCGTTTTCAAATTTTGCGTGGGAGGAGTAATCAAGTGTGCATGAGATAATAATAGCAAGCGAACGCTCTACGATGCCTAAAGTGCTACAAGTTTCGCTAACCGCATTACTATATGCGCGTACAAGACCACCAGCCCCTAGTTTGACGCCACCAAAATATCTAGTGACAACAACAGCAACATCTTTTAATTGTTTCTTCTTTAAAACTTCAAGCATCGGCACACCAGCTGTACCGCTTGGTTCCCCATCATCATTAGCTTTTTGATACTGATCACGCTCGCCAAGCAAGTAGGCAGAGCAGTTATGACTAGCATTCCAATTTTTCTTTTTGACATTAAGAATGAATTCTTGCGCGGATTGCTCATCTGTGGCTCGAATAATAGAGCAAATAAATCTAGATTTTTCAATAATTATTTCATGTTGCCCAGCTACCTTAATTGTTAAATATTTTTCTAGCATATAGGCCTCCAATAGTTAATTTAATGATCTTATTTCACATTCTAACGGAAAAAAGGAAGCGTGTATAGTTAGAAAATGTGTTTGTAGCATATTTGAAAGGTGAAGTGGGAGCAAATTCATGGTATAATGAATGTCGTTGTTACTTTCGATAGATAAAATTTTTATCGTCTAGGCATTTTTGTGGGAGACTCGAAATATATCAAGTGATAATCTCTCACGGATTGTATAGGAAGTAATTGGCGAACATAACATAATTATGAGAACGATGGCTTCTAGAAAAGCATGAAATGATACAGAGAAAAGCTATAGGAATATAGTCGATAAATTAATCTGAGTGGTCTTTAGAGCTACTAAAGGGATAAAAATGGGAACGAATATGAAAATAAGAATTTTGAAGGAGGATTTCTCATTATGACTGTAAAAATCATGATTGTAGACGATCATCAATTATTTCGTGAAGGTATAAAGCGTATACTAGAACTAGAAGATTCATTTGAAGTAGTTGCAGAAGCCGAAAATGGAAAAAATATAGTTGCTAAGGTGCGCGAATATCGACCAGACATCGTGCTTATGGATATAAATATGCCTACTGTAAACGGTCTGGATGCCACAGAAATGCTAGTGAGACAATTTCCGAGTATAAAAGTGGTGGTGTTGACTATTCATGATACAGATGAATTTGTTACAGAGGCTCTGCGCGCTGGAGCAGTGGGCTATTTACTTAAAGAAATGGACGCTAAAGATCTTGTTGATGCTATCAAGACAGTGGAAGATGGTGGGGCATATATCCACCCGAAAGCTGCTATCAAATTAGTTCGTGAATATCGTCATTTGGCTAGTACTAATAATGCACAGGGCGCGTATGGTTATCAGCAACCGGAAGTCAAGATGCCATTACATATTCTCACGCACAGAGAATGTGAAGTTTTGCAGCTATTGACGGATGGTAAAAGTAATCGTGGCATTGGAGAAACACTTTTCATTAGTGAGAAGACTGTTAAAAATCACGTGAGTAGTATTTTACAAAAAATGAAAGTAAACGATCGTACGCAAGCTGTTGTGACTGCAATCAAAAATGGCTGGGTATTCATCAGATAAAATCGTTAAGTTTGAGGTGACTTTATGGGGGAGAAAATTGCTATCGTGACTGACAGTACTGCTTATTTACCCCAAGCAGTAATCGATAAGTTTGAGATTTATAGTGTGGCGCTTTCTGTGACGATTGACGGGAAGTCTTATGTGGAGAATAAAGATATCGATGAAAGCAACTTTTATGGCATTGTGAAGGCGGCTAAATCCTTTCCAACAACGTCTCAACCAGCGCCAGGTGATTTTGTTCTTTTATATGAAAAATTGCGGGACAAGGGCTTTGATAAAGTTATTAGCGTCCATCTTAGTAGCGGGATTAGCGGTACCTATCAGAATGCTGTATCGGCTGGAGCAATGGTAGAAGGCATTCACGTTACGGCGTACGATTCTGAAATAGCGTGTATGGCTATGGGAATGCTAGTGGAGAAGGCTGCAAAATTAGCAACTACAGGAGCTGAATTAGACGTCATTTTGGCGCAATTGGATGCTATGCGTGATGCTATGGGTGCTTATTTCATTGTGGATGACTTAAATCATCTTGCAAGAGGTGGTAGGCTTTCCAATGCTCAAGCGATTATTGGGAGTGTTCTCCAAATTAAGCCAATCCTTCATTTTGAGGAGGCAAAGATTGTTCTGTTCGAAAAAATTAGAACACAGAAAAAAGCATTTCGCAGAATTGAAGGTCTTTTAGCTGAGGCTGTAGAAAATGGTCAAGCGCAACAAGCATACATTGTTCATGGCAATTGCTATGAAAAAGCAGAGAACTGGAGAGCGGAGTTACAGAAGGCACATCCTAATGTAGATTTTAATATCAGCTATTTCGGCCCGGTTATTGCAACGCACCTTGGTGAAGGTTCGTTAGCTCTCGTATGGACAATAAAATAAATATTTTCAGCCTCCTATTAGTTTAGGAGGTTTTTTACTAGTATAGCGCACAAACAAGAAAAAATAAAAAGCATAAAAAAGTTCAAACAAACCATAAAAAGTCTGAGAAAAGGCCGAAAAAGTAAATATTACTCTAAAATGTATGCCAATAAAGCTGTAATCAGGGATGAAAATCGGAATATGGCAATTGGCAAACATTTTTTATTTCGTGTATAAATGGGTATACGAGGTGAGGATATTGCAGAGAAAAATAGAGGGAAGGCTATTTTCAGAAGAAGAAACCCTTGATAGTAAAGGCATGCAACAAGTTAAAGCGATTCAAATCAATGAGAATAAGAAATTGTGTTTTAGATGCGGAAATAATCAAGAGACCCTGTTTTTTAAATCTCCTTGCAGTCATTGTGGTAGTGAAGAATGTTGGTATTGCAGAAACTGTATCATAATGGGGAAGATGACGGCGTGTGCCAACCTTTTCTTTTTACCTAGCGTGATGAGTACCTCACATCAAAGAGATACTTACTTGGCTTGGAAAGGAGAATTATCCCCAGGTCAACGAGTGGCATCCGATAAAGTGCATCAAGCCGTAAAGGATAGAGAAAACCTACTTTTATGGGCCGTGGCTGGTTCTGGGAAGACAGAAATGATGTTTGAAGGGATGAATGAAGTGCTGGTCAACGGTGGGCGTCTGTGTGTGGCTTCACCCAGAGTAGATGTTTGTTTGGAACTATTTCCACGGTTGCAAGAAGTGTTTCCGGACGTGGATATGGTTTGTCTATACGGCGATTCGACAGATGTTTACAATGGGGAACGTTTTGTAGTAGCGACAACCCATCAACTCGTTAGATTTTATGAAGCGTTTGATGTTGTTTTTATAGATGAGGTGGACGCCTTTCCGTATGCTAAAGACCCATTTTTGGAATACGCTGTTAAAAAAGCACAATTACGAACAGGTTGCTCCATTTTTATTACAGCAACGCCAGACAGAAAATGGCAAAAAGAATGCGGTAATGGAAAGCGTAATTTTGTGAAAGTCCCGGCGCGTTACCATAGAAAATCGCTTCCTGTTCCTCAGAAAATATGGGTAGGGAATTGGAAAAAAGAATTACAAAAACAAAAAATTCCTAGCAAGATACACCAATGGATGAGACAAAAGCTGAGCGAGGATTGTCCCGTCTTACTGTTTTTTCCGGAAATCAAAGTCATGCTAGAGGTGGCAAGCATCCTTGAACATCTAAACTTCGAGCCGCTTTTGACGGTTCATTCGGCGGATCCAGAGAGGAAAGAAAAGGTGCAACAAATGCGAGACGGAACGATTCGATTATTACTTACAACGACAATTCTTGAGCGTGGAGTAACCTTTACAAATGTGCAGGTAGGCGTCTTCGGAAGTGAAGGGAGAATTTTCACGGAATCAGCCTTGGTCCAAATATCAGGTCGCGCTGGACGGAAATTTGATTATCCAAGTGGAGATGTGTTATTTTTTCACAATGGTGTTTCTAAAAATATGGCATTGGCGATTTCGCAAATAAAAATGATGAATCAACTTGGAAAGCGTCAAGGGTTGTTAGATGAAAACTAAGTGCCTCCTATGTGAAACAGAGTTGATATCGGAAGTTTCTTGGGGAAGTTTATTTAAGTTAGAAAAAGAGCGTGTAATCTGTATCAGGTGCGAATCTAAGTTATATCGTATTGATAATGCTACCTGTAGCAAGTGCGGTAGACAGATGGCGGATCCTGATGAAGCGTTAATTTGCGAAGATTGCCAAAAATGGGCGAAAAAAGAACGGCAAGGCTATTTACACAAAAATATGGCTTGTTACACATATAATGAATTCGCTAAGGATCTAATGGCTCTCTATAAATACAGGGGAGATTACGCGATTGCAGCAGTTTTTGCAGAGCGATTGAAAGCAAAGTGGACAGAAATGAATAAAGAGGTCACAATACCGCTACCAATCAGTTCGGAGCGGAGAAAAGAGCGCGGATTTAATCAAACAGAAGGACTCCTTCATTTTGCAGATATTCCATTTGTGACAGAGCTAAAGAGAGAGCACACCGAAAAGCAATCTAAAAAAACACGCAAAGAAAGAATCGAGCAGGAGCAGTTCTTTTTTGTAGAAAACAAAATGGTCATTCAATCCAAAGAAATAGTACTAGTCGACGATATCTATACAACCGGAGCCACGTTGCATCTGGCCGCAGAAGCCCTTGTGAAAGCAGGTGCTAAAAGCGTATCATCACTCACTATTTTCCGTTAAAGCAAAATTTTCAATTATTTTAGGTTTGTATTTGAGGATTTGTGGAATGAATAGAGTAACAGCATCATACTTACAGACTATGTAAGCAGTTGGAATATAGTAATTTTGCTCTGTGTAAATGTTTGCAAAATACTACATTATAACGTAGACTGTATCTAAGAAGTCATTCACTTCTTGCAAAGTATGATTTGTTTTATTTCAAAGGAGGAATTGCTATGCTAAAGTATAACATTCGTGGCGAAAACATTGAAGTAACGGAGCCAATTAGAGAGTATGTTGAAAAGAAAATCGACAAATTAGAGCGCTATTTCAGCGAGGCTCCAGATGCTAATGTTCATGTGAATCTTAAAGTTTATTCCGATAAGAATGCAAAGGTTGAAGTGACCATTCCTCTCAAAAATTTAGTGTTACGTGCTGAAGAAACGAGCGGGGATTTATATGCAAGTATTGATTTAATTGTAGATAAATTAGAGAGACAGATTCGTAAACACAAAACAAAAGTGAACCGTAAATTCCGTGATAAAGGCGCTGAGCATGATTACTTTGCTTTTTCAGAAGTAAATGGCAGTGCTGCAGCAGATGAATTTGAAAATGACAGCGAGCTAGACATTGTTCGTACAAAGGAATTTTCTTTGAAACCAATGGATAGTGAAGAAGCTGTACTTCAAATGAATTTATTAGGCCATAGTTTCTTTGTATATACGGATGCAGAGTCAGACGGCACAAATATTGTGTATCGTCGTAAAGATGGTAAATACGGTTTAATTGAAACCAATTAACTTAGACTGTCCTCTAAAAGCCGGGATCCAAAACAAGGGGATCTCGGCTTTTGTTGTCAATACCTAATTAAAAATAAAATAGTGAATGACGAAAAACGGAGTTAAGAAGATATTTTTTTATTTAAATAAATCGCATAGCCTAGGCTTTTATACAGAATCAAAGGAAATGCGTCGAAATGTTCACAGGAAAACAGGTTGTAAAAGACAGGCGAAAGATGGTAGAATTGTCTAGTGTGCCTGTGATAAGGCAGTTGCGTCAGAAAATGGGAAGAGCGCGACGATTTCAACTTCAGGGAAAGTATAGAAACAGTAGAGGAGAATAAGATCATGGCAGGTTTATTAAAAAAGATATTTGAATCTGGTAAAAAAGATGTTAAGTATCTAGAGAAGAAAGCAGATCAGATTGAGGCACTAGCTGAAGAAACGGCGAAGCTTTCTGATGATGAGATACGTGCGAAAACAGAGGCATTTAAAGAGCGGTATCAGAATGGAGAAACATTAGATTCTCTTTTGGTAGAGGCTTTTGCTGTTGCGCGTGAAGGAGCAAAGCGTGCACTAGGTATGTTCCCATTCCGTGTTCAATTAATGGGTGGTATCGTACTACACGAAGGTAATATTGCAGAGATGAGAACTGGGGAAGGTAAAACGCTGACAGCAACACTACCTGTTTATTTAAATGCGCTCTCAGGCAATGGCGTGCATGTTGTTACAGTCAATGAATACTTGTCGCAACGTGATGCGGAAGAAATGGGCGTTCTATATAATTTCCTTGGTCTTTCAGTTGGACTGAATCTAAATGCGCTTTCCAGTGAAGAAAAACGTGAAGCATATGCTGCTGATATTACGTACAGTACAAACAATGAGTTAGGGTTTGATTATTTACGTGATAACATGGTTGTTTATAAAGAGCAAATGGTTCAACGTCCGCTTTCTTATGCGGTAATTGATGAGGTCGATTCCATTCTTGTTGATGAAGCGAGAACGCCGTTGATTATTTCTGGTCAAGCAGAGAAATCGACCATTCTATACGTTCGTGCTAATTCATTCGTTGAGACATTGACAGTGGAGAAAGATTATACAGTTGATATTAAGACGAAATCAGTATACATGACCGAAGAGGGTATGACAAAAGGTGAGAAGTATTTCGACGTCGAGAATTTATTTGATATTGAAAGCTCTACTTTATTGCATCATATTGCGCAAGCTTTGAAAGCAAACTATACTATGCATCTTGATGTTGATTATGTTGTGCAAGACGATGAAGTATTGATTGTAGACCAATTTACTGGTCGTATTATGAAGGGCCGTCGTTTCAGTGAAGGTTTGCACCAAGCGCTTGAGGCTAAAGAAGGCGTTACAATCCAAAATGAATCACAAACAATGGCGACTATTACATTCCAGAACTATTTCCGTATGTACAAGAAACTATCTGGTATGACTGGTACGGCTAAAACGGAAGAAGAAGAATTCCGCGATATTTATAACATGCGTGTTATCGAAATTCCGACGAATAAGCCAATCGTTCGTGATGACCGTGCGGATTTAATCTACACATCGATTGATGCGAAATTTAATGCTGTGGTAGAAGATATCGCTGAGCGTTATGCGAATGGGCAACCAGTACTAGTTGGTACAGTAGCCATCGAGACGTCTGAGGTTATCTCCCATAAATTAAAACGTAAAGGTGTACCACATAGCGTTTTGAATGCGAAACAACATGAAAAAGAAGCTGAAATTATCCAGTTTGCTGGTGAAAAAGGTTCTGTAACTATCGCGACAAATATGGCTGGTCGTGGTACGGATATTAAACTTGGCGAAGGTGCAATCGAAGCAGGCGGTTTAGCTGTTATTGGTACAGAGCGTCATGAATCAAGACGTATTGATAATCAGTTACGTGGTCGTGCAGGACGTCAAGGTGATCCAGGCGTGACACAATTCTATCTTTCAATGGAAGATGAGTTGATGAAACGTTTCGGTTCAGATAACATGAAATCGATGATGGAACGTTTTGGAATGGACGACGAAGCTATCCAAAGTAAGATGGTTAGCCGTGCCGTTGAATCTGCTCAAAAACGTGTCGAAGGAAATAACTTTGATTCGCGTAAACAAGTACTGCAATACGATGATGTTTTACGTCAACAACGTGAAGTTATTTATAAACAGCGTTATGCAGTTATTACTGCAGAGAATAACTTGCGCTCTGTGATCGAACCAATGATTCAAAACGTCGTGAATTTTGTGGTACAGTCTAATGCACCAAGACAAGAGGATCGTGAAGAATGGAATCTGCAAGGAATTATCGATTTCGTGGAAGCGAACTTGCTACCAGAAGACGTAATTAGCGTAGATGACATTAAGAATATGGAGTCTAATGACATTCAAGATTTCATTTTAGAAAAAGTGAATGAAGCATACAATGAAAAAGAAACATTGCTACCAGAAGAAGAATTCAATGAGTTCCAAAAAGTAGTATTGCTACGTGTAGTAGATACGAAATGGGTAGATCATATCGATGCAATGGATCATTTACGCGATGGTATTCATCTACGTGCCTACGGTCAAATCGATCCGCTACGTGAATATCAATCAGAAGGCTTTGAAATGTTTGAAGCAATGATTAGTTCGATTGATGAGGAAGTTGCGCGTTATATTATGAAAGCTGAAATTCGTCAAAATCTTGAGCGTGAACAAGTGGCGAAAGGTGATGCTATCGATCCAAACGAAGGCAAACCGGTTGCTAAGAAACAACCAGTTCACAAAGATCAACACATTGGTCGTAATGATCCGTGTCCTTGTGGAAGTGGCGAAAAGTATAAGAACTGTCACGGAAAAGAGAAATAGTAAGATGCAAAAAGCCAGGATTTTTCCTGGTTTTTTGTTTGGAATCGCAGTTTCTCTCTAAGTATGCTATATTATTAAGGGTGCATTTATTTGATGCATGAAAATTGAAAAAGAGGTGTTGAGAATGGAATTAGCTGAAATTCGCAATGAACTAGAAAAGACAACCCAACAAATCAAAGACTTTAGGGGGTCTCTTTGACTTAGACAGCATAGAAGTTCGGATTGCTGAGTTAGAGGATCAAATGTTGGACCCAGAATTTTGGAATGACCAGCAAGCAGCGCAGAAAGTCATCAATGAAGCGAATGGCTACAAAGAGACGTATAATGCGTTTCATGAGTTAGAAGAGGAGCAAGAAAATCTAGAACTCAGTTTGGAACTTTTGCGTGAAGAGGCAGATGAAGAGTTGCAAACAGAACTAGAAACAGAATTAGAGACATTTGTGGCGAAGTTAACAGATTTTGAATTGAAATTGATGTTAAGCGAGCCTTACGATAAAAATAACGCGATTTTAGAGTTACATCCAGGAGCTGGCGGAACGGAGTCGCAGGATTGGGGCTCCATGTTACTGCGCATGTACCAGCGCTGGGCGGACAAGAAGGATTTCAAAGTCGAAATGCTGGATTACCAAGCAGGAGACGAAGCGGGCATTAAGAGTGTCACATTGCTCATCAAAGGACATAATGCATACGGCTACTTAAAAGCGGAAAAAGGCGTTCACCGTCTCGTCCGTATTTCGCCATTCGATTCTTCGGGACGTCGCCATACATCGTTCGTATCCTGTGATGTGATGCCGGAAATGGATGACGACATCGAAATCGAAGTGCGCCCTGAGGATTTAAAAATCGACACGTATCGCGCGACCGGTGCCGGTGGTCAGCATATCAATACGACCGACTCAGCTGTGCGGATGACGCATATACCATCCGGAATTGTTGTAACATGCCAATCCGAGCGTTCGCAGTTGAAAAACCGTGATCAAGCAATGAAAATGTTAAAAGCGAAATTATACCAAAAAGAGCAAGAAGAAAAAGAGAAAGAACTTGCGGAACTTCGCGGTGAACAAAAAGAAATAGGTTGGGGAAGTCAAATCCGATCCTACGTATTCCATCCATATTCCATGGTAAAAGATCACCGTACAAATGTTGAAACAGGAAATACACAAGCAGTGATGGATGGCGATATTGATGAGTTTATCAATGGCTATCTGCGTTCGCGGATTGATTAAGGTGAAAAAATGAGCGAAATAAAACCAGTCAAACGGCGTAAACTTCCGCCTAAATTAGCGAAAGCGATGGAGTATGTCTATGTTATTTTAGGCGCTTTCATTATTGCTTTGGCTTTCAATGTTTTGCTACTGCCAAATCATGTTGCTTCTGGCGGCGTGAGCGGGATTAGTACGATTATTAATTATTTAACGGGATGGACACCGGCTTACATTCAGTGGGCTTTTAATATTCCGTTATTCTTTGCAGGCGTATTTTTCTTGGGCTACCAGTTTGGAATCAAGACTTTTGTTGGCACGATGATTATGCCACTATTTGTTTATTTGACAGCAGATTGGACGGTTTGGACGCATGAACCACTCGTTGCCGCATTGTTTGGCGGTGTGTTGGTTGGTGTTGGGCTAGGCATTGTTTTTCGCGGCAAAGCATCGACTGGTGGTACAGATGTTATCGCCCAAATTTTGCACAAATTCACGAATCTTTCGCTAGGTATTTGTGTGGCTTTGATTGATGGGTTTGTCGTTATTGCGGCTATGTTCGTCTTTGATATCGAGTCGGGATTGTACGCGCTTATCGGACTTTTCGCTACGAGTAAGACGATCGACCTCGTTCAAGTGGGGCTCAATCAGTCAAAAACCGTGCTTATTATTTCTGAAAAGCAAGATGAGATACGCCACGCCATCCTTTATAAAATTGACCGAGGTATTACGCGTCTATCGGCAAAAGGCGGTTATACAGAAGATGACAGGCAAATATTGCTCTGTGTCATTGCCCAGTCCGAATTTTCAAGGTTAAAAGGCGTCATAAAAGAGATTGACCCAAACGCATTTGTCGTCGTTATGAGCGCAAGTGAAGTGATGGGAGAAGGCTTCAACTTATAATAAGAATGCAAAACGAGCAGCATTGACCAATCAAGTTAATGTTGCTTTTTTGTAATACAGTTTTAAAATAGCGCATCGTTTGTATAACAGTTGTGTAACAAGAAGCTCATTCAGAGTAAGTGGGAAGGTATTTGCTTACAAGAAGTGGTCTATTCCAATTGATTTCACTGTAACTATTTTTAATATCCCTGTAATGTTAATTCACTGGAAAACGCGGTACAATAGGAGAGTAGTAAAACAGTGCGGAAATTCGGGCACGTTTTTTTATGGTCTTTTTACAGAAAGAGAATAACGTAAAATAGTTAACAATGAAAATGAATGTAAATAGGTATGTTGCGAATAAAATAAAACTTGTCATTGGTTGAAATATAACTGTAACCTAATTAACCCATGGCTGAAAAATTGAAGTGTTATAATTGTATTATGCGTTGTGACTTCAAGTACTTCAGCAAAAATGGTGAGCCTTGTTTGAGACTTCACTGCACAGATTCGGGTTATCTTACATGTTATATCATTCCAACTTGATTTAAGAAAGGCATAGTTAGGTGATAAAATGATTGTTATGGAAGATGTCTACAAGAAGTATCCCAATGGTATAACAGCCGCGAACGGATTGAACATTCGGATCGATCAGGGAGAATTCGTTTATGTCGTAGGGCCGAGTGGTGCTGGTAAATCGACTTTTATCAAAATGATATACCGCGAAGAGCGAGCAACAAAAGGAACGATTAACGTGGGTAAATTTGATTTACTCCATATGAAGAATCGAGAAGTCCCATTTTTAAGAAGACATGTCGGCGTTGTTTTTCAGGATTTTAAGTTGCTACCGAGCAAAACCGTTTATGAAAACATTGCGTATGCGATGGAAGTAGTAGAGGAAGATCCGAAAGTCATCAAAGACCGTGTCATGGAAGTGCTAGACCTAGTTAATTTGAAACACAAAGTCAGAATGCTACCAGATGAGTTGTCTGGCGGGGAGCAACAGCGGATTTCGATTGCTCGCTCGATAGCAAATATGCCACAGGTTTTAATTGCAGATGAACCAACTGGAAACCTCGATCCTGATACTTCATGGGAAATCATGAATATCCTTGAAGAAATAAGTAATCGCGGAACGACAATCGTTATGGCGACACACAATAAAGAGATTGTTAATACTCTGAAACATCGTGTAATCGCTATTGAAAACGGTAGAATCGTTCGGGATGAACAGCAAGGAGATTATGGCTATGAAATTTAGAACAGTAGGTAGACATTTTAAAGAGAGCTTTAAGAGTCTCTATCGTAACGGTTGGATGACATTCGCTGCAGCTAGTGCGGTAACAGTAACTTTGATTTTAGTCAGTGTGTTCTTCGCAATTATGATGAACATGAACAAGTTAGCAGATGATGTTGAGAATGACGTTGAAATTAACGTGCATATCCAACTTACTGCGACCAAAGATCAACAGGATGAATTAAAAGCCAATATCGGAGAGCTAAACGGCGTCGATAGTGTCACATTTTCTTCCAAAGATGAGCAAATGGAGAAGTTAGTCTCTACATATGGTAAGGATTTCGAGTTGTTCGAACAAGATAATCCACTTTACGATGTGTTCATTGTTCAAGCGAAGGAGCCGAGTGAAACGGCGAAGGTTGCATCCCAGATCGAGAAAATGAAATATGTCGCAAAAGTGAACTATGGTGAAAAAACAGTAGATAAATTGTTTAATGTCTTGAAATGGGGACGATATGCTGGTATCATATTAAGTGCTGGTCTTTTATTAACAGCCATGTTCCTAATTTCCAATACGATTAAGATTGCGATTTACTCGCGTCGAACCGAGATTGAGATTATGAAATTGGTAGGAGCGACAAACTGGTTTATCCGGTGGCCGTTCGTGTTAGAAGGCGCTTGGCTAGGTCTATTAGGATCTATTGTGCCAGTCATACTAACATTTGTGGGTTACATCAACACATATAACCTTGTCAACCCAAGACTTGGAGAAGGCACCAACCTTTCCTTATTATCGCCAACCCCATTCATGTATGAAATATCAGGGTTAATCATTGCTATTGGAGTATTGATTGGTATATGGGGAAGCGCAATTTCCATCCGTAGATTCTTGAAAGTTTAACAATTAAATGCGTATCAGAGAAACGAACGCATTCTAAAAAATAATAAAAAAATTCAATGAAAGAAAAGCCTAGGGAGCTTTTTAGGAGGTAAAATCTTTTGAAAAAAAATACTTTAATCGCTGCGTCAATGGCAGCTGTAATCAGTTTATCACCGGTTTTTACAACAAATGCATTTGCGGACGTTAACACAGACATCCAACAGAAAGATGCTAAGCTAAACGATCTTAAATCTAAGAAAGCTGATTTACAAGCTGATCTATCATCTCTAGTAACAAAACTAGAAACAGCGCAAGCAAAATCTAAAGAGCTACAAGCGAGCTTCAACAAATCAGCAGAACAATTAAAGAAATTAAACGCTGATATCGCGGCAATCAATGCCCGCATTAAAGAACGTGAAGGTGTCCTTAAAGAGCGCGCTCGTTCTATGCAAGTAAACTCAAATTCAAACGTATATCTTGATGTTGTCTTAGGAGCAAATAATTTCAGCGATTTAGTAGACCGTGTGTCTGCTGTAAACACAATTGTTGATTCTGATAAAGCTATCCTTGATGAACAACAAAAAGACGAAGATGCTTTGAAATCAAAATCTGCATCTGTTAAAAAAGAGCAAGAAAAACAACAAAAAGCAATCGCTAGTTATGAAGAACAACAAAATAAAATCGAAGCTCAAAAAGCTGAGAAAGAAGCTGTTGTAGCACAATTAGCAGCGCAACAAGCAACAACAGAACAAGAAAAATCTACTTTAATCGCGCAACGTGATAGAGAAGCAGCAGCAGCGGCGGCTCGTGCGGCAGCAGCGAAAGAAGCGACAACTGTTCAACCATTAGCAGCTACGGAAACGAAAACAGAATCATCATCGTCGAATGCAAGTTCGAATGATTCTTCATCTACAGCGTCATCTTCTAATGACAACAGTTCTAAATCTGAAAGTACTACAGCGAAAAAAGCATCATCAAATAATTCAGGTTCAACAAACAATAATATCCCAACACCAACAGGTTCTGGTTATGATGCAATGATTTCAACTGCTTACGCACAATTAGGTAAACCATATTCACTAGGAGCAACTGGACCAGGTTCATTTGACTGTTCTGGATTCACTTCTTACTCATTCCGTGCAGCAGGAATTTCTCTTCCAAGAACTTCAGGTGCTCAATATGCAGCATCTACTAAAATTAGTTCAAGCCAAGCAAAACCAGGTGATTTAGTATTCTTCAGCTATGGTAGCGGAATCGCTCACGTTGGTATTTACATTGGCGGAGGCAAAATGATTAACGCGCAAAACGACGGTGTTAAAATCGATAGCCTTTCAAGCGGCTTCTGGGCACAATCTCTTGTAGGTTTTGGCCGTGTAGCTAACTTTTAATCGTAAAATATAACAAGCGTTTTTGAAAATAGAAAAGTACCTTTGTATGATTATTTACGAGGGTACTTTTTTTCTAATCTAACGCATGGAAAAAATAGTAATATATGAATCTGATCTAGGAGGAATTAATACATGGCATATAAGAAATTACTCGTAAATAGCCTTGCAATAACTGTAGCAGTTGGCCTTTTTAGTACAGTGCCAACCAATGTAAAGGCTGCTGACTTAAATGAACTACAGAAACAACAACAAGCAATTCAGCAACAACGTTCTACTATAGATAATCACATTGACGAGAAAGATCATGAAGTATCCGTTCTTGAAAGAAAGCAACAAACGACGGCTGCTGAACTGGAAAGTCTCGTAAAAAGCATTACAGAAACCAATAAAAAGTTACAAAAGCAGCAACAAGAAGTAGCGGTAACGAATGCAGAAGTAAGTAAGTTAAAAAATGAAATCGTCGTGTTACAAAAAAGTATCGATGATCGTCTTAATTTACTAAAAGATCGTGCACGTGCTATCCAGGTGAACGGAAACGGACAAGAGTACATGAATGTAATTTTAGCGTCGGATAACTTCAGTGATTTTATTGATCGCGCAACGATGGTATCGACACTTGTTAATGCGGATAAAGATATTATGAGTGACCAGAAGAAAGATGAGGACGCTCTTAACTCTAAGCAAAAGCAAACAGAGACTAAGTTGGCAGGATTGAAGAAATTATCTACTGAAATCGCGCTATCAAAAAACAACTTAGAAAGCCAAAAAAGTCAAAAAGATGAGTTAATCTTGGCAATCGCGGCTGAAAAAGACTTAACGCAGCAACAAAAGAATGATTTATTAGCGCAACAAGGTGAATTGGCAGCGAATGAACAAGCAATCGCTGGAAATATCCAAGCGGAGAAGAACCGCCAAGCGCAACAACAATTAGCAGCAGCGCGTAAAGCGAGCGAAGAACGGGCAGCAAGGGAAGCGCGAGAAGCCGCGGCACAGGCAAGATCTAAGGTCGTTACACAGACCGAAACTGCGGCAGCCGCAACGACAACACCAGATACACCAGCAGTTTCGATTCCTTCGATTAGTGCTGGTTCCCAAACAGGCATGTTCATTAAACCGGCAGCTGGAATCCTGACGTCTGGATTTAGCGATAGAACGAATCCGGTGACTGGTCAACATGAATCGCATAAAGGGCAAGATATCGCCGCAGGTGGTAGTGTGCCAATTTATGCAGCAGCAGGTGGAACGGTTGTTTTCTCTGGTTTCGGCGCTCCAGGTAGCGGTTATGGTGGCTACGGATATGTTGTTGAAATCGATCATGGAAATGGCTACCAAACACTTTACGGTCATATGAGAGCAGGAAGCTTGCAAGTGGTTGCAGGACAAAGCGTTTCTCAAGGACAAGGCATCGGCATGATGGGCTCAACTGGGCAATCGACTGGGCAACATCTTCATTTTGAAATTCATAAAAATGGTGTTCCAGTAGATCCATCACCTTATATTTAATATCGAACTCGGCTAGCCACTTTTGGTAGCCGAGTTTTTGTGTGATACTAAGGCAATACTTCACCTCTGATTTATGATATGATAAAAAGGTAGCATTATTATTGGGAGGTACATTATGGGGATTATCGCGGGATTACTGATTGTTTTGCTAGTCATCAATCTATTTTTCGCTGCTGTGATGGTGTTTTTAGAAAGACGAGACACATCAGCAACGTGGGCTTGGCTGCTAGTACTAACATTCATACCTGTTATTGGATTTGTTATATACTTAATATTTGGCCGAAAGCTCTCCCACCGCAAAATTTTCGACTGGAAGGGACAGGAGAAAATTGGATTGCGAGAGTCGACGGATAATCAGATTAGCATGATTAGGCAGCAGGAGTTTCCGTTTAGCGATCGAAATGTAGCAAAGCATCGGGATTTGATTTATTTATTGTTGGTGAACGATGGCGCAATTTTGACGCAGGATAATGAAGTGACGATTTTCACAGATGGGCATGAGAAGTTCGATGCGTTGATGCGGGATATTGAGATGGCGACGGACCATATTCATTTGATTTATTATATTATTCACTCGGATATGCTGGGAAATCGTTTACAGAAAGCGCTGATTAAAAAGGCAGAAGAAGGCCTCGATGTTCGGGTGATTTATGACGCGATGGGATGTCGAACTACGAAAAAGGCTTTTTGGAATAAGTTAAAGCAAAATGGCGTCAAAGTATGGCCGTTCTTCCCTTCGAAATTACCGTTGATAAATTTCCGATTGAACTACCGTAATCATCGTAAATTGGCGATTATTGATGGTGAAATTGGCTATATTGGTGGATTCAACGTGGGGGATGAGTATTTAGGGCTTGATGATAGTTTTGGATACTGGCGTGACACGCATCTTCGGGTTCGTGGAAAAGCGGTTTTTGCGATGCAGACGAGATATATTATGGACTGGAATTCGGCGGCATCGGCTAGTCAAAAGCTGGATTATCAAACGCGCTATTTTCCGAGTTTTCACGGTAAGGGACAGACGAGTATGCAGATTGTATCCAGTGGACCGGATTCGGAATGGCAGCAAATTAAGAATGGTTACATCAAAATGATTAACTCGGCGAAGAAATCGATTTATTTGCAGTCGCCGTATATTATTCCAGATGCGAGTTTGCTAGAGGCGCTTAAAATCGCGTCGCTGTCTGGTGTCGATGTGCGTTTGATGATTCCGAATAAGCCGGATCATGCCTTTGTTTACCGGGCCACGACGAGCTATTGCGGGGAATTGATTGAGAGTGGTGCAAAGGTTTATATTTATGATAATGGCTTTATTCATGCGAAAACGCTTGTTGTGGACGGAGAAATTGCTTCGGTTGGGACGGCAAACATGGATTTTCGCAGTTTTAGACTGAATTTTGAAGTGAATGCGTTTATGTATGAAAAGAAAATAGCTCAAAAACTAGAAGATATTTTTTTACAGGATATTTTGAAATCGTATCAGCTGACGGAAGAATTGTATGCAGAGCGCTCATTTTGGATAAAAGTGAAAGAGGCGGTGTCGCGGCTACTTTCTCCGATACTATAAGAGGTGAATGGAATGGAGACAATAATAGTAGAAATTGTAAAAGGAATTGGCAGTATATTGGTACAACCGGCGTTATACGTGTCGATATTGATAGCGATTATTGCTGGCTTTAATCGAATAAAATGGGAACGGAAATCCTTTCATGTACGGATACATTCACCTTGGCAGGAGCTAAAAGGATTCTTCGGTTTAGGTATCGTTTTTGGTGTGGCGATTTCGATTATCATGGTTTTTGTAGGTTTTACGCTGACGATTGGATGGATCGCGATATTTAATGTCGTGCTGATTGTGTTGTTGCTCGTCGGGATGTTTAGGATGACTTCCACGGCGTATACGATTGGGATTACCAGCCTCGTTTATTATGCGGTCTACTATTTCGACTGGCAGTTGGCGCCGTTTGAAGACCGGATGTTGCCGATTCGCGATTTGTATATTGATAATTTCATGATTGTTATTGTGTTTGTATTGGCATTATTGCTTGCGGTAGAGGCGTTTTTGATTCAATTTACCGGGGCCAACCAAGCCTCACCAATGCTTCGGAAAAGTGGGCGCGGAAAATGGGTTGGAGCATTCCAGTTACGCCGTTTATGGTTATTACCACTTGTATGCTTTATTCCAGGACACGGTTTTGCAGCATTATTTGACTGGTGGCCTATTTTTCAAATCGGGAATCAGACATTTTCCTTGATGGTATTGCCGATTGTGATTGGTTTTCAGCAACAAGTCCAGTCTCAGTTGCCAGCACAAGCGACGCATAAAATTGCCGTCCGAGTGACTAGTTTATCTATTCTGATCGCGCTACTTGGCGTAGTTAGCATCGTGATTCCAGTTTTGAGCTTACTCGCATTTATCGTGGCAATCGCAGGCCGATTTTGGATTTCCTATCGTCATCGTAACGAGGAACGGGATTCTGCCTTTAAGTTTACACCACAAGTGGATGGCATTATGGTTCTAGGCGCACGGGAAAATACGCCAGCTAGCCGAATGGACATTTTGGCGGGAGAGGTCATCATGGAAGTAAACGGGATACCGGTGATGGATCGCGAAGATTTGTACGAGGCGCTAAATGAAAACCGAGCTTACTGCAAACTAAAAGTCCGTGACAACAACGGCGAACCACGAATTGTCCAAACCGCTATCTATGAAGAAGACTCATTTGAACTAGGTTTATTCATGGTAGAATAGTTTGACTCTATTTGAACTTCGAATAGTAAAAAAACGCCTCAGGGCTGCTAGAACTGCCCAGATCCTAGGCAAAAGTGAGTACCGAAACGGAATGTACGATTTGTACATGAGTATCGGAACGGAACTTTTAACGACGAAAATGGGTAGTTCTCGCAGCCCTGACTTTTAAGATTGTGTTAAGAGTGACCGTTTTCTACCCGAAAAAGGTAAATTCGTGCTATATTTTAGTGGAAGAATACATAACAAGTTGTGGCGGGATTGTAAAGGGCTGCGCGTTATGAATGGGGAGGAAAGAGCATTGACCAAGATTTTAGTAGTGGATGATGAGTCTTCTATTGTAACTTTACTGCAATTTAACATTGAAAAGGCTGGCTTTGATGTAGTGACGGCAGAAGATGGTAGGACAGGGTACGAGCTTGCTTTGTCGGAAAAACCGGATTTGATTGTACTCGATTTAATGTTGCCTGAGATGGACGGGATTGAAGTGTGTAAGCAGTTGCGCCAAGATAAGGTGGAGACGCCGATTTTGATGTTAACGGCAAAAGATGACGAATTGGATAAAATTATTGGTCTGGAGCTTGGTGCGGATGACTATTTGACGAAACCGTTTAGCCCGCGTGAGGTTGTGGCGCGAATCAAGGCAATTTTGCGACGGAGTGCTGGGAAAGCGACGGATGTGGAACCGGAGGAGTTGCCAAAAGAGAAGGCGCTGCAAGTTGGTGAGTTGAAGATTCTGACGGAGAGTTATGAGGTGTATTTGCAGGATGAGTTGCTGGATTTGACGCCGAAGGAATTCGAGTTGTTGCTCTATTTGGCGAATCACCGGGGCAAGGTTTTTTCGCGAGATCAGTTGCTGGATGCGGTCTGGAATTATGATTATATTGGCGAAACGCGGATTGTGGATGTGCATGTGAGCCATTTGCGCGATAAAATTGAGGCGGACACGAAGCAGCCGCGCTACATTAAGACGATTCGTGGTTTTGGCTATAAGATGGAGAACGTGAAATCATGAAAAAATTATGGCTGAAAATAGGACTGTCTTTTTTTATCTTATTTTTTATTGTCATGGTGATTGTGGGCTTTTTCTCAGGGGAATTGATGAAGAGTGTTTACTTGCATATGAAGGAAAGCCAGTTGCAGGATGATGCGAAGATATTGTTGACAACGACGAAGCTAGAAGATGTTGATTTGGACCAGGATGCGGATAAAATTCAGTCGAGCTTAAAACCGCTAGAGGATAAAATTGATGCGCGGATTACGGTCATTGATCAGACGGGGCATGTGGTCGCTGATACGAAGGAAGATCCGCACGGTCTGGGTAGTCATATGGATCGTCCGGAAGTGCAGGAAGTCCTTGAGCAAGGAAAAGATGTGGGGATTGCTACGCGAAAAAGCTCTACGCTTGGTTATAGTATGCTGTATGTGGCTGTTCCAATTACGCATAACGGTGTAACGGATGGTGTGTTGCGAATTTCGATTTCACTGGAATCGGTGGAAAAAGCGGTCCATCAATTATGGCTCAGCCTCACCTTGATATTTGGCTTGGCGCTAGTATTTATTGGCTTTATCAGCGCGGTGATTGCGCGACGGATTACGCGACCGGTCAACGAGATTATCGACGTGTCGATGGATTTGGCGAACCACCGTTATTACAGCCGAATTACCGGAAAAACGAGCGGCGAATTGCAGGATTTATCGCTAAGTGTGAACCAACTGGCGCAAAGTTTAGAGAAGCAAATGCAGGAAATCGAGCTTAACCAGCAGCGACTAAGCGGAATCGTGCAGAACTTGGTCAGCGGTGTGATGCTGATTGATCAACGAAAACTGATTGTGATGACGAATCCAATGATGGAACAAATTATCGGTGAAAAAGAACTGACAGGAAAAGCGTATTATGAAGTTTTGAAAAGTTTTGCTTTGACGCAGCTTGTCGATCAGTGTTTAGATCAAAAAGCTTTCCAACAAGAAGAGATTACGATTTATTTCCCGAGGGAGCTTATTTTAGACGCCAACGTTTCGCCAATTTTATCAAAAACGGGCAATATAACAGGCGTGATTTTGCTGTTGCATGATATTACTGAAATTAGAAGACTGGAAAATGTGCGTTCGGAATTTGTCGCGAATGTGTCGCATGAACTGAAAACACCAGTTACCGCGCTGAAAGGCTTTGCGGAAACGCTACTTGATGGCGCGATGTACGATGAAGCGCTACTCAAGAAATTCCTCACCATTATAAAAGAGGAAAGCGATCGTTTGCACCGCTTAATCATGGATATTTTAGAGTTGTCGCGAATTGAGCAGAAGCATGTGTCGATGAATTTGGAGCAGGTGGACGTGGAGGACGTGGTGATTACGACGATGGATACGGTTCGCTCGATGGCGCTTGAAAAAGGGATTCAGCTTGTGTCGCCGAATTTAGCGTCGCCGGTGATTATCCAAGCAGAGCGTGATCGGTTGCAGCAAATCTTGATTAACCTCATTTCAAACGCGATTGTGTATACGCCACAAGATGGGACAGTATCGGTCGGCGTGACGGAAAACGAGGCTAATGATACGATTGCTATCACGGTCACCGATAATGGAATCGGCATACCAGTCAAGGATATCGATCGGATTTTTGAACGTTTTTATCGTGTTGATCGTGCTCGTAGCAGGCATTCCGGTGGCACAGGACTTGGACTTTCCATTGTGAAACATATTGTGGAGAGCTGCGGCGGTCAGATTCAAGTCGAAAGCATCGAAGGTTCAGGCACAACATTCACCGTAACACTTCCAAAATAAAAAGGTAACGCAAGTCGTGATTTTAGCGGCTTGTGTTTTTCTTTACATAAGATCCAGCTCCAAACCGCCCAATCCGCGGTCTTTTTGTCATTTCCTGATAAAGAAATTTACAGAATCATCATCTTTACATTCTCTTAACATTAGCTACACATCCCCTTAATCCAGAAGAGGTATAGTAGGTTTGTAAGTTAAATCGAAAAAAAAGGTGGTTTACAGTTTATGAAGAAGAGATTTTTAGGAATAGTAGCTGTTATTGCAGCATTCACAATGATTATAGCAGGATGTGGAAATTCGGATACATCATCAGATAAAGCAAACGGAAATGCAGATAGCAAGGAAGTTTCTGGTTCGATCACGGCGGTCGGCTCAACAGCACTACAACCTCTTGTCGAAGCTGCTTCAAAACAATTTACAGCTGAGAATCCTAAAGCACAAATCAACGTGCAAGGCGGCGGATCTGGTACTGGCCTAACGCAAGTGCAACAAGGCGCAGTGGATATCGGCAACTCGGATGTTTTCGCTGAAGAAAAAGACGGCGTTGATGCTTCAAAATTAGTAGACCACAGAGTCGCAGTAGTCGGCATGGCACCAGTCGTGAACAAAGACGCTGGCGTGAAAAATATTTCGAAACAACAATTAATCGACATCTTCACTGGCAAAATTACAAACTGGAAAGATGTTGGCGGTAAAGACGAAAAAATCACGATCATCAACCGTGCAGAAGGAAGCGGAACACGCGCAACTTTTGAAAAATGGGGCTTAGATGGCGCGACTCCAGTAAAAGCACAAGAACAAGATTCCTCAGGTACCGTTCGTAAAATCGTAAGCGAAACACCAGGAGCTATCAGTTACCTAGCCTTCTCTTACATTGACGATTCGATCCAAGGACTTTCCCTTGATAATGTAGAGCCGAAAGAAGAAAACGTAGCAACAAACGATTGGAAAATTTGGGCTTACGAGCATATGTATACAAAAGGTGAAGCGACAGGACTTGCGAAAAAATTCCTAGCTTACATCACGAGCGAAGACGTTCAAAATGACTTGGTGCCACAACTTGGTTACCAATCGATTCACTCGATGAAAGTAGAACGCGACGCTAAAGGAAATATCACAGACGTTAAATAAAAAATATATTGGGGAAGGCGTCTACTTCTAAGTATAGAAGTGGGCGCAAACCCGTTTGTTGGGTATAAAAATAAGAGCCCAGCATCGGAAAGGAGTCTACGCAGTGGAAGCACGAGAAAAAGCATTAACGCAAACTTCCAAAAAGGCCCGTCTTGAAAAGAGAGGGAAAATCATAACGTTTATCTGCATCAGCATCATGGTTATTGCAGCGGCATCCATTCTTTTCTTTGTCATCTCGAAAGGACTGGCTACTTTTTTTGTCAATAATGTTTCGTTTGTTGACTTTATTACAGGAACAGATTGGAACCCTTCCAAAACAGATGCGGCTGGAAATCCACTCGTTGGCGCCTTGCCGATGATTCTTGGTTCTTTTGGTGTGACATTACTCGCAGCTTGTATTGCTGCACCGCTCGCGATTGGCGCAGCTATTTTTATGGTGGAAATATCGCCGAAGTTTGGTAAGAAAATTTTGCAACCTGTTATGGAGTTGCTCGTTGGGATTCCGTCCGTTGTTTACGGGTTTATCGGGCTCAGCGTCGTTGTTCCATTTATTCGGGAACATATTTCAGGAAGTGGTTTTGGGATTGCAGCGGCGACCGCGGTTTTGACCGTCATGATTTTGCCGACTGTGACCAGTTTGACAGTGGATGCGATTCATTCGGTACCACGTCATTATCGTGAGGCTTCGCTTGCGCTCGGTGCAACGCGGTGGCAGACGATTTGGAAAGTAATTCTGCGCAGTGCACGACCAGGTATTTTGACAGCCGTTGTTTTCGGAATGGCGCGCGCGTTTGGTGAAGCACTAGCTGTACAAATGGTTATTGGAAACTCTGTGGTTATCCCGACTTCGTTATTCGAACCGGCATCCACGTTAACAAGTATTTTAACAATGGGAATGGGAAATACCGTCATGGGGACGCTTGATAATAACGTGCTTTGGTCACTAGCGATGGTGCTACTGGCAATGTCACTGTTCTTTATCATTATGATCCGCTTCATCGGACGTAGGAGGAAAGTCAAATGAATGTAAAAACAAAAGATAAGATCGCGACCTCCGTTTTCTATTTGATTGCGCTACTCATCGTCGTTATTTTGGCAGGCTTACTCGGCTATATCTTAGTTCGAGGCGTTCCTCATCTGAGCTGGCATTTCCTAACCTCACCACCCGAATCATTCAAAGCAGGCGGTGGGATTGGTCCAGAAATTTGGAACTCTTTCTACATGTTGCTTATCACAATGATTTTATCCGTTCCAATTGCGCTCGGAGCAGGCATCTACATGGCAGAATATGCCCGTAAAAATTGGATCACAGACTTCATCCGCACAACCATTGAAGTCTTGTCTTCGCTACCGTCGATCGTGGTCGGTTTGTTCGGCTTCTTAATTTTCGTGTTGCAGATGGGGTGGAGCTTTTCGGTTATTTCCGGGGCGCTGACGCTGACCATCTTTAATCTACCGCTACTCATTCGCGTTATCGAGGAAGCGCTCAATGCTATTCCAAATACGCAACGAGAAGCAGGGCTTGCATTAGGCTTGTCGCGCTGGGAAACCATAACACGGGTGTTAGTTCCAGCCGCGCTTCCAGCAATCGTGACCGGGGTTATTTTAGCCGCAGGACGCGTATTCGGTGAAGCAGCCGCTTTAATCTACACTGCTGGACAAAGTACGCCAACATTGAACTTCGGAGACTGGAATCCTATGAACCCGACGTCGCCACTCAACATTTTCCGTCCAGCAGAAACACTTGCCGTTCACATTTGGAAAATTAATGGGGAAGGAATCATGCCAGACGCTGCAGCCGTATCCGCGGGAGCGTCCGCCGTACTCATTCTTTCCGTACTACTTTTCAATATTTTAGCCCGCATTCTAGGAAAATACGTATTTAAAAAGATGACGTCTTCCTAATTCGGCGGACAAAAGGAGTTTTGTAAAATGATGGCAACTACTAATATGTCGTTCGCGATAAACGAAGCAAAAGATGAAATCGTGACGACTGGCGCGCCCGCAATGGCTACGAATGATTTGCACGTCTATTATGGCGACAACCACGCGATTCAAGGTGTCGATTTAGAATTCCATGAAAACCAAGTGACGGCGCTCATCGGCCCATCTGGATGCGGAAAATCGACCTACCTTCGCGCACTCAACCGAATGAATGACGAAATCGATGGCTGCCGAATGGAAGGCGAAATTTTATATAACGGCATCAACATTAACCGCAAAGAAGTGGATTTATACAACGTTCGTAAAGAAATCGGGATGGTGTTTCAAAAGCCGAATCCATTTACGAAATCGATTTTTGAAAATATTGCATTTAGCTTGAAACGTCACGGCATGAAAAATAAAGCCGAGCTCGCAGAACGTGTCGAGAAAAGCTTGCGTAGCGCCGCGCTTTGGGATGAAGTCAAAGATGATTTAGGCAAAAGTGCCTTATCATTATCTGGCGGACAACAACAACGCTTATGCATTGCCCGCGCGATTGCGATGCAGCCAGAAGTGTTGCTACTCGATGAACCAGCCTCCGCGCTCGATCCGATTTCGACGAGTAAAATAGAGGATTTAATTCACGAATTGAAGAAAAAATACACGATTATTATCGTGACGCATAACATGCAACAAGCCGCCCGCGTATCCGATCACACCGCTTTTTTCTACCTTGGAAAAGTAGTCGAAGTGACCGATACAGGGACGCTGTTTACGAATCCGTCTAATAAGCAGACGCAAGACTATATATCTGGTAATTTTGGATAATAAAAAGAAGAAAGGAGTCACCCAAATGTCAACCATAACCGACACGGAATTCGTCATCGAAACAAGAGACGTAGACCTATTCTACGGGCAAAAACAAGCGCTAAATAAGATAAGTCTCAACTTCAAAAAAAATCGCGTGACGGCGCTTATAGGTCCATCTGGATGCGGAAAATCGACTTTTCTGCGCACGTTGAATCGAATGAACGACTTGATTCCAAACGTTACAATCAAAGGCGAGGTCAAAGTTGCCGACGAAAACATCCAAAGTTCCAAAATCGATACAGTTAATTTGCGCAAAAAAGTCGGGATGGTGTTCCAGCAACCAAACCCGTTTCCATTTTCAATCTATGATAACGTCGCTTACGGTCCAAGAACCCACGGCGTCAAAAATAAGAAAAAACTAGATGAAATCGTGGAACGAAGCCTGCGACAAGCGGCACTTTGGGATGAAGTGCACGATCGCTTGCACAAATCAGCGCTCGGCATGTCTGGCGGACAACAACAACGGCTCTGCATCGCCCGCGTTTTAGCGGTACAGCCAGAAGTTATTCTAATGGATGAGCCAACTTCCGCGCTCGACCCAATCTCCACAGCAAAAATGGAAAATCTGATTTTAGAGTTGAAAAAAGATTACACGATTGTTATTGTGACGCATAATATGCAACAAGCATCGCGTATTTCTGATGAGACAGCCTTTTTCCTCAACGGAGAAATCATTGAATTCACTGATACAAGCACCATTTTCACGAATCCAGCAGAACAACAAACGCAAGACTATATCTCAGGAAGATTTGGATAAGGAGCGAAGCATATGCCAGTTAGAAAAATTTTTAATGAGCAGTTAAACGAGTTGCACCAACATTTACTCGAGATGGGAATGCTAGTCAACGAGGCGATTTACAAAGCTGTTAAGTCTCTTGTTAATCGGGATCATGAACTAGCGGAAAACGTCATTGCAAGCGACCGAGCCATCAATAATATGGAATTGGCGTTGGAACAAAGATCCTTTGAACTCATTGCCCTCCAACAACCGGTAGGCATTGACCTTCGCAAAATTGTCACGGTTTTAAAAGCAAGTTCTGATTTAGAGCGAATCGGTGACCACGCCGTCAGCATCGCTAAAACAACGATCTTAGTCGGTCGTACCAAAGTCGTGAAGCCAATCCCAGAAATTCAAGAGATGGGCGATATCGTCAAAATAATGGTACATGACGTTCTAAAAGCTTATCTGGCGGAGGACGAGGAGGCAGCGCGTGAAATAGCATCGCGAGATAATGAAGTCGATAAACTGCAACGCGTCATTTATACAAAATGTATCCATTTCATGCAAGAAGATCCTGATCATTTAGAAGAAATTTCGTACTTACTTCTTGTCGCGCAATATTTAGAGCGGATTGGTGATTATGTAACAAACGTCTGCGAATGGATTGTCTATTTGAAGAGCGGCGAAATTGAAGAACTGAATAACTGATACACGAAAAAACTCTGTCACGTTGCTGTGGCAGAGTTTTTCGATGTATCAATTATTTAATTTCCGAGCTTGTTTCAAAGTGAATTCAAGGGAATCCATAATAAATTCCGTCGTTTCTTCCTGTAAGTACTCCCCGTTTAAATGTTGATGTTCCTCGTAACGCAAATCCTCAATTATTTTCTCGATTCGTTTTGCAATGTCGTTCTTTTCTTTTGTTGTGACCGGTTTATATGAGGGTTCACTATTTTGGCCAATTAAATAATCTACCGAAACATCAAATAACGTTGCAATATGGCGAACCGTATCCAAATCCGGTTCTCGAATACCATACTCCCAGTTACCGTATGTAGAAGGGGCCTTCAGTCCGAGTCTTCTCGCTGTTTCGGCTTTCGACCAGCCTTGCTTTTCCCTTAAAACTGTCAATCGTCCGCTTAAATCTGGCATGCTATCACTCCTTTGTGTAAATTATATCATGATTTTGCGGATTGAGCTCTTTTTTTACATAAATAAACTCATTTTGTACATAATGATTGAAATACTTGCAATTTTATCGAATCTATATTAATATATGTGTATATAAACATATATTAAAAATTATCCCATTTAAACCTTGCTAAGTTTCCTTTTTTGGTCTATTATATGTGTATATGAACATATACGAGAATTGGAGTGATAAGAGATGGAACAAAGCAAGCAACTATTAGGCGAAGAAACACTTTTTGGTGTGACACAGATTTTTAAAGCATTGGCAGATCCGACGCGCGTGCAAATTTTGAACCTCGTGCAAGATCAAGAGTATTCGGTGAACGATATTGCGCGGACGCTAGGTTTCAATCAGACAACGGTTTCCCATCAATTACGCTTTTTAAAGAATTTACGCTTGGTAAAATCAAGACGCGAAGGTACAACGATTTATTATACGCAAGACGACAACCACGTTCTGGAACTGCTCTCACAAGCGATTAGGCACGTGGAACACACAAATTGAGAAGGGACGAGGAGGACAATGGCAGAGTTCAAATTAACCGGGCTTTCCTGTGCGCACTGTGCGCAAGAGATGGAAGCCGAGATGAAGAAGTTGAAGCACGGCAAGGATGCGAAAGTACTCTATAACTCTGGGAAAATGGTTATTTCGAATAAGATGGAAATGGTGGATGTGGAGAAAATATTGAAACAAGAAGGTGTTTCTGTCGTGCAACCAGATGGAGATCACGATCATGACCATGACCATAGCCACGGTGACACAAAACTCATTGTTCAGATTGTCATTTCAACGTTGCTATTCTTCCTCGCCTTTTTTACAGATAAATATATGCCAACCTGGGGATCGTTCAGCATTTATTTCGTTGCGGCGGCACTCAGCGGCTACCAAACGTTTTTCAAAGGACTTAAGAACTTATTTCGTTTGAAGTTTAACATCGATACGTTGATGACGGTTGCGCTAGTTGGTGCTTTTATTATCGGAGATTGGCGCGAAGGAACGGTTGTCGCGATATTATTCGGAGTGAATGAGTATCTAGAAGGCTTCGGCATGCGGCAAGCACGCAAATCGATGGCAGAATTACTCAAAGTCGTGCCAAAAACGGCGAACCTTTTAAAAGATGGCGTTGCAACGGAAGTACCAATTAATGACTTACAGCTCGGTGATATTATTTTGATAAAAGCCGGTGGAAAAGTACCGTCTGACGCTGTAATTGTGGACGGGAAAAGTTCTGTAAACGAAGCCGCAATAACTGGTGAATCGATGCCGGTGGAAAAACAAATTGGTGACGCTTTGTTCGGCGGTTCAGTCAATAACGAAGGAACGCTAAAAGCTGAGATTACAGCGGTTTACGAGGATTCATCGCTAGCTAAAATTTTGCATTTAGTAGAAGAAGCGCAGGAAACGAAGACACCGACGGAACTATTCATCGATCGATTTGCCAAATATTACACACCGATCATTATGCTATTCGCCGTATTAGTGACTATCGTGCCACCACTTTTCTTCGGAGGAGCTTGGGGTCACTGGGTTTACGAAGGACTCGCAGTATTAATTATCGGCTGTCCGTGCGCGCTAATCCTTTCCTCGCCAGTCGCGATTGTATCTGGCATTACGCGCAGTGCCAAGAATGGTGTTTTGATCAAAGGCGGCGTTTTCCTAGAGCAACTCGCTAAAACGAAACAAATCGCGTTTGATAAAACGGGCACACTGACAGAAGGAAAACCAGCTGTCGAAAAAGAAATCGTGTATGATGAAGCGAACTTTTTCCGAATTTCCAGTATGATGGAACAGAGCTCAGGGCATCCAATCGCAGCAGCAATCATCGCTCGCATCGGTGCGGTTGATGCAGAAATGGACAATTTAACAACGGTCGGCGGAAAAGGACTCATCGGCACATTCGAGGGCAAGCAATATTTCTTGGGCAATGAGCAACAAATCCCAGAATCGAGTTGGACAGACGCGGCTAGAACAGACGTTAACGCATTGAAAGAAGCAGGCTATACGGTCGTTATTACCGCATCAGAAACCGCGATTCTCGGCATGTTTGGTATTCAAGATGCTTTGCGCAAAGAGAGCAAGCAACTCGTGACCCAGCTCCATCAAGCAGGTATGACCAATATCATCATGCTAACTGGCGACCACGAAAAAACCGCTGAAAAAGTAGCAAAAGAAATCGGCATCGACCACTACTACGCCAGTTTGCTACCAGAAGATAAGCTGACAAAAATCGGCGACCTTCAAGCCCAAAACGGCAGTATTGCAATGGTTGGCGATGGCATCAACGACTCCCCAGCCCTTGCAACCGCAGACCTCGGCATCGCGATGGGGAAAGGAACAGACAGCGCGATTGAAGTAGCAGATATCGTACTCATGCAAGACCATTTAGGCAAATTACCAATCACCGTAAAAATTGCTAAAAAAGTAAGGTTCGTCGTAGGATTCAATATCGCCTTCGCGTTAGGCCTCAAAATCGTGGCGCTCCTACTCGCGCTAACAGGCTATCTAACTCTATGGATGGCAATCATGGCAGATATGGGCGCTACCATCGTCGTAACCATCTTTGGACTCTCCATCTTATTCCGAAGTAAAGTCGAAAAAGAAATCAAATAAGCAAGCAAAAACAAGGAGTAGCAATGCTTCTTGTTTTTCTTGAAATAAACCGATAAACCGCATACCATCAAGTGTTTTAGGTTGCTATCAACACGTATCCTCGTTATACTAGTAAAAAAAGAAAGCCATTTGGGGGAAGAACATGAAGCAACTATCTAATAGCAAAAAAATTATCGTTATTTTAGGCATCATAGCTCTACTCGCCGTCTCTGTTGCAGCAGTGATGTTCAACGATGACCTAATATCCGTCATCATCATTTCCATCGTCCAATTCATTTTGATCCAAGCGGTTTGCTATGTCGGCATTTATTCCGTTATGAAAGTTGGCGTCACACGCGGGCACAAATTATTCACATGGGGAATCTTGACGACACTTATTTTTATGGGACTCATCTATATTTTTGCAGCAGACAATTTCAGACAATATTCGGCGGCTATTATCGCCTTACTTGGCTTTAGTTCAGCGTTAATTATGCGTGAAGTAGAAAACACGCATCCAGATAATAAAAAACAAGAAGAACAATGAGAACAATGAGGAGTGAAACAAAATGGGAATCCATCAATATTTTCGTAGTTTATCAGATTTAGAGAATATTTATCGCTGTCCAGGCAAGTTCAAATACCAAGAACACTCAGTCGCGGAACACTCATTCAAAGTCACCCAAGTTGCACAGTTTCTAGGCAATGTAGAAGAGCAAGCTGGACAAACCGTCAATTGGCGCGCCTTATATGAAAAAGCGCTGAACCACGACTATCCAGAACTGTTCATTGGAGATATCAAAACACCCGTCAAATATGCGACCGCAGAACTCCGCGAAATGCTATCCGAAGTAGAAGAAACGATGACGCGAAACTTCATTAACAATGAGATTCCGAAAGAGTTTCAAGCCATCTATCACGTGTTGCTTAAAGAAGGCAAAGACGACACGCTAGAAGGCCAAATTTTGGCGGTGGCAGATAAAGTAGATTTACTCTACGAATCATTCGGCGAAATCCAGAAAGGCAACCCAGAGCCGACCTTCACTAAAATTTACAGCGAGGCATTAGAAACCATTTACCAATTCCGCGACATGAACTGCGTCCAGTACTTCTTACGTGAAATATTGCCAGATCTACTCGCCGAAAAAGGGATTGAAAAAACAGATTTACCAGCTTTAACAGATGAAATCAAAGCACGCGTTTTAAAAGCAGACAGTTAAAAAAGAGGGAGAGCGAAGCCTATGTGGGATCAGCTAATTTCGGCGTTAATTTTTCCAGGATTGTTGGTTATTATATTATCTCGAATGACGTACCAACGCTTTGTAGGTTTAGGACTCACCGTGATTTTAATAGCTGTTTCCGCTCGCATGGGTTTCACGAACACCTGGTGGCTCATATGTTTAGACGCGATTTCGATGACCATCGGGTTCTTCCTAGCAACACGAATGCTTGGCAAGTTGCGTCAAGCAGATAAAGAAGCGTAAAAAAGACGCGTATTATGATGAAAAGGCTTTGCTTAACGGCGGAGCCTTTCGTGTTACACGGATGCGAAAATATGTTCGCTTTTTGCTAGCGGATTTAGTCAGATTATGATAAAATGAATACAAGTGATGAGTCTGGGATTTGCCTAGACTCACTTTCGTTTTGCTAAAGGAGGAAAAAAGGTGAAGGATACATTTCAACTAGTTTCGAAATATACGCCACAAGGGGACCAACCGAAAGCAATCGAGAAATTGGTTGCGGGCCTTAGAAGTGGTATAAAACATCAGACCTTACTTGGAGCAACGGGAACGGGGAAGACGTTTACGGTTTCTAATGTGATTCAAGAAGTTAATAAACCAACGCTCGTCATTGCACACAATAAGACTTTGGCAGGGCAATTATATAGTGAATTCAAAGAGTTTTTTCCGAATAATGCGGTAGAGTATTTCGTGAGTTACTATGATTACTACCAACCGGAAGCTTACGTACCGCAAACAGATACGTTCATAGAGAAGGATTCCAGTGTGAACGATGAAATTGATAAATTGCGACATTCTGCAACAGCATCCTTGTTTGAGCGGCGTGATGTCATTATCATAGCCAGTGTTTCCTGTATTTATGGCTTGGGTTCGCCGGAGGAATATGGTGCTATGCTCGTTTCCTTACGACCTGGAATGGAGATTAGTCGCGATCAGTTGTTGCGCGATTTAGTAGAAATACAGTATGATCGCAATGATATTGATTTCCAGCGCGGTCGTTTTCGTGTCCGTGGCGATGTGGTAGAGATTTTCCCAGCATCCCGTGATGAACACTGTATGCGTGTGGAGTTTTTTGGTGATGAAATTGAGCGAATTCGTGAAGTAGATGCGTTGACGGGTGAAATCATCGGGGAGCGAGAACACGTTTCTATTTTCCCAGCATCCCACTTTGTGACGCGCCCAGATATTATGAAGAAGGCAATCGTGAATATTAAGGCGGAGCTCGAGGATCGCTTGAAAGTATTGCGTGCTGACAATAAGTTGCTAGAGGCGCAACGTTTGGAGCAACGTACGAATTATGATATTGAAATGATGGAAGAGATGGGCTATTGTTCAGGCGTTGAGAACTATTCACGTCATTTAGGCTTGCGAGAAGCTGGTTCTACACCTTATACTTTGCTAGACTTTTTCCCAGACGATTTCCAAATAGTAATTGATGAATCCCATGTCACGATGCCGCAAATTCGAGGTATGTACAACGGGGACCAAGCGCGTAAACAAATGCTAGTAGATCATGGTTTCAGGCTGCCCTCGGCGTTGGATAATCGTCCATTACGCTTGGAGGAATTTGAGAAACATGTCAATCAAATTATGTACATCTCAGCGACACCAGGACCGTATGAACTGGCTTTAAATCCGGATGTGATTCAACAAATCATTCGTCCTACCGGTCTTCTCGATCCGATTATCGAAATTCGACCAATCGAAGGACAAATTGATGATTTGATAGATGAAATAAATGAGCGTATTAAGAAGAATGAACGCGTCCTGATTACGACGCTGACGAAAAAAATGTCAGAGGATTTGACGGATTACTTGAAAGAAACGGGTATCAAGGTACAATACCTGCATTCAGAAGTTAAGACGTTGGAACGGATTGAAATCATCCGAGACTTGCGACTAGGCGTATATGATGTACTTGTCGGAATCAACTTACTGCGTGAAGGAATCGATATACCGGAGGTTTCATTAGTTACGATTCTTGATGCAGACAAGGAAGGTTTTCTTCGCTCTGAGCGTTCTCTCGTTCAAACAATCGGTCGTGCCGCGCGTAATCAGAATGGTAAAGTTATTATGTACGCAGATAAGATGACCGACTCGATGAAATTTGCGATTAGCGAAACAGCGCGTCGCCGTGAAATACAAGAGGCTTACAATTTAGAGCACGGCATTACTCCACAAACGATTATTAAAGACGTTCGAGGTGTCATCGCCGCAACAACTGCTGCTGAAACAAGAGAAGCTGAGCACTTGAAAGACCTTAGCAAGATGAACAAGAAAGAGCGAATGGCATTTATCGAAGAATTAGAACATGAAATGAAAGATGCGGCAAAAGCACTTGACTTTGAACGTGCAGCGCAACTTCGCGATACCTTACTCGAGTTAAAAGCGGAAGGATGATTAGAGTTGGAAAAAGATAAAATTGTGATACAAGGCGCGAGAGCCAACAATTTAAAAAATATTGACGTCGAAATTCCAAGAGATAAGCTTGTTGTCATGACAGGCTTATCTGGTTCGGGAAAATCGTCGCTAGCTTTTGATACCATTTATGCAGAGGGACAACGACGTTACGTGGAATCGCTATCTTCTTACGCACGCCAATTTTTAGGTCAAATGGACAAGCCAGATGTAGATTTAATAGAAGGTTTATCTCCAGCAATTTCCATTGACCAAAAAACAACGAGCCGAAATCCGCGATCGACAGTAGGAACGGTAACGGAAATTCATGATTATTTGCGCTTAATGTATGCCCGCGTGGGACATCCAGTTTGCCCGAATCACGGCATTGAGATTTCATCGCAAACCATTGAACAAATGGTGGATCGTGTTTTAGAGTTGCCAGACAAGACGCGGATTCAAATTTTGGCACCTATTGTTTCAGGCAAGAAGGGTGCGCACAAGAAGACTCTAGAAGGTATCAAGAAAGAGGGCTATGTCCGCGTTCGCATCGATGGAGACATGTATGATATCGGAGACGAAATTGAACTTGAAAAGAACAAAAAACATTCCATTGATATCGTGATTGACCGTATTGTTGTGAAGGAAGGCGTGACCTCTCGTTTGTTTGATTCTATCGAGTCCGCCTTGAGATTGGCAGATGGTTACGCTGTTGTCGATGTTATTGGTGATAAGGAATTACTATTTAGTGAACATTACGCTTGTCCGTATTGCGGTTTTTCTGTCGGTGAATTAGAGCCAAGAATGTTCTCGTTCAACAGTCCATTCGGTGCGTGCCCAACATGTGATGGTCTTGGAACGAAGCTCGAAGTAGATATCGATACAGTCATTCCAGATATGAGTCTATCGCTTAATGATGGCGCGATTATTCCCTGGAAACCAATCAGCTCGCAATACTATCCAAAAATGCTGGCTGCGGCTTGTAAAGAGTTCAAGATTGATATGGATACACCATTAGAAGGTTTACCGAAAGAACACTTAGATATCATTCTGAATGGTTCAAATGGCAAAGAATTCTATTTCGAATATAAAAATGATTTTGGAATGACGCGCGAAACAAATATACCATTTGAAGGAATTATACCTAATGTGGAGCGCCGCTATCGTGAAACCAGTTCGGATTTCACGAGAGAACAAATGGCACAATATATGACGGATTTACCATGTCCATCTTGTAAAGGCTATCGTCTTAAAGAAGAAGCATTAGCCGTCAAAATTAACAAGACGCATCTTGGTGATGTGAGCAATTTCTCCATCATTGAAGCGCTGAACTTTTTCGATGAAGTAACACTATCTGAAAAAGAAACACAGATTGCAAAGCCGATTTTGAAGGAAGTAAAACAACGCTTAGGATTCTTGAAGAATGTTGGATTGGATTATTTAACATTGAGTCGTGCTGCCGGAACACTTTCGGGAGGAGAGGCACAACGGATTCGATTAGCGACACAGATTGGCTCACGTTTGACAGGCGTATTGTATATTTTGGACGAGCCTTCGATTGGGCTACATCAGCGTGATAATGATCGACTTGTTCATACACTGCAAAGTATGCGAGATATTGGGAATACACTAATTGTAGTGGAGCACGATGAGGATACTATGCTCGCGGCGGACTACCTAATTGATATCGGACCAGGTGCCGGTGAGCATGGCGGAGAAGTTGTGGCTGCTGGAACACCAGAAGAAGTGCGGAATAATAAGAATTCTATTACTGGAGCCTATTTATCTGGGAAGAAATTCATTCCGATTCCTTCTGAGCGTCGCAAAGGTAGTGGTAACAAGCTCGAAGTCATCGGAGCCAAGGCGAATAACCTCAAAAACGTAAGTGCAACCTTCCCATTAGGAACTTTTACATGTGTAACAGGCGTTTCCGGATCAGGGAAAAGTTCGCTAGTTAATGAAGTATTACGCAAAGCTTTATCCCGTCATATTAACCGGGCGCACGCGAAACCAGGTGAGCACAAAGAGATCAAAGGATTAGAAAATCTAGAGAAAATTATTGATATTGATCAATCACCAATTGGGCGCACGCCGCGTTCTAATCCAGCCACCTACACAGGCGTATTTGATGATATTCGGGATCTTTTTGCATCCACAAATGAAGCCAAAATTCGTGGCTATAAAAAAGGTCGCTTTAGCTTCAACGTAAAAGGCGGTCGTTGTGAGGCATGTAAAGGAGATGGTATCATCAAAATAGAGATGCATTTCTTACCCGACGTGTATGTACCGTGCGAAATTTGTCACGGAAAACGGTATAACAGTGAGACCTTAGATATCCGTTTTAAAGGCAAAAATATCGCAGAAGTACTGAATATGACTGTGGAAGAAGGCTTAGAGTTCTTTAAAAACCTTCCTCGTATAAGCCGCAAACTACAAACAATTGTAGATGTAGGGCTCGGATATATACGATTAGGGCAACCTGCAACGACACTATCAGGTGGAGAAGCGCAACGTGTGAAACTAGCTTCGGAACTTCACAAACGCAGTAACGGTAAGTCGTTCTATATTTTGGATGAACCAACAACTGGTTTGCACGCGGACGATATCGCGCGCTTACTAAAAGTACTACAGCGTTTGGTAGATGAAAATGGCGACACTGTTCTAGTTATCGAGCATAACTTAGACGTTATAAAACAAGCCGATCATGTCATTGACTTAGGACCAGAAGGCGGAGATGGCGGCGGTCAAATCATTGCGAAAGGTACACCAGAACAAGTCGCAAAAGTAGCCAAATCCTACACCGGGAAATACCTAAAGCCAATTCTAACTCGCGACAAAGCCAGAATGAAAGAAAAAATAGCAAGCAAAGCAGACTAACAAAGATAAACTCAAACTAATTCTAAATAAGCCGAAGAGCGCCCAACCCCATTTTTTCGGGTAGGACGTAAACGAAGCTTTACACAAATCGAGCGAGAGCGTTTGTAATATGGGCGTTTCGTGGACTTCTGGCGGGGTATGCTCCGCTTCCAGATTCCACGAAACGCCCGAATTGCGAATGCTTGCCGCCGATTTTTTTGCGTATACACTAAATCCAAAGTGACAAAAGTCTAAAGAAATAATCATACTCTGGTTGTATGACAGAAATGGTCTTGTCGGTCATAATAGAGTTATCAGTTAGAAGCCAAGCATTTATTTTACAAATACTTAATGGATATCGCTATATTTCCACGAGGAGGAAAAAAACATGGAAAACGAACGCAAACGAATTTTAGAACTAGTGAAACAAGGTATTATCTCTACGGAAGAAGCGCTAACGTTACTTGAAAATATTTCAAAAAAAGAAGGCAAAAGTGCAGCAGCGGAGGATATCCGCTCTTCGGAAACAGTGGAAGACGTGCAAGAAGAGATCGTTAAAGAAGAATACGATTATTCGCAAGGTTGGAATACGAAAGAAAATCCATACCGTGGTGGTGCTTCTTACAAGAAACGCCCGCAGCCAAAACAAAAACCAGAAGCTGGTCAAGAGAAACAACAAGATACTGGTCGCCAAATCATGGATGAGCTTTCTCAAGCAGGAGAAAAGTTCGGTAAATTCTTGAATAGTGCTTTTGAGCAAGTGAAGGATATACCGATTCCGTTTTTGACGTCGACGAAATTAGAACGTGATTTTGTTTACCATGATACAACTTTATCGATTTTAGAGTTCGAAATTGCGAATGGTAATGTGGAATTCAAGACGTGGGACAGCAATGATGTGAAGGTGCACGCGAATATCAAGCTTTTCAAAGAGTATCCAGAAGACGAAGCATTGCAAATTTTCTTTGACAAAACGACATTACGTGTGGATGAAGAGACTTTGCGCTTCCAATCACCATCTAAACAAGTGGTAACGAACTTGACGATTTACTTGCCAGAGCGCGAATATGATTATGTATCGATCAAGATTTTGAATGGTAATCTTCATATTGAAGGGTTGACAGGTCGCGATATGTTCGCCAAAACAACGAATGGTAATATCAGTGTTGGTACGTTGAATACGACGCTAACAGAGATCGAATCTATCAATGGAAATGTTCGTGTAAATAGTGGTACGGTGCGTGATTTATCGCTAAAAACATTCCACGGCAACGTTTCTGCTAAAGGTGCATTTGACTCAACGAACCTGCAAACGAAAACAGGAAACATCTCATTCACATTGACGAACCATGATTCTAGCTTCTTGAAAACAAAAACTGGTGTTGGTAACATCGATGTTCAAGTGCCAAGCGAGCTAGGTGTGGATGGTAAATTGCATACGAATCTAGGTAAGATTAACCTTGGAATCTCGGATGCTGATGTGCTTGATGAAACATCTGACTCTGTTAACAAAACAATTCTTTTCACAAAATTACCAAAATCAAATGAAGCTGTTTTGAAAATCGAAGCAGAAGCAACGACTGGTAACGTGAGAGTAAAAGACGTGAAGTAAGATGGCGCGCTATCGCTTTCGAGGGATAGCGCGACTGGTTACATATTTATGAATGAAAGGAAGGAACAATGATGGACAAAAAATTAAGGAGATCCAGATCAGATCGTAAAATAGGCGGGGTTTTTGGTGGATTATCCGAATATCTCGGTATCGACGCCAACGTTTTACGTATTATCTATGTTGTACTTATTATTATTTCTTGGAAAACGATGATCGGGGTTATTGCTTATATTATTGCCTTGTTTATCATCCCTTCCGAAGATACAAGCTACGATGAAGTGATCGATCGACATAACCAAAAAATGAAAGATAAATACGATCGCCACGAAAGAAAAATGCAATCAAAAAGCGAGCGCATCAAACAAGCGCAAGCGACACACTCAGAACGCGCAAAAGAAATGCAACAACGCCATATCGAGCGTGCTAGAGAAATGCGCGGACGCCACGGACAACATCGCCAAAACCGCATGAATCAGCGTATGAATATGGAGAATAATATCCACGGCAATCAAAAGACTGCGCGTCCAAGACCAATTCGTGAATTTGAGTTTAACAATACGACTTTCCGCACGATGGAATTAAAAATCGCAACTGGTGACATCATTATTCGTGCTTGGGACAAAGATGACGTGAAGATGCGCACGGTACTTTCTGTGCACAATAAGGCTAGAGCAGTCCAACAACTGAGCGAAGAGAAACTGTGGGATTATTTCTTTAGCCAAACAACGCTTGATATGTCTAATGACCGTTTTGTTTTTGAATCGAAGAATGATGCATTGAAAACAGATATCGTGTTGACTATTCCAAAACGGACCTATGAGCAAGTGAGAATTCAATTGTTGAATGGTAACTTGAAATATGACGATATGGAAGTTGACGATAGCACGCTAAAAGTCCGTCATGGTGATATTAGATCAACTGGAACGGCAGGTAAATTCCTCGTTGCTAGCACGGAGGACGGCGAAATTCTATTCAAGAGCGGTAAAGTTGAAAACATCGATTTGCATACGACAAAAGGAGATATCTCTATTACAGGAGATTTCCAAACAACCGTTGCCGTTGCTGAACATGGTGATGTAGGCTATATTCTTCAAAATGATCAAGCAACAGCAGCCGACTTGAAGGCGCCTCACGGTGATCTTCGTATCCAAATTCCAGCAACATGGAATGTGAATGGGACACTTGGAACGAAACGCGAAAAAATCTATTTTGACCTAAAAAATGCAAAAGTCTGGGATGAGTCTAATAAGTCCCTTGTGTTCACGCAAAATTCAGAAGAGATGAGTGTCGCAACATTGCAAGCCGCAGTGGACAACGGCATCATTAAAATTACCGAATTAGAAGAAAAACAAGTATAATCTATCTTAGGAGGAACTAACATGAGAAAATTAACGAAATCATCATCACAAAAAATGCTAGCAGGTGTATGTGGCGGAATTGCTGAATACTTCGGATGGGACGTTACGCTGGTTCGTATTGGTTGGGCATTATTAACCCTATTTTTCGGAACAGGAATACTCATCTATATTATTTTAGCCATTCTTATGCCAGCTAATTCAAGTTGGGAGTGATCCAAGTAAATGCGTTGGATAGCAGGAGTTTTAATTAATGCGATATTATTTGTCGCTCTATCTGGATTCTTTGAAAGTTTCCATGTAGAAGGATTTACAGGTGCGGTGATTGCAAGTTTTGTATTGGCGATTTTGAATATGTTGGTGAGACCGATTCTCCTCATTTTGACATTGCCGATCAATATTTTCACACTTGGGTTATTTACTTTCGTCGTGAACGCGATGATGCTAGAATTAACGTCATTCTTCCTAGATTCGTACATTCAAATTGAGACTTTTGGGACGGCATTATTAATTGCGTTACTGATGTCGCTTGCCAATATGGTTATCAATTCGGTACTTTGGAGTAAAGAACCACGATGAGATGAGACCTCGAAATAGCAGGACTTCGCTAAATGAAGAATCGCTTCCTTTCGGGGTTTCTTTTCGTATGTACAAAAATAGGTAGCCTTAAAAATGAGAAAGTGCTAAAATGAGATATAGATTGCAGACAAAAAGGATTGGCGGGATTGGGCTGTGTTTTGAGCTTTGTGCCTGTTGACTTAATGGAGGTACTTTCATGACAAAATCAGTAACGGTGAAAGATTTAATGGAACGTCTAAATTTGGAATTGATTTGTGGGGAAGAGGGATTGGAACGACCAATCTTGACGAGTGACTTATCACGCCCAGGCTTAGAATTAACAGGCTTCTTTTCTTATTACCCGGAGGATCGGGTGCAGCTTTTTGGAATGACGGAGATTTCTTTTTCGGAAGGGATGTCGAGTGATGAGTGTTTGAAACGGTTCCGCCAAATGTGTACGAATCGGACGCCGGCATTTGTTGTGTCGCGCCATTTGGAAGCGCCGAAAGAGTTGGTGCAAGCGGCGACGGAAGCTAAGATACCTGTTTTGCGTTCGAAACTGAAGACGACGCGTTTGTCGGTATATGTGACGAATTATTTGGAAAGTAGATTGGCACCTGTGATTTCGATGCATGGTGTGCTGGTCGATATTTATGGCCTCGGTGTGATGATTATGGGGTCAAGTGGTGTCGGTAAAAGTGAGACGGCGCTTGAGCTTGTGAAGCGTGGACATCGGCTGGTTGCGGATGATAATGTGGAGATCAGACAGGAAGATGAGTTGACGCTTATTGGACAGTCGCCGCCGATTATCGAGCATCTTCTGGAGATTCGCGGTTTAGGAATTATTAACGTGATGACGCTATTTGGTGCTGGTGCTGTGCGTTCTAGCAAGAAAATTACGATTGTGGTTCACCTTGAAAGTTGGGATCCAGACAAGCATTATGACCGCGTTGGATTGGATGAAGAGAAGATTCGAATTTTTGATATTGATGTGCCAAAAATTACGGTACCGGTTCGTCCAGGGCGTAACTTGGCGGTTATTATTGAAGTTGCGGCAATGAATTTCCGCTTGAAAAACATGGGGTACAATGCAGCAGAGCGCTTCACACAAGATTTAAATAACCTTATTGGTCAAAATAGTAGTATGACAGATTGAGGCTAGTCTGTTTTAGAAAGTAGGGGCATGATGAACTTGAATTTTGCGGCGCTGGATCCAGTGGCCATTCAATTAGGTGGAATATCGATACGCTGGTACGGTGTTATTATTGCGACGGCTGTTGTGGTGGCGCTACTTATTGCGTTACAGGAAGCGACGAAACGCAATGTAGATAAAGAAATATTGGTGGATTTGCTTATTTGGGCGATTCCGATTGCGATTATCAGTGCGCGTATTTATTATGTGTTGTTTGAGTGGAGTTATTACAAGGATCATTTGAACGAGATTATCAAAATTTGGCATGGCGGGATTGCGATTCATGGGGCGTTGATTGGTTCTGTGTTGACCGCGATTATCTTTTCTCGCATTAAGAAAGTTTCGTTTTGGCAGTTGGCGGATATTGTAGCGCCGAGTTTGATTATTGCGCAAGCGATTGGACGTTGGGGCAATTTTATGAATCAAGAGGCTCATGGTGGGCCAACGACGCGTGCTTTTTTAGAGAGTTTGCATTTGCCTGATTTTATTATTAATCAGATGTATATTGATGGTGTGTATTATCAGCCGACGTTTTTATATGAGTCGATTTGGAATGTGATTGGCTTTATCGTGTTGCTGGTATTGCGTCGGACGCGAATTTTGCGTGGGGAACTGTTCTTGTCTTATGTTATTTGGTATTCGGTTGGGCGTTATTTTATCGAAGGTTTGCGGACGGATAGTTTGATGTTGACGGATACGCTTCGGATGGCGCAGTTTATTTCGATTGTGCTTGTGGCGCTTTCAGTGGCATTGATTGCTTATTTCCGCGTGAAGCGTGATCGCCCGTATTATTTGGAAGATAAGTATGGTATCGCGAAGAAGAAATAGGGTTTTAGAGAGGAAGTACACATGACTGGGAAAATTACGACATTGTTGTTTGACTTAGACGGGACTTTGATTAATACGAATGAATTGATTATTAAAACGTTTCAACATACGCTGGGGGCTTATTTTCCGGAGCGGACGTATGAGCGTGAAGATATTTTGCCGTTTATTGGGCCTTCGTTGATTGATACGTTTACTGGGCTTGATCCGGAGCGTGCGCAGGAGATGGTGGATCATTATCGGGCGTTTAATAAATTGCATCATGATGAATTAATTTTGGAGTATGATGGGGTTTATGAGGCGATTAGAGCGCTGTATGAGGAAGATTATAAATTGGCGATTGTGTCCACTAAGATGTACGATATGATTCTTAAAGGGCTCAAGACGACTGGTTTGGATAAGTATTTCCAAGTGGTGATTGGTCTGGATCAAGTGGCGTCGCCGAAACCGGATCCGGAAGGAATTAATATGGCGCTGAAATTGCTGAATTCGACGGCGGATGAGGCGATTATGGTAGGCGATAATTATCATGATATTGAAGCGGCACATAATGCGAACGTGAAAAGTGCTGGTGTTTCTTGGGCTATTCGTGGTGCGGATTATTTAAGAGGCTACGATCCAACGTATATTTTGGAATCGATGGGCGATCTTTTGGATATCGTGAGGGAAGATTAGTGCGCCGAACGAAACGGTTTGAGACGAAGAATGGTGTTAATCCGCTTTGGAATGTATATAAAACCGTGTCGTTTGGCCGTACGTTGAAGAATACGCTTGTGATTGAATGCGGGCGTATTTTTCCTTTTATGCGCGGAAAACGGTGGCTTTACCGGCATGGATTGGGAATGAAGATTGGTGAGAATACATCGATTGCTTATAAAGTGACGGTGGATCTTTTTTATCCGGAGAAAATTACGATTGGGCGGAATTCGGTGATTGGCTTTAACACGACGATTTTGACGCATGAGTATTTGATTCAGGAGTACCGGATTGGTGAGGTCGTGATTGGTGACGAGGTTGTGATTGGCGCGAATGTGACGATTTTGCCGGGTGTTAGTATCGGTGATGGTGCTGTAGTTGGTGCTGGTGCGGTCGTTTCGAAGGATGTCCCAGCGCGGAGTTTTGCCAGAGGAAATCCGATTGTTATTAGTGAATTAGAAAAGTAAAGCCCTTTATTGTCTCATTTTATGGTATACTCAACTTACTTGGAAAATGCGCGGAGGTTAAAAATTTGAAAAATAGTAAAGAAGATAGTAACAAAATTTATCCGTTTAGGCCGAATGGTGAGTTTTATTTTCAGCGAGGTATTGAGGCTTTTCGTAATCAGGAGATGCCGGAAGCGTTGCGGTATTTGGAACGGGCTGCTTTTTTTGAACCGGATGAGCCTGTGATTATGTGTCAGCTGGCGATTTGTTATACGGAGCTAGGTCAGTTTGATAAGTCGAATCAGATTTTGCGTCGTGTTTTGGATGAGGCGGATGATATTCATTATTGTTACTATTTCATGGCGAATAATTATGCGTACATGAAGGAGTTTAAACAGGCGTTACAGCATGCGAATAAGTATTTGGCGCTCGTTTCTGAAGGGGAATATGTCGAGGAAGCGAAGGATTTGATTCAGCTTATTATGGAAGAAGCGCCCCTTGCGAGTTTTGGTGTGAGTGATATGTCAGAAATTGAGAAGGCGTCATTTGCGTTCAAAGCGAAGGTAGACGAGCTTGTTTCGGAAGATAAATTGGATGAGGTTAGCCAGTTTCTGATTGCTGAAATCCAGGATAACCCCATTTTTTGGCAGGCTTATATTGAACTTGCGGGCATTCGTTTTAAAGAGGAGCGGTTTGCTGAAGGACTGGCGATATTGGAAGATGTGTTGGCACGAGACCCAGGAAATTTCATGGCGTTGTGCGAGCTTTATTTGTATGCTTATTATCAGGCAGAGTGGGAGCAGGCAGATGCGGTTTTGAAGGAGCTTGGAAAAGTGGAGCCGTTTATGTCGTCGCAACGGGAGAAGCTGGCGCGGATTTGTGCGATGTCTGGGGATTACGAACACGCGGATCATTTGTTTGCAAAAGTGGATCAGCTGGAAATTCTGGATCGATATGCGTATTATTATTATCAGGCCGAGACGGCGTTCTTTTTGGGGCGTTTGGGTGAGGCTCGAGATTTTTGGCAGCATTTTAAGCAGATTGATGGGGAAGAGCTTGATTTTCCGTGGGATTATCCTGATTTGCTGGCGAATGATGAGCGTGCGGTTTTGGAGAAATTGGCGAGTGATGATCGGGCGGAGCACTTGTTTGGTGTGTATTTGTTGACGGTTTCGGATAAGCAGCCAGCGCTGATTATGTTCAATGATTATTTCGATATGACGGGTTGGGACTTTTTTGAGCATTTGATTTTTTCGGAGTTCGAGTTTTTGCCGGATAGTCGAGATGCGGCGAATTGCAATGCTGCGGTTGCGATTCTAGGCCGTTTTGAAGAGCTTGATTTCCCTGCAAAAGTGGAGACGGCTTCGATGTATGTGTTTGTGCTAGATTTTATGAAGCGTTCGATTGATCAGAAATATGATTTACGGATGAAAAATTTGGACGGAGTGGCTGCGGCGATTTTGTATCGATATAAGTTTGGAACGCAGAAAGTGGTTGCGGATTTATTTGATATTTCGGTGGCGACGCTTCGTAAATATACGCTTGAGATCGAGAATTTTTGAGCAGATAAATGGACGGAAAATGCGTGAGGGTTTACGATAGTTCTAGAGTTAGATTGGAGGAATAACAGTGAGTGAAGAGAGGATTTATGACGTTATTATTATCGGTGCTGGGCCTGCGGGAATGACTGCGGCGCTTTATACTTCCCGTGCTGATTTAGATACTTTAATGATCGAACGCGGTGTTCCAGGTGGTCAAATGGTGAACACGGCTGATATTGAGAATTATCCTGGTTTTGACAGCATTCTAGGACCAGATTTGTCGGAAAAAATGTTTTCTGGCGCGAAACAATTTGGGGCAGAATACGCGTATGGTGATATTAAATCGGTCGAAAATGGCCAGGAATATAAGACGGTTGTCGCGGGTTCTAAGACGTTCAAAGCGCGCTCGATTATTATCGCGACAGGCGCCGAACATCGCAAGTTAGGTGCAGAGGGCGAAGATAAGTACAGCGGTCGCGGCGTTTCTTATTGTGCGGTATGTGACGGAGCGTTTTTCAAAAATCGCGAGTTAATCGTTGTCGGAGGCGGGGATTCAGCTGTGGAAGAAGGCGCGTATTTGACACGATACGCAAGCAAAGTAACGATTGTGCATCGTCGCGATAAATTACGTGCGCAACAAATTTTGCAAGATCGTGCTTTCAAAAACGAGAAAATCGAATTCGTTTGGAATAGTACGGTGGAAGAAATTGTTGGCGACGACATGAAGGTGACTGGTGCTCGTCTTGTTTCGACGGTTGATGGCTCTACATCTGAAATAAGTGCGGATGGTGCGTTTATCTACGTCGGCCTTGTACCGCTTTCGAGTGCTTTTAAAGGACTTGGAATTCTGGATGATGAGGGTTATGTTATCACGGATGAGGAAATGGAAACATCGATTCCAGGAATTTTTGCGGCAGGAGATGTTCGCGTGAAGTCATTGCGCCAAGTAGTTACAGCAACTGGTGATGGTGGTTTAGCGGGACAAAATGCACAAAAATTTGTGGAAGAATTAAAAGAAGCGTTAGTAGAAAAAACACAATTATAAGCTCAAAAATAGAGAACAGCTGACTAAATCTAGATTTTAGATGGAGTTGGCTGTTTTTTCGCGCGCTATTTTTGCTAACTATCATATTTTAGTGATTTCGGTTTACAGAGAGAACATGATATAATGGCTAAAAATGAAGGTAGGGAGTAGTTTTGGCAGATTGGTTTATGATTCTAAAAGAGATAGTTTCCATATTGGCTGAGGCTACGACGATACTTGGAGTTATCGCCTTGGTCTATACGGTTCGCCAATTTAAGCGTTCAGAAGTTCAGCGGGATATGGATGTTAGGATGCAAAAAATTGAGTACTCTGTGGATTTATTACATGCTTTTTCGAAAGATATTATACCTGCTATAAACACATATATCAGGCGAGTTCAGGCTGAGTTAGATATAGCCAAATTTGGTAGTGTGGGGCAGGATAAAAAGGGAGAAATTATTGTCGCAGTTAAGATACAATGCGGAGGATTAGAAATTTTGAATGCAATGGAGCATATTTGCGTCTATGTAAAAACCGAGATAGTCGAAAATGATATTATTTTTGATCCAATTAGCGGTGTTTTCTGCGATTTTATGAGTCAAAATGAAGACTTGCTAGAAAGTGCTCTGCAATATGGACCATTTAAGAATATCAGATACGTTCAAAATTTGTGGACAACAGAAAAAATACTAGCGATTACTAATCAGCAAATGGAGGAACTAGCGATGAAAAAAGAAGAGTTGTTAAGTCGGAGAATGACTTGAAAAAAGAGAAAGAAATGGTATAATGAGAGGTGAGTCTAGTGGTAGTAAGTCAAGTGAAAAGGAGTAGTTATTCGAGTAAAAACTTCGTTTTAAGACCGAACAAAACTAAGCCCGCCAAAATAGTGATTTTTTCGGGCATTACCAAGTATGCGAACATAA
>NZ_QPKR01000090.1:0-412 GCF_003856515.1 Listeria sp. SHR_NRA_18
GTTTTAACCAGCTCCTTTTTTTGTGGGAGCTTAAGCGCAGTCAGCACCGGCACGCTTACGGTGAAGTTTGGTCAGACAACGGAGGATAGTTTTAAGGCGACTCACCCGGAAGCGGTCAATGTGGGTTATAATAACGAACTGAAAGGAAATATTTATAAAGAAACACCCGATAACAACAAGGACAAACGAAGCGGTATCATTTTTGAAAGTACCAAAGATGTTTTTGTCTTGTTTGATCAGAATAAGAATTTATCCGCACTGCAGTTACAATTTAAAAACGATCAGTTTGGTCTAATTAGTGCGATTTTAGCCAGTAAGTACACTACCACCGTAAAGAAAACCCCATTTATCGGCACTGACTATATGGAGCTATACAATGAAGGGGTTTCTATTTACTTGATGGATCCTATTT
>NZ_QPKR01000091.1:0-411 GCF_003856515.1 Listeria sp. SHR_NRA_18
CCCCTCAAAATCGGCAATCAGGTATAGCCCTTGTTCGGAGGTTTTAATTTGATTGGCCTGCGGCAGCAGCATGGCGATCGCCAGAATGGCCAGGGCGCTGCAACGCTTAACGATTGAGTTCATCAAAAAGTCTCCGTGCTGCCGCATCGCGTTCGATGCTTTTGAGGATCTCCAGACTCTTGCGTCTGTAGTACCAATTAACCAGGAAGGTGCCGATCCCTACGGCCGCGCCGATCAGAAAGGCCACATCCTGCGGTGAGAGCTTGCCAAGCCAAGCGAGAAACAACGCTGCGGAGTAGGTAATGAATGAGGTTAATCTCTCCATCCCATTAACCCCACGTCTGCTGTCGTAGCGGGTTGTTTTGTAGGATAACGCGACTGTCGGCCACGATAAGCGGGTCGATACTGGCC
>NZ_QPKR01000092.1:0-409 GCF_003856515.1 Listeria sp. SHR_NRA_18
GAGTACTACCTCACTGGCAGCTATACCTTCTAACGCCACTGCGGCTCCTCGCCCGACGGCGCTGGTTTTTGATTCCGGCGTCGGCGGGTTGTCAGTGTTTCAGGAGGTTCGGCAACTGCTGCCGGATCTCCACTATATCTATGCCTTCGATAACGTAGCATTCCCCTACGGCGAGAAATCCGAAGAGTTTATCGTTGAGCGCGTGCTGGAAATTGTCAGTGCGGTTCAGCAGCGCCATCCTCTGGCGATCGTCATCATCGCCTGTAATACCGCCAGTACCGTTTCCTTACCCGCACTGCGTGAACGTTTTGCTTTCCCGGTAGTGGGGGTGGTGCCTGCGATCAAGCCTGCTGCCAAACTGACCGCCAACGGTATCGTCGGTTTGCTGGCCACGCGCGGTACGGTTCAG
>NZ_QPKR01000093.1:0-408 GCF_003856515.1 Listeria sp. SHR_NRA_18
GGCGGATAATCGGGTGTGAAGGGGCTACAGTGATAAATCGAGTGGAACAACTGCGTCAGCAGCTATCGCAGCGTATTTTAGTGTTGGACGGCGGTATGGGCACCATGATCCAGAGCTATCGGCTGGAGGAGGCAGACTACCGCGGTGAGCGTTTTGCCGATTGGCAAAGTGATCTGAAAGGCAATAACGACCTGCTGGTGTTAAGCAAGCCGGAGGTGATCACTGCGATCCACAACGGTTACCTGGAGGCGGGGGCCGACATCCTCGAAACCAACACCTTCAACTCGACCACTATCGCGGTGGCCGACTACCATATGGAGTCGCTGTCTGCCGAAATTAACTACCAGGCCGCTTTGCTGGCTCGCGCTTGTGCTGATGAATGGACGTCGCGCACCCCGGAAAAACCTC
>NZ_QPKR01000094.1:0-407 GCF_003856515.1 Listeria sp. SHR_NRA_18
GATCCCACTTCATCGACTGCTCGATATTGCCCTGCACCATGGCGACGTTCACCGCTTTATCCGGCTGCGGCGTAAACCAGTGGATCTGGCGCAGCGGCCACGGCAGTAACAGCATGGCGATAGCAATGACCGCCGGGGTGATGCGCCGCTGGTTGAGGGCAAATACCAGCAGGCCGCTGAGGGACATCAGCATCAGCGTGATCGCGTCCACGCCGAGCAATGGCGCAATGCCTTTCAGCGGACCATCGATCTGGGTATAACCAAATTGCAACCAGGGGAAACCGGTCAGCACCCAACCGCGCAGGAACTCGGTCAGTTGCCATAGAGCCGGAGCGGCAATGGCCAGCCGCCACCAAGTGGTCCGTGGCCAGATCCGCGTCAGCAAACCGGCGAATAACCCGGTATAC
>NZ_QPKR01000095.1:0-406 GCF_003856515.1 Listeria sp. SHR_NRA_18
ACCTCACCAACAGCAGCACCGCTGCGCCCAGCGCCACCTCAAGCCAGCAGGCGATCACCACCCCGCGCTGTGCCAGATTAGGGATGGTACGCATCGCGGGGACGATAACGTAACGGTTGGCCAATGCCACCATCACCATCAGTGCCACCAGCCCGACTTTTACTAGCAGCAAACGCTGATAAGCGGAATCAAGATCGACTGGCCAGCGGCCAAGGATAATCAGACTGTTGATTATGCCCGTGACGATCACCAGCACCACGGCAACATGGCCCCAGCGAGAGAAACGGATCAAGGTGGCGATCGCATCGCTACGCCACTGCGGTTGTGGCAAGTAGCGCAGGCAAAGCAACAACGGTAATAGGCTGCCAAACCAGTAGCCTGCCGCTAACAGGTGCAAGGCGTGGTT
>NZ_QPKR01000096.1:0-406 GCF_003856515.1 Listeria sp. SHR_NRA_18
GGCGTTAGGCTTGCTGATCGGCGCGGGTTGGCAGCCAGCGGCGTTGGCTCATGGCGCTGCGGCACATATGGTTCCGCTGCAAAAAACGCTGGAGGAGTTTGGTGCCAGCGTGCAGTGGGATGACTACGCCCGCATGTTCGTTATCGTGAAAGATGGTGCCTATGTGAAGGTCAAACCGGATAGCCGCGAAGCCATCGTTAACGGCAAGCCGCTGAGATTACAGGTGCCGGTGGTGTTCAAGGGTAAAACGGCCTATATGTCCGACGAGTTTATCAACGAAGTGTTCCAATCCGGTCTGGATCAGACCTTTGCGGTGGAACATCGGGCCCATCCGCTAAATCCGTTGAGTGCGGCGGAGATTAACGCGGCGGTCGCTATCATCAAGGCGGCCCCGGAGTATAAAAAC
>NZ_QPKR01000097.1:0-405 GCF_003856515.1 Listeria sp. SHR_NRA_18
CCGGATCGACAGTGCGTACGAGTCCAATTACGATGTTTGCGGTTATTCCCGATGACAGTCTTAGGCTTCAGCCAATCTTCTTCACTGGAAGTTTACGGAGCTCAACAAGCAGGGGGCGGGAGGCAACAATGAATCCTGCGAGTTGACAGCGGGGGACCCTTGAGATTAGCCTGGAGTAAAGATAGTACAAACAGAGCCGGAACACTGGGATCGACGGGTGGTTGGCTGTGGATAACACTAACAACTCCAGGGAATGGAGTTAGTCTCATCCAGGAAATGAGTCACGAGTATTGGGCATCAACGTCCGGATGATGGAAATGAAAGACGGGAAGATTGAGGGATATACCGAGGTGACCATGGGCTGGGTCGACAGTGATAACCGGAGATGTTATGTCTTATTTGCAT
>NZ_QPKR01000098.1:0-401 GCF_003856515.1 Listeria sp. SHR_NRA_18
CACCTAGTTATTATTTTTCTCCTAAAGATGAAAGCAGTGGTTTAGGAAGACTTAGTATCTTTTATAAAAATGATGAACTTTGTTTGCTTAATTATTCTATATTAGAAAATTCTTTAAATATCAAATTAGAATGTTTAAGCAAACAAAGCTTAGAGTATAAAGACTTAATTTCAAACACTTTAAAAGAACAAAAAACCACACAAGTAGATAAAAAACAAGCTATAGCTAAACTTCATGCTCTTTTAGAAAATCAAAACCTAGAATGTATCCATGGAGGTAAAGTCATACTTAAATCAAACAAAGGAAAAACTTTTAAAGATGATGGTGTGCCTATAATGCTAGAAAGTGATTTATTAAACTCTAGTATAGTAGCTTGTCCTAATACTATAGCAGGTGTAAGT
>NZ_QPKR01000099.1:0-399 GCF_003856515.1 Listeria sp. SHR_NRA_18
GTGCGGCGACATACATCACCGAACTGCTCTCATCTTCGGCAATCGTTCGGGTGCTACGCGCACCGTATTGGCCACGTAATGTCAGATAAACATCGTTCCAGCGGGAGTAATCCTGCCCCAGCGCCTGGCCCGATGAATCGAAAATCACCTTGCCGCGCCCATCGGTAAGATAGACGCGATATTCGTTACGATCTTTGCGGATCCCGGCGATATTGGCCCCGATCGGCCTCTTATTAAGCTGGGCGATAGCCTGTGCTAACTGGCCTTTTGCCGCATCCCCATGTCTCATATCCAGCCGCGCCACCTGCGCCAGCAGGTTGGCAGTATCCACCAGAGTGCCTTCGGTGGCACGCCGTACGCCAGGTTTGACCTCCTGAACGAAAATGCTCAGTACGAAAT
>NZ_QPKR01000009.1:0-128379 GCF_003856515.1 Listeria sp. SHR_NRA_18
CCGACGATGTAGAAGAATAATCGAAATTTTGCTACGTCTGTCCATATATCACTTTCAAATACTTCTCGACTCATCTGGAATGCGCCCTTCATTTGTTACACCTCTTACTTTTTAAAATCGGTTAAAATGGTAAGTCATCATCTGAAACATCTATCGGATTACCATCGTCAATAACCGCCGTACTAGCTTGCTGTTGCTGTGTATTTGTTCCGGCCTGATAATCACCTTGGTTCGTCGTGTTTGATTGATTGTTAGCGTTCCTAGGCTCTAAAAATTGAACAGACTCCGCAAGGATTTCTGTCACATAAATTCGCTTCCCATCTTGCCCCTCATAATTTCGTGTTTGCACCTTGCCATCCACGCCTGCCATGCTTCCTTTTTTTAGATAGTTCGCAACGTTTTCTGCTGGCTTTCTCCAAATAACACAGTTAATAAAATCCGCTTCACGTTCTCCTGCCTGATTAGTAAAGTTACGATTTACAGCGAGTGTAAACGTCGCAACCGCAACGCCTGCGGGAGTGTAACGTAGTTCAGGGTCTTTTGTCAGACGACCAACTAAAACAACTCGATTCATCATCAGACAATACTTCCTTGTACCGCGGAACCTTCTGGCAACGTATCAGACGGCTTTTTTGGTTCTTCCGCGGAATCGATAATATCCAAACCAACATCTTCTGTAATATCAATTCGCCCTTTTTGCTCGTTCCCATCCTCTGTGATACCTTTTTGCATATCAATTGATAAGATTCCCCACTTACTTAACATGTTCCGAAGGACTGTTTTCTTAGCCATCGCGTCCCAATCTTTGCCCCATCCAAAATTAGACTTACTAAATTTATTTTTATGAAATTCAATTTCTGCCTTGGTCCAGTAAACTGTCTTTTCAAATCCATTCACTAGCCGGAAATATCCGCAGTAGCCAATGACCTTATCACTTTCTGCGCCGTCTAAATTAAGTTCAAGTTCTTCTGTAAGACGGTTCCAGCTCACTAACTCGCCTTCTCTAACCTCGATAACATTGATTGCTTTATATTGCCCGGTCCGAAGCGCTAACTGGATATATCCTTTATATCCAAGTTGGAATTGCGCCTTCCCGCTATAGGGAACTATCCAGGCATATCCCAAATTTTTATCGATTGGCAAATCGAGGGTTGCCGCTACCAGGGCTGACATGATAATCGACATTGGTTCCGCTTTTTGTAGCCCGCTTTCGCTGTTGTACAAATTCAGTAACGAGGCTAAAAACTGCGGCGCTCGCTTATCCAACACTTCCTCAAACTTCCCTTTCATCGTTGGGGCGTTTACTAAGCCTTTAAGCCCTAACGATTGCGCTGTCCCTACTTGGTTACCTTCTTGTTTGTTTGCTAATTGATTTTTTAATGAATTATTCGTTGCCATATTATTTAATCTCCTTCACCATAAATTTTCTGAAACTGCTTTCCGTTAACACTTTTTGATATACATCTGGAAACTCGCTTCTTAGCTTATCTGCACTTACTCTTTGTTGTGTTTGAGATTTCCAACTAACCGCATAATCATCAACCAATGCGGTGTCCGCTGTTTCCATTTCTTTTTTTATATGATTATCTATTTCTTTTTTTCGTGTCTGTAGTATTTTTATATCTGTTTCCAAAGTTTCGCGTTCTTCCAAATATCCTTTATATTTTGCTGGAAGCATCACTTTTCGCTCCTCTGACTCCGCAAATCGTTCTTTTAGATATTGTTCTGCTGCGCTTGATCCATCCAGTGCCGGGGCAATACCACCGAGTACATGACTTTCCCAAAAATTCATTTCAAAAGCGATGATTTGAGAAATCAGTTCGTTATCACGAGGCACCTCTTTCCAAATAAATTTATTCCCGCCAATGAGAACCGCTAGATACGCCTTATTTTTCCCTGTAACCGCCATATAGTGCTGAATTTGAACTAAATACGGTGCTGGAACCTCTTCGGATTCCCATTCTTTAGCAAGATAGGCTGATGCTGTTTTACACTCCAAAATCGCATCTTCACCAACTACAAATCGATCCACGTTAGCAAGCATAAAAGGGTAATATTCATGCCGGTACATCATATTACTACGGCGGACCTTCTTTCCTGTCCGCTTCTCGAACTCTTTTGCTACGACTTCCTCCATCTGATTTCCCCAATATGCCGCTTCGCCAGCTTCGTCATCAGGCATTACTTGACCTGTTTTATCAAGCCATAGTTCAAACGCCGTTTTATATTTGTTGAGGCCCATCACAATGCTTGCATCACTACCGCCGATGCCTTCCCTACGAGCTAATAACCAATCTGCATGGTTCAGCTCTTTCGTGTTAATAACTGTTTGCATTTTCTCTCCTCCATTGCAATTTTGTGCGGGAGTATGTATAATAAAGTTATCTATTCTTATACATGCACTCCCTGTATGTGTTTCGCTCACTCCGTTAAAGTGAGCTTTTTTTATGCCTTTTCTTCCTCTTCTTCACGCCCTCTCAAGTCTTCCATATACTCGCCATGCCATGCTTGGCTATTTTGACCGCGTAACTCCCAATACTCCTCGTCTAACAACTGATTCTCAACCTGCATAGTTCATCACCAAAACCGATATACATAGCAATACAGCGAATATTACAGAACCTGCAAATATCGTTATAAAGCGCATCGTTCCTTTCGTAAGTTTGATTTCGCCAGCTTCGTCCTCGTGACCGCAAAAGAAAAAGTTTACTAGTGCTGAAAACATTGCTCTACCTCCTCGTATCCTTCTGATTCCAAATATTCGGCATAGCTTTTAAATGTCTTATGGCCAGTTTCTACAAGCGGCATACTACCTATTGTTCGATTTGAAGAAACCGTACCGGTCTGATAGTTCAAAACGATTGTAATGTCGCCTATGTCATGATGGCGCTTAAATGTTCTCTTCTTCCATTTCGTCATCTTTTTTCCTCTTTTCACGTATGATAATTGCGGTATCAACACATGCCGCTATCACGATAACTTGTATTACCCAGCCTAGCATTGTGAACATTTTTCTTTCACCTCTTTATCTTTTTCAGCGTATAAATGTTTGTTGTTTTTCATGAACTCGATTACCTCGTCACGTGGATACCTTGCGCGTATTAATTTGATTTTCGGGAAATCTCTACGGCGCACTAGTTCAGACACTTTTGCCGATTTTATCTGATACATCTTTTCAATATCTGTAGTTTTGAGCGCTTCCGGATATTGATAATACTTTTTGGCATCCTCAACACCATGCATATAAGCTTTTTCAGCAACTTGCGCAAGCAATTCACTTAGTATGTTTCGATCCTCAACTGCAAGTCTTACCTCCATTTAAAACACCTCAAATCCATCCGAATTTTTCCCAAACTTTTTCACGTTCTAATACTTGATTTTTTAAATCGATATTGTAGTCTTCACTGATTATCGCTAGTGTCGTGTTTATGATTGCTGATGCGTCTAGCATTTCTCGCATTACGTTTACAACCACTTGCCGTTGCTCTGGACTGATTTTCGGGATAGGCGAAGCAAACGTATCTAATGACTGCTTAACGCTCTCTACCGCCTCCGTCGCCTCTCTTGCGAAGTGATGGAGCAAAGACATCTGGTGCTTATCTATTTTTTCGAGTATGCACGGTAAAAATCCGCCGCTAAATTCGTGTAGAAGCATGAAATTAGCCTCTGCATCGTTGTATTTTTGCATATATAGTCTAGCTGTCTGCTTTGATACTTTTCTTTTTCCGTTCGCCTGTTGGCTCACTAGCGCTTGTGTTATGTGATTGTCTAGCGCTATCTCCTTTTGCTGATGCTTCTTAGTTAATGTCGTTACCGCTTTTGGTGCGAAAACTGACTCTTGTAATACATGTGCCATGATTTTCCCCATTCTGTTATTTTATTGATGGGCGTATAACACGATTACGCGTTATGATTGTTTTAGCCCCTTTGATATATGAGCGCCTGTTGTGGTAGGCATGGCGCTCAATGTGCTTCTCGCTCATTTAAAGGTGTTTTTGTGTAAACTTCCAGCAAATTTAATAGCTGCGCCTGTGTATCTGCTCCTAATTTTAAGAACTCTTTATTAAGATAGAAATCTTTGTAATGCTTCGATTCTTTAATTGAATAGAAGTCGGCAACATTATCACCACTTTTCACATTAGTTACCATGAAAAAGTTTTCGCTCTTTCCTTGGATTAGTTCAAATCCTAATGAATTTAATCTGTTCCTAAGTTCAATTGCTTTCATTTTGCTCCTCCTCACATCATATTTATGCTTCTTGATACGTAGATTGTTTTTCTTTCAAAAACCTATTTACAAAGTACAACTGACCTTTTCCGGTTACCTTTGTCGTCTTGCCAATTGTTATAGAACCATCTGAACGATTAATTGATGTTTCAATTATTTCAAACCAACCGCGTTCCATACTGTATTGTGTTGGCATATTCCAATCTGTCCCTTGGCGTTTGATTAAATAGTTATTTGTACGCATCCATTCGAATAATCGTTGTTGCCCTATATCTACGCCATTTTGCTTAAGGATTTTTGCCAGTTCTCTGATTAAAATAGATGTTTTGCTTGTTGATACAGCATCTGCGAATAATACTTTAGGCTTTTGCCGTTCGATTACTTCAAGCGCCTGTTTCTTTTCTTCCTGCTCTTCAATCCATTTTTGTGCTCTTGCAATTGGATCTTCAATCATGTACGAAAATGAGTGGCTAGAACTCAATTTTTCACGCATGTTGAAATAGTTATCTACTAACTGATCGTAGATTTCCCAAGCTGTATCATCCTCTAATATTTTGAGTAGTTTTGAATAGCCTCGTTCTGACAGAAGATAGATTCCTGCTTCTTTGCCAATTGCTTTTAATCCTGTATACGCGTTAATAGCTTGTTGCGAATACCCTAAATCTTTGGGGTCGATTCCATCGACACCTAGAATATCGATAATATCAACATTGTTTTTAAAACGTGTTCTATTTTTTATAATAGCTTCGTTTATATGTTTCACTTCCTTACCATGAATCGCCGCAATATCCTTTACCGTCATTGCTCGCTTACCGTCTCCAAATCCACCTTCAATACCAGTGAAACTAAAGCGTCCTAAATTTTGTTTAGTAATCGCTTTTAAACCTGTCATTTTGATTCCTCCTAATTTGAATGTTTTATAGTAAGTCCGTATCCAGAAAAATTAACTTGTAGTTAATTTTTTATCTAAAAAAATATCATCGGGTTTCATACTGAAAAAATTAGCAATTTTAACTGCAAGTTCATACGACACTCTTCTCTTTTCATTTTCAATCATCGAATAGTATGCAGTACTAACTCCAATCGATACAGCGACTTGCTCTAAAGTAAAACCATTTTCAAGTCTAATTTTTTTGAGTTTAGTCATGTTATGCACCTCCTAAAAAATAAAATTTAACTAGCTGTTAAATATATAATACTTAACTTATAGTTAAATGTCAACTCTTTTTATTTACTATTAGCTAAATTTAACACAACCCCTTTATTTTAACTATTAGTTAAGATAAAATAAATACAATGATATATATTAGGAGTAGATAAAAATGTTATTTAAAGATAGACTAAAAGATCTCCGAAAGAAAAAAGGAATAACTCAAGCTCAACTTGGAGAAAAAGTCAATGTGACTAATGTATCTATATCTGGTTACGAAAATGGCAATAGATTTCCCGATACCGAGACTTTGGAAGAGTTGGCCTCCTATTTTGAAGTGTCAACTGATTATCTGCTAGGTCGAACTGATACCCCTAATATTGAGGAAAAGAAAAAGTACAATTCAATTGATGATATTGTGAAAGATAAGGAATTACATCAATGGCTTTTTGATTTACTCGACAAAAACCCAGATAGTTTAGAGAACATTAAACAACTCTTTGAATCGATTAATAATGACAAGAAAAATAAGAAATAAAAAACTGCCTACAAATCGTAGGCAGTTGAAGTATTCATATTCACTGGTAATAAGTTGATATTACGAGACCTGCTATAAAAATAGATAGGCCTGCTATATCTTCTTTTTTAGTACCCAAGGTAACTAGAGCATCCGTCACTTTATTATTTTTTGGAGCATCTTTTGTTATTTGTAAGTATAGCTCCATATTTTTCTCTATATTTTCGAGTATTTCAGATGTTACTTTCTCACTCAATTGCGCCATAGATGTCACTCCTGTTCATCTCATAAAAATTGTATTATCCCTTTCCTACATGTTATAATCCCGTTGTACGAAGTCTTTTTCTTTTTACAATCGGCGAGATTGGGGGAGATGACTTCGTTTTTTTGTGCTTAAGTATGAATGTTGATGAACGCGGCAATTATCATTGTTATAGCTGGTAGCGCAACCATTTTACTAACATAAAACATTTTATTCAGTTTTTTCATAATTATTCACCTCCTCACCTATATCTTATCAAATTTTGTCAAATAAACGTTGTTTTCTACCACATATAAATATTTTAAGGGGGCTTAATATGAAAACCGTGGGAAAAACTATCAGACATATAAGGAAAATGAAAGGCATGAGGCAAAAAGATTTTAAGAGTATCACTCAAGCCGGTATAGCAAATCTCGAATCCTCTAGAAGTAACATCACACTAGATACTTTATTGAATATACTTGAAGAATTTGAGATGCCTCTAAGGGAGTTTGTGTATATTCAGCATGACTATAAACTATCCCCTACTGATGACATTTTTTTCAGTTTTACAAATACAAAAAATTCGATAGATCGAATCCAAGGGGATCAGCTATTAGAGCACATGATAGCTTATTTAGCGGAGAACCCAAATGACTTTATCGCTTACTGTATGTATGTCATAGAAGATGTATACCTAAAAATAACTCAACAAAACACCTACGATGTGGAGAGCCCTGCCGCTAGAAGGATTTGGGATATTCTTAATCCTCGCCCAGATTGGACTTACCAAGAACTTTTTATTATGTCAAAGCTTTTTTTCATTTTCCCTGTCGACCTCGGTGCTGAGATGGTAAAAAGAATAGAGGACAGAATGGTTTATTATCTTGATTATAGTAAGGACGTTAATTTTGATGCGACCTTTTATACGAATGTTGGGAAATATTATGTCCACAAAAATAGATTTGATCTAGCAAAGAACTATCTCAAAAAAGCGATCCCTCTTTGCAAAAAATACGATAAACCATCTGTCGAAAATGACGCCTATGCACATTTGGCTATAATTGATTATCTTGAAGGTAATTTAGACGCGGAGGCCGAGGTTTTGGATTGTATGGATATATATATCAAAATGCGAAGACCGGAGCACGCTGCAGACCTAGAAAGCGATTGGAACACATTCTTCAAAGACAAGCAAATCAGCTTTTCACGTTGATTTGTTGTTATGTATAATTAAAAAACGGGAGGTCATTTCATGGTAGACTGGAAAGCGCTAGCAAAGAAAAGTATGGAAAAATCAACGGAAATAGCAAAACAGAGCATTGATAAATCTATAGAGCGCTCTGATGAGAAGAAAAAAATGAAATTTAAAAAGGCGCAGGAAGAAAAAGCATTTGAAGAAAAGGTATTAAGTGAATCGTCGAGAAGCCAAGATTTAAAATTAAAAGGTAAGAAGAAAAAGCAAATTTTAGCCGAGGAGCATCAACGAAATCAACAAATAAAGAACAATCAATTTTTATTTGAAAAACCTGCTAAGACGCAGGTGATTATTGATGAACACTTTATCCGCATAACTCGTAAAGGAGCTATGAATAAAATTAACGTAGGATCATCTGGAGAAAAAGCAATCAAAATATCTAATATTAATAGTGTTCAGCTGAAAGAACCTGGTATGACTAGTGGTTATATACAATTTACTCTCTCTGGAAACAGTAACTCACAAGGTATACTAGACGCTGTAAAAGACGAAAATAGTATTATCTTTTTGAAAGAAGACTCGGATAAAGCTAATATTATAAAAAACATTATAGAACAGCGAATTACAAAGGATTCTGCTAGCGTTTTAATAAATCAGCAAACACTATCCCCCGCCGAAGAACTACGCAAATACAAGGAACTTTTTGATGAAGGTGTTCTAACAGAAGAAGAATTTATCCATAAGAAAAAACAAATCTTAGATATGTGAATCAATTTCATAAGTCGAAAAATGGCTTAAATAGGCTGATTTTTATCTTATTTCTCATGAAAACAAGTGGAAACCGCATCATATCAATGGGGAGGTAATTGGCCCATTTTAGTCATTTTATCTAATTCCCTATTGATATAGCCGCAATGTCATCTGGTTTATGGGGAGGTAGTCCATTTTTGTACCTTGAAAATCATTGGGCTGCAACGCTTTTTAATTATGAAATTGGTTCATGTAATTGTATTTCGTCTATGAATCGAAAAAATATAAAAAGAAATACGATGTCTTATTTGTTAATGATAACGACGAAAACATAGTCACTCGTGTGATTGTTTCGAAGCATATGTAAGAATCGCCCTACCGGGCTTTTCTTTTTAGCTAAAACAGAGGAACGAAAGGATTTGTTAATATGGCATCTTATCGAAAGAGAAATGGCACATGGGAATACAGAATTCGATACACTGATCCGGCAACTGGAAAGCAAAAAGAAAAATCAGTTGCAGGATTCAAAAGAAAAGCAGATTGTATAGAAGCCGCCGCGGAAGCTGAGAAGAAAATAAAAAGCGGGCACTTCAATTCAGACGATAGCGTTCTATTCATTGAGTATGCGGAGAAATGGCTTGCTAACTATGCAATCAACAATAAAGAAAGCACTGTTCGGCCGCGGAAAATAGAACAGAAAAGGCTTGTAAAGCAATTCGGTTATATCAAAATAAAACAAATTACGTCAATTATGTATCAAGACTTCCTAGACGAACTCAATAAAATCTATGCAACAAATACAATTAGCGGCACTCATTCAGTAGCCAGAATGATTTTCAAAAAAGCATATCAGGATAACATTATAGATCGCGACCCGACACTATACGCCATCCTGCCTAAAAAATTAGAAACCGCCCAAGACATCCAAAACAAAATATCGAATCCAGGTAATAAAAACATCGAGATAGATAAAATCAAGCTTATATTGTCTACAGCTAAAGAAAAAGGGTTAGAAGATGATTATGAAACGTTTAGTTTGCTGGCCTCTACTGGAATTCGTATCGGTGAACTTATCGCTCTAAAATACGATGATTTAAAATCACAAAATGGAAAATACGAAATTGTTGTTACTAAGACTCTATATAACCCTAAAAATAATATGAAGGAGTATACACTCCTTCCACCCAAAACGAAAGGTTCTATACGATCTATAGATATTAGTAAGGAGCTGTACGATTTAATCGCCAGCCTTATTAAAAAGCAAAAAGCAATAAAATTAGCCGCTGGGGAATCCTATCATAATGAAAAGTTCATTTTCGCTAAAACAAATGGATACCCTCAAAACGCTAAACAAATTGCTAACCGGTTACGGCGACTCTTAAAACTTTGTGAAATCGAAGAAAATTATACCCCGCATAGTTTTAGACACTCTTACGCGACCTTATTAGAAGAATTACAACTACCCCAAGTATATATACAAAAACAACTTGGTCATTCCTCTTTCGAGACGACACAAAGCACATATATTCATATAACAGACAACATAAAGAAAGAAGCCTCTGCCAAAGTAAATAATCTGGCGAAAAGCTTCCTTCAATAATTTTTTGCAATTTATGTGGGCTAAAAGTGGGCTAAATCAATTTTTCAGGTGAAAATAAACCCGTTAAACATTGATATAAAGCCAATTCACTTCTAATTGTTACATCATGCCGCCCATTCCACCCATTCCCATATCAGGAACGCCGCCGCCAGCGTTTTCGTCTGGACGGTCTGCAACGACTGCTTCTGTTGTAAGAAGAAGTGCTGCTACGGATGATGCGTTTTGTAATGCGGAACGGGTTACTTTTGTTGGATCGACAATGCCTGCTTCGATCATGTTTACCCATTCGCCGTTTGCTGCGTTGAAGCCTACGCCGATTTTTTCGTTTTTCAAGCGTTCTACGATAACGGAGCCTTCTAAGCCTGCGTTATGCGCGATTTGGCGAACTGGTTCTTCTAGTGAGCGAAGAACGATTTTCACGCCTGTTGCTTCGTCGCCTGTTGCTTCGATCGCTGCGACTTTGTTGTATACGTTGACAAGGGCTGTACCACCACCGGATACGATTCCTTCTTCAACGGCTGCACGTGTAGAGTTTAGCGCGTCTTCAATGCGAAGTTTACGTTCTTGTAATTCAGTTTCTGTTGCTGCGCCGACTTTAACGACCGCAACACCACCTGCTAATTTCGCAAGACGTTCTTGTAGTTTCTCTTTGTCAAACTCGGATGTTGTTTCTTCCATTTGGGCGCGTAATTGGTTCACACGAGTCGAGATTTGTGGGCTGTTTCCAGCGCCTTCTACGATTGTTGTTGCTTCTTTTGTGACCATGACTTTAGCCGCGTTACCAAGTTGTTCCATTGTTGTTGTTTTCAGCTCTAGGCCTAGTTCTTCGGTGATTACTTGGCCGCCAGTTAGGATACTGATATCTTCTAGCATCGCTTTACGACGATCGCCGAATCCTGGTGCTTTCACTGCGACAACATTGAACGTACCGCGTAATTTATTTAAAACGAGCGTTTGTTGCGCTTCGCCTTCTACGTCTTCTGCGATAATAAGAAGTGGGCGATTTTGCTGAACCACTTGCTCTAAAATTGGCAGGATTTCTTGCGTGTTGTTGATTTTTTTGTCGGTGATTAAGATATATGGATTTTCCAAAACGGCTTCCATTTTATCTGGATCAGTCACCATGTACGGGCTCGAGTAGCCACGATCAAACTGCATACCTTCTACTACGTCCAGTTCCGTTGCAAAACCTTTAGACTCTTCAATCGTGATAACGCCATCGTTTCCAACGCGTTCCATGGCTTCTGCGATCAGTTGACCGACTTCTTCGTCGCCTGATGAGATTGCAGCAACTTGAGCGATCGACTCTTTGCCTTCGATTGGTTTTGAGATTTCTTTTAGTTCTGTGATTGCTGTGGCTACGGCGCGCTCGATTCCGCGACGAATTCCAACTGGGTTAGCGCCAGCTGTGACGTTTTTTAGGCCTTCTTGAATCATCGCTTGTGCTAAAACAGTCGCCGTTGTTGTTCCGTCACCGGCAACGTCATTTGTTTTGCTAGCTACTTCGGATACTAATTTTGCACCCATATTTTCAAAAGGATCTTCGAGTTCGATTTCTTTCGCGATCGTTACGCCATCATTTGTGATCAGCGGTGAACCGAATTTCTTTTCCAATACGACATTGCGTCCTTTTGGTCCGAGTGTTACTTTTACAGCGTTTGCTAATTGATCGACACCACGAAGCATTGCGCGGCGTGCGTCTTCACTAAATTTAATATCTTTTGCCATTTTTATGATTCCTCCTAATCTAAATTCAGCTTCCTTATTTCCCAGTCCAGTTTCATCGGCTAACTCCTCGAAAACTTCACGCCCTCCACAAAAACCAAGTTCAGGTTTTCATTGCGGCCGCTCCAGTTTTTTTTCGGAGCTGAACGAGCCGATTCAGCTTCCTTATTTCCCAGCCCAGCTTCAAGAACCAGCCTCTCGAAATTTTCGGTGCCTCCGCAAAAACCAAGTTCAGGTTTCCACTGCGCCCCCTAACAAATTTTTTCGAGGCTAGCAGGCTCTTTTCAGCTTTCTATTTTTACGACTGCCAATATATCCGATTCTCTCACAATCAAGTAATCTTTCCCGTCATACGTGACTTCTGTGCCTGAGTATTTGGAGAAAATAATGTGATCTTGTTCTGCGACTTCTAGTGCTACTGTGTCGCCGTTATCTAATACGCGGCCGCTTCCGACTGCTACGACTTTACCTTCTTGTGGCTTTTCTTGCGCCGAATCTGGTAGTACGATACCACTTGCCGTTTTCTCTTCTGCTTCCAAAACTTCGATAATAACGCGATCTCCTAATGGTTTTAACAATTAAAACAACCTCCTCAAGTCTATGTTTATGATTTTTAGCACTCTTAACATTAGAGTGCTAACCCACTTCTTATATTATAAAAAATGCGCGGAAAATGCAAGTATTTGCACCTAAAAATAGAGAGGTTTCTTCTGCATATCGCATCCCCGTTGTTGCTTGTTCCCCCAATAATTAGTACAATAGGGAAATGAGATAAATGGCAGGCATTTGTACTGCCTATGTATTTGAAAGGTCGTGTTATTTTGAATAGACGTTATTGGTATGTGCTACTTACATACTTCGCTGCTTATTTTTCATCCCTCATTGGCGCTCCGATTTTGATGGGCATTTTACGTGCAGCAACTGATTTATCGGATAAGCAGCTCATCACGTACGCCTCGGTTTATTGGAGTGTTTTCAGTAACTTAGTGGCCGTGATCATTATCTGGATGTTGCTTCGAAAACAACCGCGAACGACTAAAATCGAAAAAGGAGAACCTGCTTCTGTCGGGAAAAGTGTCGCTTATGCGGTGCTCGGTTTCGTCGCACTGCTTTTCGGTCAATCGATATCTGTTTTCATCATGGGATTATTTGGAATAAGTGGCCTCTCTCCGAATACTGAGATGCTCGGAGAACTAGCTCGTGCTGTGCCATTGATGATTGTCTTCACGTCGATTTTAGCGCCAATTTTGGAAGAAATCGTTTTTCGGAAAATTATTTTCGGAGGCTTGGCGTCACGGATGAACATTCACGTTGCGGCTGTGATTAGCTCTGTTTTCTTCGGATTGATGCATATGGATTTGACGTTTTTACTCGTCTACGTCGTGATTGGGCTGATTCTGTGCTATATTTATACGAAAACGAAACGAATCGCGGTGCCGATTGCCGCGCATATGTTGATGAACGTGCTCGCGATGGTTGGCCAATTTATGTTAGGAGGCGGATCATGAAAAACCCTTTAGCTATGCAGGGCCTCATTTATTTAGTGCTTGCGATTGTCTTTACTTATTTCGCGATTAGCCAAGTGAATGCGAGTGGCTGGACGATTATGACGTATTTGATGATTGCGATGGCTACTGTTAACTTCGTGACTGGGATTAAGTTTGTAGCGATTGGTTTGACGAAGAAAAAAGAGTAGGACTTGTGCCTGCTCTTTTTATATGCCTTCATATTGAATTTCAGTGGCTTGTTTTTCTAAGCGTGATGCAAAATGTTCCAATTCTTGCTTGATTTCCGTCTCGAGACAGGCTTTTTCAAAATAGGTAATGGTGAATTGTAGGGTTTCTTTTTTCCATTCGTATTTCCATAATCCGATGGCGCGGTTTTCTGCTACGATAATCGCCGAGCAGTGACCATTTACTGTCCAAGCTGATTTTCGCTGGGCTTCGGTCATGATCCATGTTGGGTCTTTGTAGGCGATTACGGATTGGTCGAATTTTCCTGATAAAAATACTTTTTCGGATGCTGGTACGGTTTTTTCGCCTTTTAGTGCGTGATAGGTTTGGCCTTCTAGCGTGAATGTGTCGAGTTCTGTTGCCAATCTTGTTATTGCTGGCTTTATTTCGCCGATGTTCAAACCACTCCAATGCCTGAAATCGTCCCAAGTTGCGGGGCCGTATCCTGCTAAATAGCGACGTATCAATGTCATCAGTGCCTCGATATCTTTCTCAGGGTCGCTCGTCCACTTTTTATAATTGCCTAATCGCATGCGGTGACTGTAATTTCTAATCGTATCGCTCGATGGTAGCAAATATAAAATGCCTCGTATCGCGGCTTGGGCAATGATTGCGGATCTGACCTGCGCGGAATAATCGCCAATAATCGCTTCCAGTTCCTTGCGACTCACCACTTCTTGCCCTCTTCCAAGCTTGTCTATTTCCGCCAAAATTGCTTCCAAATCAATGCCTTCTTTTTTACAAAGTCGGTGTACGATGTTCGTCCGTGTGCCAAAAACGCGGAACACCATTTCCCAATCTGCTGCTAAAAAAGTGTGGAGTGTTAATCGGTTGGCCCAGATTTTTATGACTTGCGCGTCTTCGAAAAACTGTTCTGCGTCGCGCCAACGCATGTCTACGTGTTGTAAAAAATTCACGAGTGCTGGTTGGTGGTTTTGCGATTGCAGGGCGATTGCTTGGTTCATGAATGTTGTTGAATCGGCGAACGGTTCGTCCATTCCTAATTTGTGTAGCCGTATTTGCGTTATTTCTGCTTTTGTGAACAAAATTATCCCTCCTGTATGCCGCGTAATAAGTGCTTCATTCCTTCTATTTTAGCTGTTGGGAGCTCGAATTGGTAGTGTTTCCTGATAAAATCGGTGACTTCTTCAAATATCGAGATTTCTTCCCACATGGCTTGCCAGTTTGCTTCCAATGAATAGTCGGCAAAAATCGATGGTAAGCGGTTGAAATACACGGGATCGAGCCAAGTTTCCATTTTGCGACCTGAAAAAGATGGATTTCGCTCGGTGATGCGGGCTTGTTCTTCTAACATTGGTAAAAGATAATTCGCGCGGATGCCTGCTTGGATGTCTTGCACAAACCAGATTTCTTTGCGTTTGAGAAATTTTGCAACGTAATGTAACTCGAACCAGAACTCGTTCACGATTTGGTTGAAATCAGCCTTTTCCATCGCGAGTTTCGTTTTTTCACGGACGCATCGCTTGATTTGCTGGGTGTATGCGCCTTTATCTAGTAGTATTTCCATTTTTTCATAGTACGGGAAAGGATTATCTAGATAGGTGATCGGCCAGAAGGAAAAATCGACCTTGATGCCGTTTTGGAAGATGACGAGCTGGGTTGCGATTTCACCGGCTGGTGTGTCCATATGTAGCTGGTTTTCGATAAGTACATCGCCGATTTCTGCGAGCCATTCTACTGTTTTTCCGAACGGAACTTCTCCGGTGAACCAGACGTTGATGTCTAAGTCTGATAGGGCATCTACGTCTTGCTTTTTCGCGAGCGAACCTTCTAGTACGAGCGCACAGACTTGATTTTGGTGCTGTGCCCACGTGACAATTTTTTTAAGCATAGTGGCTTTCCTCCTCGCCAAAAAGAGCCAAACATCGCGTCTGGCTCTTCGGTTATTATTTGTTTGGATAGTTTTCTAGGAAGTAAATCAGTGTTTGTAGTTCGGTTGTTAGATCGATGTGATGCACGCGCACGTGTTTTGGTACGCTGATACGTGCTGGTGTAAAGTTCAGAATGCCTTTCACATCGGCTTCTAGCAAGCGATCTACGGTTGTTTGTGCTTCATCGGATGGCACGGTTAAAATAACGACTTCGACTTTGTTCTCCTTCAGCAAATCTTGCATATCGTTTAAGTGGAAAATTGGAATGTCTTGTTGCACCGTTCCAACTTTGTTTGCATCGACGTCAAACGCCGCGACAATTTTTATATTATTATTTTTCATGAAATTGTAGTGTAATAGTGCGGTCCCCAAATTACCGACACCGATAATGGCTACGTTCGTTTGCTTGTCTTGGCTCAGCGTCTTGCTAAAGAAGTCCAAAATATAGGACACATTATAGCCGTAACCTTTCTTGCCAAGTGCTCCAAAATAGGAGAAATCGCGACGAATCGTTGCTGAATCAACTTTCACAGCCTCGCTTAATTCTGCGGATGATACGCGTTCTTTTCCTGACTCATGCAAATACTTTAAATAGCGGTGGTAAAGCGGCAAACGCTTTGCTGTGGCTTGTGGAATCTTGCCCGTTTCCTCGATCATGTTTGTTTCCCTTCTTCCTTTTGATTTGTAAGTGGACGGTGGCTTTCGCACGCCATCCTTGTGCTACTAAACATGGAGATATAACAAAAACGATTGCGCTAATTCGTATCGTTGTTCATTTCACATGCTTGCTTATTCACTATAAACATTTCACATAGATTTCACAATGTTTTTGCTCAAATGATATGTTACTATTTTGTTACAACGCTTGTTGGATTCCATTATACAGCAAAAGATGTTATATTGCTAGTTATTTCACAAGATTGAGTTTGTGAATTCTATTATCGTAAGCGTTTCCTTTCTCAAGACATTGCTTCTCTCCTTGCTTTGCGATAAACTAAGAAGAGACGGATTTTGAGATGAAGGAGAATTTAAAAATGATACTTTTACAAGTACAACAGATTGTCAAAAATTTTGGCGCTGAAACGATATTAGAAAATATAAAATTAGAAGTGCAGACGAATGATCGGATTGCGCTGGTTGGTCGGAATGGTGCGGGGAAATCGACGCTTTTGAAAATTATTGCTGGGCAGATTAGTTATGATGGCGGCACGATTTCAAAGCCGAAGCATGTCCAAATTGGTTATTTGGCGCAAAATACTGGCCTTGAGTCTTCGAAAACGATTTGGAATGAAATGCTGGATGTTTTCACAGGGCTTCGGGCTATGGAGCAAGATTTACGCGCGCTTGAGGAACGGCTTGGCGACCCTGCGATTTATGAGAACAAGGTGCAGTACGAGCAAACAATGAAGGAATACGATTCGTTGCAGCACGCGTTTAAGGAACAAGGTGGATACCAATATGAGGCGGATATTCGCTCGGTCTTGCACGGTTTGCGTTTTTTCGAGGCGGATTATGAGAAACTGATTGCGTCGCTTAGTGGTGGTCAAAAAACGCGGCTTGCTTTGGCAAAACTACTTCTGGCGCGACATGATATTCTGATTCTCGATGAGCCGACAAACCATCTGGACATCGCGACGCTTTCTTGGCTTGAGTCCTATTTGCAGAATTACAAAGGCGCGCTACTCATCGTTTCGCATGACCGGTATTTCTTGGATAAAGTGGTGAATCAAGTGTATGAGATTAGCCGCACGCAGATTGATCGCTACGTTGGGAATTATTCGCGTTACCTCGTTCAGAAGCAGGCAAAATTGGAGCAGCAATGGAAGGAATTCGATAAACAACAGGAGAAAATCGCAAAATTGGAGGACTTTGTGGCGCGGAATATCGTTCGGGCTTCGACGACGAAACGGGCGCAGAGTCGCCGAAAACAGTTGGAGAAATTAGATCGGTTGGACCGTCCGCAAGGCAGTGAAAAGACGGCGCATTTTGGTTTCCAATTTGACCGTTCTAGTGGCAAGGATGTGCTTTTCGTGGAGGATTTGGCGATTGGTTATGCGGTCGATAAACGGGTTTCGGAAAAGCTGACTTTCGATATGAAGCGGCATGAAAGTATTGCGCTTGTTGGGCCAAACGGGATCGGGAAATCCACGTTGCTAAAAACATTGATTGGGGACATTCCGGCGCTTTCTGGTGAATATCGCTTTGGTACCAACGTTCAGATTGGTTATTATGATCAAGAACAGGCGAAACTGGATTCCAATAAATCGATTTTGCATGAGCTTTGGGATGATTATCCTGATCTGAATGAACAAGCGATTCGCACGACGCTAGGGAATTTTTTATTTTCTGATGATGATGTTTTGAAGGTGGTCAATACGCTTAGTGGTGGCGAAAAAGCGCGTGTTGCCCTCGCGAAATTGACGTTGATTGGCGCTAATTTACTGATTCTGGATGAGCCGACAAACCATTTGGATATTGAGAGCAAGGAAGTTCTCGAGGCTGCGTTGATTGATTTTGAAGGGACGATTTTGTTTGTGTCGCATGATCGGTATTTTATCAATCGAATTGCCTCGAAAATTGTCGAAATGCACCCGACGCGCGCGCAGGTTTACCTCGGCGATTATGATTACTATCAGGATAAAATCGCGGAGCAAAGAGAACATGCACGACTTGATGCGTTGCAAAAACAACAGACGAATCCTGAGGAGAAGCAGTTAGCAACGAATAAACAGGCGTATCATTTGGATAAGGAACAGCAAAAAGTGATGCGTCAGAAGAAGCGGAAATTGGATGAAATCGAGACACGGATGGAAGAAACGGACCTCAAAATTAGTGAGATTGAGCAGGAATTGTTAGATCCGGCGGTTTATCAAAATCATGAAGCTGCTTATGAACGGACGGAGCAGCTAGACCTTCTGAAACAATCGAGTGAGAATTTGATGGAGGAATGGACGATTTTGAGTGAGGAACTGGAAGAATAACAAAAAACGTGTCTGGTGCATAAGCCAAATAAATCGGCGACAAGCGCTCGCATTCAGGGGATTTGGCGGACTTCCGGTTCTGCTACGCAATACTTGCTACGCTTAACTTCTTGCATGGTCGAGGAAACTACCCTCTCCCTGCTTTCAGTCATCACATACACCAGTATGCTCCGCTTCCGGCTTCCACCAAATCCCCTGAATACAAACGCTTTCGCTCGATTTGTGTAAAGCAATATTTTCGTCTTACCCAAAAATGAAGGGTAAGGCGATTTTATCTTGTTTGGAGTTATGTCCCAACCCCGTTTTTTAACTCCACTCGCGAATTTTCACGACTTTTTTCTTGGAGAGGTATAGTGGGACATTTTCTATTTGAACGTCGCTGTACTCTAGGCCAAACCAATTTTCTGGTGAGGTGGTGAATCGCTTGATGAACAGTTTACTCCGCATGATGACGCGTTGCCAATTCGTTAGATCGGCCTCGGTGCTCAGCTCGTCTTTTACGATAACGAAGCAGAAATCGCCGAGTGTTCGGCCGTTCTTCGCTGTATATTTCCGTTTTTGCTGGTCGAGTGCGCCTTTGGAAATGAGGTCTTTCGCGATTTGTTGGAGGAACACGTTGATATCTTGCTCGACGCGAAAACCTAGTTTCAATTGCACGCGAACCACGAAATCACTGTCAAAACTTTCGACCGTATAATACGCGGCGTAAGGCCCATCGACCACTTGAACGTTCACGAACCAATAGACATCGGCGCGCTTGGGACGTTTATCGAGAATCGAAGCCATGACTTCATGTTCGACGCGATATGGGTTACGGCTACTCGTCAGGTAAACCAGATTATGCGCAAATTTTGGATAGGCTGTATCGACTTTTAATTTGGCAAGCATCGGTACGAATTTTTTCAGGGAAACGTTTTTCACTAGTTTCGTTTTTAGTTGGTAACCGCTGAACCAGATGTACATGAGCGCCATGATGGCAACGGCCATGACAACGGCGACAAAGCCTCCGTGCATGAATTTCGCGGCGCTTGAGATGAAAAAGGCGAATTCGAGAACGCCAAATGTCATAAGAATCGCTGTCGTGACGAGTTTCGAGAACCCTTTTCGTAATAAGAATTGGAAAAGGAGTACCGTCGTCATCAGCATCGTGACGGTGATGGATAGGCCGTACGCTGCTTCCATGTGGGTCGAGTCTTGGAAATAGAGCACGACTCCTACGCAGGCAAGCCAGAGAACCGTTGTGACTGTTGGAATGTAGACTTGTCCTTTCGTCTCAGATGGATAACGGATGCTTAGGCGCGGTAATAAATTCAGTGCGATGGCTTCAGAAACGAGCGTGTAAGCCCCTGTTATCAGGGATTGTGAGGCGATGATAGCAGCCAGGGTCGCGATTAATACGCCGTACATGATGAACGATTCTGGCATACTTTGGAAAAATGGATTCACGAATGGGTCATCGGCATTTTTAAGTGAGATAATCCAAGCGCCCTGTCCGAAATAGTTGAGTAGTAGGCATACTTTGACGAATGGCCATGTGATGTAGATGTTTTTACGGCCGACGTGTCCTAAATCGGAATATAAGGCTTCGGCTCCTGTCGTGGCTAGGAATACGCTACCAAGGATGAGGAAGCCGGCTTTATTTTGATCGCTGAAAAGTAATTCTACGGCATAATATGGCGAAAATGCTCGGAAAATGGATAAGTCGCCCAAAATATTGATAATGCCTAACACGCCTAAAATGGAAAACCAGAGAAACATCGTTGGGCCGAAAATACGCCCGATAAACATGGTTCCGTAGCGTTGCATAAAGAAAATACCGCTAAGAATAACGATAACAATTGTGATAATAAGTGTGGTGTTTCCAGTGAATAGTGCGTCAAAGGCTGGAATTTCTTCTAATCCTTCAATCGCGGATGTTACGGTGACGGCTGGTGTCAAGACGCCGTCTGCGAGTAGGGCTGCCCCACCGATCATCGCGGGAATAACGAGCCATTTACCGCGTTTCCTGACCAAGGCGTATAGTGAAAATATACCACCCTCGCCGTGATTATCTGCTCGCAACGCAATGATGACGTATTTGATTGTCGTAAGCAACGTTAGCGTCCAAAAAATGAGCGATAAGGAGCCGATAATATAGTCCTCCGATACGTGATTTAGCCCGCCATTACTCGCGACAATCGACTTCATAACGTATAGAGGTGATGTCCCGATGTCTCCATAGACAATGCCGAGCGTCCCAATCGCCAGACCAATCCTAATTTTATCTTTTCTTTCCATATGTATCCTCCTCTTAAACGCTATACAACATGGACGTATTATACCACCATTCCAACCAAAAGACGAGTCTCATTCTATTCCTATTTTAAAAGGGCAGAATGAGACTCGTTTTCGCTTAATACGTATCTTCAAAAAGTAGGCCGGGACTTGCGTTCATCGTTAAATCGCCGTAGATTCCTTTTTCAAATAGGACGGTTCCAGCTGCTGCAATCATCGCTGCGTTGTCGCCGCATAGAGACAGTGGCGGGATGATGAGCTGGACATCCGGAATTTCTTTTGCGGTTTCCTTGATGAGGCGTTCTCGGAGGCCTTGATTCGCTGCAACGCCACCTGCTAGAAGGAGTTGCGTCACGTTGAATTCTTTTGCCGCGCGGATTGTTTTTGCCACGAGGACATCGACAACGCTTGCTTGGAAACTCGCGGCTAAATCGGCTTCATTGATTGGCATTTCTTTTTGACGTAGGTTGTGGACGGTGTTGATGAAGGAAGATTTCAGTCCGCTAAAACTAAAGTCGTAATCGGTTTCGTTCATCATTGCGCGCGGAAAATGGAATGTGTCTTCTCCGGTTGCTGCTAAACGGTCGATTTGGACGCCGCCTGGATAGGTTAAACCGAGTGTTCGCGCTACTTTGTCGTATGCTTCACCTGCTGCGTCATCTCGTGTTTCGCCGATGATTTCGAATTTGCCGTGCTCGTGCATGACGACGAGTTCGGTATGTCCGCCGCTCACGACGAGGGATAGGAGCGGGAATGTCATGTCGGTTTCGAAGCGGTTCGCGTAGATGTGGCCTGCGATGTGGTGAACGCCTATGAGTGGTTTATTGTGAATGAACGCCAATGTTTTGGCTGCGTTGACGCCAATGAGGAGTGCGCCTACGAGTCCTGGTCCTTCTGTAACAGCAATGGCATCGATATCCTTCATCGTGACGCCTGCCTGGGTTAATGCTTCTTCTAATACAATTGTGATTTGTTCGACATGATGACGGGAAGCGATTTCTGGAACAACGCCGCCAAAGCGTTTGTGGCTCTCGATTTGTGATGCGATGACGTTCGACAGCATTTCTGTACCGTTTTTGACGACGGATGCTGCGGTTTCATCACAACTTGATTCGATGCCGAGTATTAAGATATCTTTTGTCATAATTCCACCCACATAACTAGCGCGTCTTCTTGATTATCCGGATAGTATTTTTTCCGAATCGCGCCATTTTTGAATCCAAATTTTTGATATAGTTGTTGTGCTTTTGTGTTTGATATGCGAACTTCAAGTGTTATTTTTGTCACGTTATTTTCTTGGGCGATGTGGATTAGTTCTGCCAGTAGCGCCCGACCGTAGCCGTTTCCTTGTTGATCGGGATGGATTGCGACATTGGTAATATGCCCTTCATCCAAAATCATCCAGACACCGGCATATCCGATAATCGCCTCCTCCTGCTCCGCGACAATATAGTGCGCATACTGATTCGTGTAAAACTCATTTCGAAACGCTTTCTCGGTCCATGGAGAGCTGAATACGGCGTTTTCGATGCGGAGTAGGCTTTTGACATCGGCAACGGTAGCTTGGCGAAAAGTAACCTCAGTCATGTTTGTTCGCCTCGAGCCACTTGCTTTCTGCTTCCGCGAGTTTCAGGTAAGTTGGGACAAAAGAATGCGCTGGAACGCCGTCTTTATGTTGCGCTAATTCGCCAAGAAAAGCGGGTCGTGGATAGCAAAGTGCTGCCTCAGCAATCGTTGCACGCGCTCCGAGTTGTCCTGCGATTTCTTCTTGAAAATGTACTGCGCCGTCCCCGATGAAAAGCACATCCGATTTCGCGTCCAGACCCGCCAGTAAATCCTCAAAACTAACATGCTGATCCGGTTTTAGTGTCGCGAGTCCTGCTGCTTCTTTTTTGTAAATGCCCGCGTACACATTGCCACGACGCGCATCCATGATTGGTATAATCAGCCCATCAAAAAAGCGCCCATTTTGCGCCATCAGGACTAGACTTGAAACACCAACGAGCGGAATTTGTAAGTCCCAAGCCATCGTTTTTGCGACTGTCACGCCGATTCGAAGGCCTGTATAGGAACCCGGTCCTTCCGCGATCGCGATTTTCGTCAACGCTTGCGGTGTCACATCGCATTCCTTCATTAACTCCGCGATTGCCGGCAATAATCGAACGCTGTGATTTTTTTTCAAATTGGTGACGAATTCTCCTATTACCTTGCCGTCGCGCCATATGCTAACGCCCAGTGTATCATTCGACGTATCTATCCCAAGTATTATCATTCTCCAAAAACCTCCGAACAAAGTGCTTCGTATCGTGCTCCAACTGGCTCTATTTCAAGCGTACGCTCGTTTTCTGCGACATGCTTCAAGGTGATGCGTATATATTTATCCGGAAGATCCCGTTCGATAAAGTGGGCCCATTCCACAACGGAAACACCATTCCCTTGGAAATATTCATCCAGTCCGAGATCATCTTCCGCATCTTCCAACCGGTAAACATCCATATGGTAAAGCGGCAAGCGTCCTTTTGTATATTCACGAACAATGGTAAACGTCGGGCTCTTGACCATTTGCGGTATCTCCAGACCTTCCGCGAGTCCTTTTGTAAACGTGGTTTTCCCCGCTCCGAGGTCCCCTTCTAGCAAAAGAACATCGCCAGATTGCAGTTTGGTGCCAATTTTCTTCGCTAATTCACGCGTGATTGATTCATTTGTTGTTTCTATTTTATAATTCATCGCTTCACCTTTTTTATCATTTTCTGTACATATCATACCATAAAAAATAGGACTGGTCAGCAATACTCGCTAAGTATGTTCTAAACAAAGTCCAAATTTTGGCTATCCCCTGAAAAATATTTGATAACCTGCACTTAACATTATTTTCTTGCATAAAAAACGAGATGCCCAGTTTTTAGGACATCTCGTTTTTTATGCTATTTATTGTACTTCGTCTGTATCCGTACCTGTTAAAGCATCGCCATATAACGACTCATAGTAACTAGATGTTGCTTCCTCAATAATCTTTTGTAATTCCGTCGTAGAAATCACATCAGATGCTACTGGGAATTTTGGAAGTTTTGCTGAATCTGTTGTTTTCATCGTGATAGTAAAGGCCATTGATTCAGGTTTGTCCTTGTCTTTGGTATCAGTAAGCTTCACTTTCATCGTCATGTTTTCAATCGAGTCGTCTTTGCCAGGTTTGATTGTCGCGTCGATCGTAATCTTCGCGTTTTTCTCATCTTCTAAATCTTTAATGGCATCTTTGACTGATTTCACAGCTGATTCATATTGCTTATCAAAGTCTTCCTCTGAAACGCCTTGTGATGTCACGATGACTTTCAAATCCGCTTTCACATCTTTGTCATCAGCTAATTTCACTAATTGATTCGCTAATTTCGTAATATCTGTTTTTGTTAATTTCACAGTTAACTCGCCATCATCGCCCTCTTTGAAACGATCCTCTGGTAAGCTATTGAAATAATCCGTGACAGTTTTGGTTACTTTTTTGTTCAAATCTTTCGTTGCTTTCTCGACATCTTTCGTGTTTGCGGCTTCTTTTTTCGCTTTTTCGTCCGTTAAATCTTTCGCGACTTCTGTCAGCTCCACGTATTTCGTTGCTAAATCTGGATTATCTTCCTTAATTTGTGAGAACATGCCGCTTGTTAATTGGTCAAGTAATGTGGTTAAATTGCCTTTATCATCGTATAAATCGCTTAATGGGAAGTATACTTTTTCGGCTTTCAAATCTACTAATAAATCAAGCGTCGCATCGATATTGACTAATCCTGCCGTCTTGACTGCAATTGTCGCCGCAGATTTTTGTGCTTTTTGATCATTGGCAACCGTCATTTTGACAGATAAACCTTCTAACATCGCCGCGCTTTGGTCTGCTTTTAAAGTAGCCGGCAATTCATCAATCTTAAATCCGATTGTGGATGTCGATTGATCCGCAGGTTCCGATGTTTTTTCCACGCTTTTCGTGAATTTTTCCTGTGGTGTACTCCCACACGCCACTAGGACTAGTCCCATAACTAACGTTAAAACTAACAATGTAAGCTTTTTCATTTTCATATAAAAATTCCCTCGCTCTCTTTTATAGTCTAAATCTATCATAAAAGGTACTGGAACTCAATCCAATTGGCTAATTGTTCACAAATTCGGCATAAATGGAGCAATTCCCCCGTTAATATTGCTAAATTGATCAACTACAAAAAAATGGACTTGCCTTTCTGAAAGCATACCCAGTATACTAGAGTTGGAGATATAGAAAAGAGGTTATAATTATGGTACTAGCTTATATCGCAGGATTTTTTATTCTTTTATTTTTGATTCTATTCATTATTGACAAACGGAGAGTGAGCAACGGGATTTTTCTCACATTCGCGTTATTTTTCACCATCCTTGCTGTGGCCTACGGTTTAATGTCGACGGATAGCAATCTTATCGCGCTTATCGTCATCGGTGTATTCTTCTTGATTCTGGCACTTTCGCCTTTTCTCATTATCGGTTTGGGCATTGGATTAGTGTATAATGGGCGGCTCATGGTAAAACGCGAAGGTCGAAAAATACCGAACTTGCTCACGTTATTTGTTGGAATCATGATTCTTGCACTCATCGTTTTAATCATTTTACAAATCACAATTTTTGACTCGGTTTGGTTAAGCATCTTTTTTACCGCACTATTCTTGATTTTAGGTTATTTTTCATTCCTACTCATCAGTTTCCTGCTTTCTTCTTATATTTATCAGTACAATCGTCCGCGCTTAAAGCAGGATTTCATTATTGTACTGGGAAGCGGCTTGATCGATGGAACCAGAGTCCCTCCACTGCTTGCCAGCCGGTTAGACCGAGCCATTGTTTTTTATTATAAACAGGCGGCGAAGAAATTTGCGCCACAGATCATTGTTTCTGGCGGCCAAGGTCCTAACGAGCTCGTATCCGAAGCTTTCGCGATGAAAAATTACCTTCTGGATAAAGGGATTCCGGAAGATCATATTCTAATGGAAGATTTGTCTGTCAATACGTTGCAAAATATGCGCTTTTCGAAAACGTTGATGGATGATTTAAAACCGAAATACCGCAGCATTTTCGTCACGAATAATTTCCACCTATTTCGGGCTAGCCTGTATGCACGAAAAGCTGGACTAAAAAGTCAGGGCATTAGCTCCAAAACTGCGCTTTATTATTTGCCAAATGCGCTGATGCGGGAGTTTATTGCGATTATCGTGATGTATAAAGCCTGGCATATTACAGTCACGTCGCTGATTTTATTAGGGATGCTCGCGTTAGGTATCATTAATATTAGTTTTGGATAAACTGCAAAAAAAAGCTAGCACTTACATTTCGGCGTAAGTGCTAGCTTTTTGAATTGCATTACGTATTTTCAATAAAATGAGATGTATCGTTCAAACGTTCAATTTTGAATAGGCCATTTTCGTAGGTTAAGACCGTGACGCTCGCATTATCTAAAACAAAGTCGGCTTTCACGCTTGGTTCTAATTCGTGGACAATGTTGCGAATCGTGTTGCCGTGCGCCACTATTAGCACATTTCCGCCTGTTTCCCGATGTGCATTAACGACATGCAGGAAGCCTTGCTCGACGCGATTCCAAAACGTCATAAAATCCTCTGCATCATGTGTCGGATCCGCGACTTTCGTACCATTCATCGTCTCGCGCACATTGGCCTTGGCATAAAGTTCCGCTTTCGACGCAAATCCCATCTTTTTAGCAACGAGATCCCACGTCATCCCACTGGCATCGCCTTCAAAAGATCCAAAAAAGGTCTCGCGGAATTCACTGCGTGGCTCTAGCGTCAAACCAAAGCCGTGTTTATTTTCTTTTAAAATAAGTTCGGCTGTTGCAATCGTGCGGTGTAAATCACTCGAGTAAGCCGCCACAAACTCCGTGTCCGCAAAGCCTCGACCGCTCGCCTTCACAATTTCTGTTCCCTCGGGAGTTAATGGTGAATCTGCCCAACCTTGCATTTTCTCATATTTATTCAAATACGTTTGACCGTGACGCACAAAATACAGTGATAATGGTTTCTTCATTCCTTTTCCCTCCAAATCGATATGTACTGCCTCTACTATACCATATTTGGAAGGTTCTAAAAAATAATAGACCTAGCTGATTTTGCTCGTTTTGGCTGCTTCCATCCGATTTTCCACCATGCGGTTTGCTGCTTCTGCCGGTGTGACTTGCTCCATTTTCGCGATGTCAAATACTTTTCCAATCTGATCGAAAATTTCACCGATTTTCTTTTGGGCGCGTGCTTCGTTGTAGGTGTTCAGTTCGTCGGCGATATTGATGACTCCGCCAGCGTTGACAATGTAATCTGGCGCGTAAAGGATGCCTGCGCTTGCCAGCAGGTCACCGTGCTTTGTTGCATCCAACAGTTGATTGTTAGCGCTACCACAAACGGCCGCAACTTTTAGCTTAGGAATCGTTTCATCGTTCAAAATTCCGCCAAGTGCGCATGGGGCAAAAATATCCGCTTCGACGTCATAAATATCTGCGGGCGCCACTGCTTTCGCTCCAAACTGCGTCACAGCACGATTGACAGCCTCGGTATTAATGTCCGTCACAATAAGGTTCGCACCATCTTCATGCAACAACCGGCACAGCGCAAACGCCACATTCCCAACACCTTGCACCGCGATCGTTTTATCGGCTAGTGAATCTGTTCCAAAAACTTCTAAGGCTGTGCGTTTCATCGCGCTGTAAACACCAAATGCCGTCATCGGACTCGGATTTCCAGATGAACCGAAGCGCTCGGAGATTCCCGTCACGTGTTTCGTTTCTTCATGTACTAAATCCATGTCTGCCACTGTGATACCAACGTCTTCTGCAATAATATAGCTTCCATTTAACCGCTCCACATAGCGTCCTAGCGCCCGGAACATCGCGTCTGATTTATCCTTCTTCGGATCGCCAATAATAACTGTTTTCCCGCCGCCAAGGTGAAGTCCAGCAGCCGCATTTTTATATGTCATGCCACGAGCCAAGCGAAGAACGTCCTGAAGCGCCTCTTCCTCTGTTTCATAAGGCCACATCCGGCATCCACCAAGCGCTGGGCCGAGCGTCGTATCATGAATCGCGATAATCGCTTTTAATCCCGAAGCCTTATCGTGACAAAAAACAACCTGTTCATAATCGTACTTTTCCATATCCTCAAACAACATTGCAATCCCTCCTCATATCTTCTCTTTTATTATACGAAATGAGACAATTGAAGGGAAATTTTTAGACTATATATTACATTTTTCATACTTTGTATCCAAACGCACGCGTATAGACCTAGAAAGCGCTTACTTTTAAATTGGCAAAAAGGGCGGAAAAACCTAGGTACAAATCATTGCTTCGCGGTATTTTTGCAATATTCCCGTTAGCATTACTACATAGAAAAGAAGCGCCCACAAAAGACGCTTCCTTGGTTTATTCAGTGACAATAGCAGTAATTCCCTCTGTTTCAGAGAATCGTAATTCTAAGCCGCAGTTTGGATCGAAATGGGCTTCTTTCGTTGCCCAGTAACGGATGGCTTGAATCAGTGAAAAATGATCTAACGCCTGAACGAGTGTGTTGTTTTTCATGACATCTGCGCCGAAACCTTTTTGGTCGTCGTATGTCAAAATAACTTCTACATCTTCTAGTTGTAGGCCTTTTTCGTGTGTGAAGAAGTGGATGACCGCGTTGGAAATGTTTCCTTCGTCAAGAACGATGCTACTATTCCCAGTTTCTTGCGTCGCGTTTGTCGTTCCTTGGTGATCGAAAACGTTCGCTTGTGGCTTCGGATTATTGCGGTTACGCCATTTCTGGAAGAGATAGATTAATAGGCGGATGATGACAATAATCGCGATAACGTTGATAATCAGGGCTAAAATATCGCCGAATGCGCCCATATTGCCGAGCATACTACCGAATAGTAGACCGGCTAAGCCACCGAACATTAGGCCGCCCCAGAAGCCACGATTTGATTTTTTTGCCGCTTGGTTGTTTGTTGCTTTGTTTGTCGTGCTGTTGTTGTTTCGTTTGATTTGGTTGTTATTTGGTCGGTAAGATCGGCTTGGTGAGCGGTAGCCTTTTGCGTGTGCCTCACTTACTTGTTCATATTTTGACGGCATGATTGTGTTGTATGTCACGGTGCCCAGTGGTGAAAAAACGAGCATCATCGACATCACGAAAAAAAGTAGTTTCTTCAATGGTTTTCCTCCTGTTTTGACTAGATTGTTCGCATCAACTTGCCTGAGCTACTTCGCCGTTTAAGCGCAAGAAAAAGACCTCACGAATAAACGTAAGGTCTCGCAAACAATCGACAAAAATTGCTAACAATGCCGGGGTTTTATCCCGTACTGACGACATTGCTATACTGCTACTCCCCTTATCGGGCGTACTGATTTTGAATAAGGTAAGTATAGTATATTATGCGGATATTCGCAAGTGATTGAGTCTTTACTTGCTGATTATTCTTGGAAATCGACGACTTTATTCTGCTCGCCTGCTTCGAAAATCGCTTCGATGAGACGGAGAACGCGGTGGACTTCTTCATTTTTGACGATTGGTTCTGCTTCGCCGTTTAGGACTGCTGCAAAATTGTCGTAGAATCCTGGCATGTCTGGCGCGACGGGCGTGATGGGGCTTCGTGTTGTGGATTCTTCGGATGGTGGTGCCATTGTTTTTGTGAGGCCTTGACCTGCTTGGATTGGTTTTGGTTCTACTTTTGCAACGGTGCGGTCTGGGGCCACGATTTCGCCGCTTAAATCCCAATCTTGAATGACCGCGGTGCCTTCTGTGCCTTTGACGTACCAGCGTGGCAGTTTCACGTAGTTCGTTGTGCCAACTTCGATGAGGGCTGTGACGCCGTTTTCGAAGGTGATGAAGCTTGTGAACCCATCATCGACTTCATCGCCTAGAATGAAGCTCAAGCTCGCTGACACGGTCTTGATTTTGCTGTCGGTCATGAATAGGAGTTGGTCGAGTAAGTGAACGCCCCAATCGAGGACCATGCCGCCGCCTTGTGCTTTGAGGTGGCGCCAATCGCCAGGGATGCCGTTCGCGCCTTGTACGCGGGATTCGACGTGGAATACATTGCCGATTTTGGCTTCTTTTTGAACCATGTCGCGTATGATTAAGAAGTCAGAGTCCCAACGTCTGTTTTGATGAACCATGAATGTTCGGTTTTCTTTTTTGGCAACGGTAAGAATCGCTTCTAAATCGGCACTCGTTATCGTGACTGGTTTTTCGCAGACTACGTTTTTGCCAGCTTCTAGTGCTTTTATTGCCAAATCCTTATGGCTGTCGTTTGGTGTCGCGATAAGGACGGCGTCTACTTTTTCATCGGCAAGGACGGCTTCAAAACTCGGATACGCTTCGAGGCCTTTTTCCGTGGCTGCTTGCATGCGATCTGGTGCGATGTCGTAGGCGCCTGTCACGGTGATTCCGCTCGCTGCACCAACGAGTTCGACGTGATACGTTCCCATGCCACCAAAACCTATGATAACTAAATTTTTCATTATGCCCACCACATATCTAGCGGTTCATCGTTAATTAAAATCGTTTGCAAATTGGTCACGGCGCGCTGGAAGCCTTCGTCAATCGACATCAGTGGATCTTCGTGCTCGATGCTGACAACGTAGTCATAGCCGTACGTACGCAGGGCACTCATCATGTCGGACCATTCTTTCACGCTGTGCCCGCAACCGACTGAGCGGAACGTCCATGCACGTGTTTGGACATCGCCGTACGGTTGCATATCGAGCAGGCCGTAGCGGTTGATGTTGTCTTGGTCGAGGTACGTGTCTTTCGCGTGGAAATGGTGAATCGCGCCTTCTTTGCCGAGAATCTTGATGGCGCCGACGGGATCGATGCCTTGCCACCAGAGATGGCTTGGATCAAGGTTCGCGCCGATTGCTGGGCTCGTTGCTGTGCGTAGTTCTAAGAGCGTGTGTGGCGTGTGAACGAGGAATCCGCCGTGCAGTTCGATGCCAATTTTTACGTCGTATTCTTCTGCTAAGCGCCCAATTTCTTTCCAGTACGGGATTAGTTTTTCTTCCCATTGCCATTTTTTGATATCGCTGTAAACCGTTGGCCAAGGCGCTACTGGCCAGTTCGGAACTTTCGCTTCGTCACTGTCACCCGCTGTCCCTGAAAACGTATTCACGACTGGTACGCCCATCATCGACGCCAAACGAATCGTTTTTCGCAAAATTTCGTCGGCGGCGCGCGCTTCTTCTGGATCTGGTGAAATCGGATTATCATGGCAACTAAACGCACTAATCATCAAACCGCGATCGTCAAATTTCTTCAAGTATGCCAAACGTGCTTCTTCGCTTGCGAGTAATTCATCGGTTGGGCAATGATGGTTTCCAGGATTCCCGCCTGAGCCAATTTCGACTGCGCCAAGCCCTGCTGCTGCTACTTTATCGAGCATTTCGTCCAAACTTAAATTTGCAAATAGTGGTGTAAATACGCCTAATTTCATGTTATTTTCCTCCGATCTTTTCTAATGGTTCTGCGTTACCGTATTTCGGGTACACCCAAGAAGTCGGGGCACACCAGTTGACGCCGTTTGTGATGACTTTTTGAATCGCTTCGTTATGGTAGGTTGGATACGTTTCGTGGCCCGGTTGGAAGTAGAAAATCTTGCCGTTACCGCGCTTATACGTTGCCCCACTGCGGAACACATGCCCGCCTTCGAACCAACTAATGAAAATCAATTCCTCTGGAGCTGGCACATCGAAATGCTCGCCGTACATCTCCTCTTTTTCGAGGTCAATATATTCTGGAACGCCGTCTGTGATTGGGTGATTCGGCGCCACGACCCACAGCCGCTCTTTCTCGTCCGCCTCACGCCATTTTAAATCGCAGCTCGTCCCCATCAATTTCATGAAAATTTTCGACATGTGCCCAGAGTGCAATACGAGCAAGCCCATGCCTTCCAAAATTCGCTTATGGACGCGATTCACGATTTCCTCGTCCACTTGGTCATGCGCAATGTGTCCCCACCAAACTAGGACATCTGTATCTGCCAAAACTGCCTCCGTCAAGCCGTGTTCTGGCTCGTCTAGCGTCGCCGTTTTGACATCGAGTCCTGCTGTTTTTAAAAAGCTCGCAATTTGACCGTGAATGCCATCTGGATAAATCGCGGCAACTTCTTCGCTCTCTTTTTCGTGGCGAAATTCATTCCAAACCGTTACCTTCGTCATTATTTGCCCACCATCTTTCTTAAATTCTTCAATCCAATTTCCACACTGACAAGCGGCGCCTTTTCAAATGCTTCCTGCTCAATCACGAACCATTTTACGCCGTTTTGTTCTGCGAGTTCTGCGAAACGTCTCACAGCCAATACACCGTTGCCGATTTCCGTACTTTCGATTGGCGCGCGTTTCATATCTTTTAAATGAATCAACGGCATCCGGTCCGCCCAACGCTCCATATATGGCACGACGTCAACGCCCGCATGATGCACCCAATACGTATCCAGCTCGACTTCCAAGCCATGCACACCCGCTAACAATACGTCCAAAATGTAATCGTTGCCCAGCTTTTCGAATTCATGCGCGTGGTTATGGTACACGAAATGAAGCCCAGCGTCACGAATCTGCTCGGAAATCACACGTAGCGATTTCGCGAATTCAATCCATTCTGCCTCCGTCTCAAAATCTGCATAAGGACAAACGAGGTAGTCATTTCCAAGCTCTTTTTCAAAAGCAATCACGGCGTCCAACTCATCGCGCAACCGTTCATACGGAATATGCGAGCCCGCAATCCCAAGTCCGAGTTCCGCCAATTTTGCCTTCAAATCTGCCGCGGACTTATCATAATAACCCGCGAATTCCACGCCATCGTAGCCCATCTCAGCAAGGTGCCTAAGCGTCCCGAAAAAATCCTCCTGACACGCGTCCTGCACACTCCACAACTGAATCGCGATCGGCGTCGTCATTGGAAAAATACCGGTTGTCCTGTTTGCGACGACTCATAAATCGCCTCTAAAATTTGCGTCACCACAAGCGCCTGCTCCGGTTTCACAACAGGATCTGTCCCATTCAGAATACTATCAATCCATTGCTGCGCTTCCAGTTCTTCCGGAATATCACCCGAACCATCGTAAAAATCAACGCCGCCCGCTTCCATCTGAATTTCCGTCTCGTACATTTGGCTATGCGACTCACCGTTAATCCGCAAACCGTTCTCCATGTCCGCGCCGCCTTCCGTCCCGCAAAGCGATGTCTTCGCCTCACCAACATCCAGCGTATTCAGCGCCCAGCTCGACTCAAGCACAATCGTCGCCCCATTTTCCATCGTGATGAAACCAAACGCCGAGTCCTCCACGGTAAACTTCGATGGATCCCAAGGTCCCCACGCGTTCGCCGCATTCGCGCGTTGCGATAACTTATGATACGCGTTTCCAACCACATATTTCGGCTTATAATTGTCCATCATCCAAAGCGTCAAATCAAGCGCATGCGTCCCAATATCGATCAACGGGCCACCACCTTGCGCCTCCTCATCCAAGAACACACCCCAAGTCGGAACCGCGCGACGACGAATCGCTTTTGCCTTGGCATAATAAATCTCGCCCAATTCGTTGTTCGCACAAACCTCATGCAAAAATTGCGAATCTTTCCGGAACCGATTTTGATACCCAATCGTCAATTTCTTCCCCGTTTTCGCGCTCGCATCAATCATGGCTTGCGCTTCTGCCGTTGATTTCGCCATTGGCTTCTCGCACATCACGTGTTTCCCAGCTTCCATCGCCGCAATCGAAATCTCCGCGTGTGAAATATTCGGTGTACAAACATGAATCACATCGATCGTTTTATCTGCCAATAACTCCTTGTAATCCTTGTATACGCTTGCATTCGGTGTCCCGAAATCCACTTTCGCTTTCTCTGCACGTTCCACTACGATATCACAAAACGCGACCATTTCTGCTTCTGCTACACTTGCCAAACTCGGCATATGTTTACCGTTTGCAATACCGCCACAACCTATAATTCCAATTTTTAAAGTCATCAAAAAACCTCCATTTGTTTTATTATCTCCATGATACAAAACAAACCGAGGTTTTTCTTCCTACTTTATTGCTTACTTATTCCCGAATATTGTCCTCCTATATTTGAGCGGCGACACACCCATCGCTCGTTTAAAGGCATGATGAAACGTCTTCACACTACTAAAGCCCGCCAGCTCAGCCACTTCCGTCACCGGCGTCTCCTCATTTAGCAAAATCCATTTCGCCTTACTAAGTCGGTAATCGTTTACAAATGTCATGAACGTAATCCCCATATTGCGCTTGAACAGCTTCGTGAAATAATACGAACTAAACCCGACATGATCCGCGACCTGTTGCAGCGTAATAGTTTCCTGATAATGCTCCTCCACATACGCGAAAATCTGCTGCAATTTTTCAAGCGTTTCCTGTGATTTACTCGTCGCGTCCTCCGCAGAATCACGCACAAGCCTTGGCACATCTCGCTCCAAAACCGCCAGCATCTCGTACAATTTCGCCTTCACAACATAGCGATACCCCGGCTTGCGCTGCGAACTCTCCCGATGAATCACCTGCAAAAGTCCCGCAACCTGCTGCGCCACATCTGGGTCCCAATCCGCACTCGACGGCGACACATGCAAAAACAAATCGCGCAACCGCTTGCCCTCGTCCTCCGTCAACGAAAATTCCTGAAAAACATTCAAGTCAAACTGCAGCACAATCCGCTCACTGTTCGGCGATGCCAAAAAATAATGCACATCGCCGCCATTAATCACATAAATCTCGCCTTCTGCCATCTGAATCGGCACATCATTCACGCCAAGGTTCAACCGCCCCTCAATCACGTAAATCAGCTCAATCTCCTTGTGCCAGTGAGGATACACGATCACGCCACCCTCATTCGTAAAACTCCGCATCGGAAAATCCTTATCTAGCGCTGGAAACTCCAAATACAGTCCCATGACGCTACGCCGCCTCGTTCATCTGCATGATCTGAATCAAATTCCCACACGTATCATCGAAAACTGCAAGCGTCACCTGTCCGTGCGATACCGGATCCTTCGTAAACACAACACCAAGCGCCCGCAACCGCTCATGTTCCTCATAGACATCATCGACCGCAAACGACGTAAAGGGAATCCCCTGCGCGTAAAGCGACGTCTTAAAAGGCCCCACCGCAGGATTCTCATCCGGCTCTAAAACCAGCTCCACACCATCCGGCTCCTCTTTTGACACCACCGTAATCCAGCGAAACTTCTCGGTTATTGGCACATCCTCTTTTTTAACAAATCCTAGAATTTCCGTGTAAAATCGTAACGCCTTGTCCTGATCATCTACAAAAACACTCGCTAAATTAATTCTCATTTTACCCGTCCCCTTCACGTTAAATATGGATTTGTCGCTTTTTCATGGCCAATCGTCGTTGCGTCCCCATGTCCCGCATACACACGTGTCTCCTCTGGCAATACCAACAACTGGCTCGTAATGCTTTCAATCAGCGTATCAAAATCGCCCGTATACAAGTCCGAACGCCCAATACTTCCTTTAAATAACGCGTCTCCAACGACCACAAAATCATCGAAAATAAAGCTCACACTCCCAATCGAATGCCCCGGCGTAGGCACGACACGGAAATTAAATCCTTCTATAGAATATTCCCCCATCTGAAACTCGTTCTCCGCAGGCACACAAATAATTTCCTTGTTGCTATACTGCGACATCCCAACCGAGCCATTCAACTCCGGATTCCCAAGCCATTCCTGCTCTAGCGGACTCACATAAACCGGCACCCCGTAATGCGCCCGAATTTCCTCAAGCGCCCCGATATGATCGTAATGACAATGCGTCAACAAAATCGCGACCGGCTTCGTCCCTGTTTCCTCCACTTTTGCAATGATATTTTCCGCGTCACTTCCCGGATCAACAATCAAACAATGCTTCTCATCCGAAATCACATAACAATTCTCCTGCAATAAACCCGTCGCTAAACCACTAATTTCTACCATACTATGCGCCACCTTTTTCTTCTCATTTCTTAAAGTATATCGCAAACGAAATGATTAACCAAGGCAGAACTCTATCTTAATTCATCCACGCCATATATTTTTCTAAACCTTGCATGATCGAAAACTTTGGTCGGTAACCGAGTTTTGTTATTTTTTCGATGGAAGCGTACGAATATTTAATATCCCCTGCGCGCGCTTCCCGATAAGCTACCGGAATGACCATATCTAGCAACGTTTCATACGCAGCGATGATGTCACGAAGCGAATGTTTTTCACCAGAACCGATGTTAAATGCGTTTGCCTGGCTTTCCGCTTTTGTGCTCAGTAAAATCAAGCCCTGCACGATATCTTCGACGAACACGAAATCACGCACTTGTTCTCCATCGCCAAATACTTGAAATAATCCCGTTTTCCCTTGTTTCACTTGCTGCGCTACTTCCGTTAAAATCGATAACACACCAGAGTACGGCGACGCGGGGTTCTGACGTGGTCCATATACATTGAAAAAGCGCGCAACTGCAACATTTAAACCGTATAAATGCCCGTAAGATGTCACGTATTTTTCAGATGCATATTTATCGATACCGTAAGGCGTAATTGGATCAATAACAGAATTTTCCGTTTTTGGCAACGTTGGTTCTGCACCATAAACCGCGGCTGATGAGGCAAAAATAAATTTACGAACCGTTTTTTCTTGGGCCCTGGCTGCTTCTAACAAATAAATCGTGGCATCCATATTCACTTGGTGCGTCGCGAGTGGCTGTTGAACAGATTCTGCAACACTCGCAACCGCGGCCAAATGATAAATATAGTCAAACGAAAACGAGCGAAATAAGTGCGCGATATCGGCCTCATGATGCACATTTCCTTGGATAAACTGCACGTTGCTCTGATTTGGTATATTCTCGAGACATCCAGTACTTAAGTTATCAAAAACTACGATAGTACTCGTTTCCTTTTTGGCTAATGTTTCTACTAAGTGGCTCCCGATAAATCCTGCGCCACCTGTTACTAAAATGGTGTTCCTCACTAGTTTGACCTCCTCGTTCCAATGGGGATTAGTTAAAATCATACGGACGATATTTTTGGCGTAATTGGTTTTGTGCATGGGCCCGTGCCAAAATTTCTTCTTTAAAAAATAGCACAGCACCATCTTTTTTTACTTTTGTAATTTTATCCCGATGAATAAGCGAATAAAAATTTTGTTTGGAGATGCGCAAAATGGCAAGTGCCTCCGTCGTCGAAAGAAAATAATGATCTAATAGCTGACGTTGCTCTTGTTTGTTGAGTTTTCCCATCACTCCTCACGCTCCATCCTGAAATAAGACATGATTTAAACGGTGTATATCAAATTCTGCTATTACTTTTTGTCGTGCGTTTGTTACAATCTCGGCTTTTTGAGCTTCTGTTAAGTGGAGATAATCGATAATGGCTTGGCTCAGGGCTTTCGCGTCTCTTTCAGGCACTAGAAATCCTGTTTCACCGTGTATCACGAGCTCGGGGATGCCGCTATGAATCGTTGAAATCACGGTTTTCCCTTGCGCCATCGCCTCCATCAGAGAAACCGGAATCCCTTCCATATCCCCATCTTGCGCGACAACACTCGGTAAAATAAAGATATCACTCGCGTTAAATTGTTCTTTCACCTGCGCTTGATTTAAAAAGCCGTGGAATTGGACCTGATTTTGGAGCCCAAGTTGCTTCACCATCTCCTCTAAGGCAACGCGATCTTCTCCATCACCAACAATATGCAATACGGTATCTATTCCCTGACTTTGTAAAAATTGAACGGCATGAATCGCATCGGGAATTCCTTTTTTCTCTGTCAAACGTGCCACGAGTAGTAGCTGCAATGTTGGTTGTGTCGCTTTCAGTGTTTGCATCTGGAATGTTTGTGTATCAATGCCCATGTGATGGACGTGCACTTTCTCTTTTTCTGCGCCTAGATGAATTAATCGTTGTGCCCAGAAATCGCTAATTGGTAAAAGAACGGTATCGGAGCTAAATAGAAATTGATAAAACGCAGCTCCTTTTAGCTTGATTGTCCGCGTCACATCGTATCCGTGGAAAAACGTCAGCAATCTTCCTGATAATACGCCTTGATCTTGTAAAATGCTGGCGACTAAACCGACGTTCCCATAATGCGCAATAACGAGATCAAACGCTTGTTTCGGTACTTTTTGCGCGACTAAAACGGGTTGTAGCGACTTCGTAACCCTGCCATATTTCTTCGTGTTTAACAGGCGCGCCGTCCGAATTGGATGTTGGGTACCGCAAGCGATTCCTTGCCATACGCGCTTTCCTTTTTGATCAGGCAAATCGACATACACAACTTTATCTAGTAACCCGTACGCCGTCACATCCGCGTGCATCTGCGTCGTATTGCCTTTTTTCAGCGCCAAAATCGTGATATCGTGGCCTAAATCGATAGCTCCTGTCATTTGGTTTAAAATAAATGTTTCGGAGAGTGTCGGAAACTCTGTCACAAAAAACAGGACTTTTTTATGCATCAATTATTTCACTCCTTTCGCCGTGACTTGTTTCATCTGCACCTTGCCATACGCCCATTTCTTCTCTTGGAACGTGTCTTTTAAGGCGTTTTTCGTATCTAAAATAAGCGAACTTTCTGTACCGATTTGTTCGAGATCGAATACTTTATGCGGTGTGACAATCACCACTAAATCATAGCAAGAGAACGCTTGATAGTTGAGTGGAATACTGTGTTGCGTATTTCCATCGGCATCTCGGAACGTTGGCGCTTCTGGATCGCAAAACGAAACGTCCGCCCCTCGTGCGCAAAGTTGTTCATAAATATGCAGTCCCGGCGATTCGCGTAAATCGTTGCTATTTTCCTTGTACGCCATACCAACGAGCAGGATTTTCGAGCCGTTAATCGATTTTTGATGCAGATTCAGTGCTTCTGCGGCATGATCCACCATTTTCTCTGGCATTAAATGATTCGTTTCGTGCGCCAATTCGATGAAACGACTATAAAAGTTTTTCGATTTTGCTTTCCAAGACAAGTACATCGGATCAAGTGGTATACAGTGTCCGCCAATGCCCGGACCTGGCGTGAACTTCATAAAGCCGAACGGTTTACTGCTCGCCGCCTCAATCGTTTCCCAAATATCAATCTCCATTTTTTCAGCTAAAAGCGCCATTTCGTTAATAAAAGCAATGTTGATGCTACGGAACGTGTTTTCGAGGAGCTTACTCATTTCAGCCACCTCTGCCGAATTAACAGGGACAATCGTATCAATCACCTGACCGTATAAAATTTCGCCGAGTTCTTTGGACATCGGATCGACGCCACCGACTACTTTTGGTGTGTTCAACGTGTGGTACTTCTTATTTCCGGGATCCACGCGTTCTGGTGAATAGCATGCAAAGAAGTCTTGTCCAAGCGTATAGCCTTTTTCAAGCATTGGGGCACAGATGAGTTCGCGTGTTGTGCCGGGATAGGTCGTGCTTTCGAGCGAAACAAAGACTTCTTCTTTCGCATACGTGACGATATCTTGCATCGCGGATTTAATAAAGCTCATATCTGGCTCCATCGCTTCGGTCAGTGGTGTTGGGACGCAAATGATAATCGCATCTGCTTCGTGTAAAATTTCTGGGCTCGCTGATAATTCAAACGCATTCGTATCTAAGCATGCTTGAAGCGTTTGATTCGAAATATCAGCAATATCCGATACGCCTGCTACCAGTGACTGCACTTTTTTTGCACTCGTATCGTAGCCAATCGTTTGGAATCCTTTTTGGACAAATGCAACAGCGAGCGGTAATCCCACATATCCAAGTCCTATCACAGCAATCTTCGCTTCTTTAGTTAAAAATTTCGTTTTCATATTTGGTTTAATTCCTTTCTATTTTGAGGTTCTTCCAATTGTTCGATCAGGTGATTTGTCACACGCATTTGGCCTATTTGATTCGCATGGTATACGGAATCATATACTTCTGATGCCTCCAAACGAAACAGCTCTGGTGATATCGTTTCGCCAAAATAGGCGTACAATTTTTCAAGATAGGCTGTATTCACTTCTCTCGCGTAAAAAACTGGCGGCAATAGTGTCACACGAATATTATTCGCTTGGCACCGCGTCATGAATGCAGCAATTTCCTTCATCGTGTCTGTCTCTTGAAACGTTTCTGGGAACGGTATTGCTTTTAACGTGGCGGGGTCTCGTAGTTGTGTATCCAAGCCAAGGTAACAGCCCGTCTCTGTCAGTGTCGCTACTTTACGTCTGGCCAGCTTTTCCGGTGTTGCCGAGGATCTAGCATGTTTGAGCGAAATTAGCAGTAGCTTCCATTTTCGGCGATACTTCCTGCAATTTTTCCAGTACTCACGGTGAACAAACGTATCAATCCCAAAGCCGAACACGTAATACCTCGGATTCGTGTACTGATTAAATTCCAAGGGCAAAAGCACGTGATCGCCTGGTTTTAAGTGGGGTTCTATATGATCAAGCAAGTACCGAAAACCTAGCCCAACATTAACCCCCGCATTAAACGTCGGTTTCCCGAGCCTTCGCTGTATTTCATCGGTATTAAAGCCATACAGTACGCTACTACCGCCCAGCAAGACGATTTTTTCTTCATTACAGGAAGCTAACATCGCTGTTTTTTTAGCAAGTAGGTCTTCCATATTTCGTATACTATCAAAGTTAAACAAACGTCCATCACCTTTCTTCTTATTTTTTACGCATTATTTTTGCTTGTAGGATTTGTCCAGCTTTCAAAAGAAGTGGATCGCGGAATAGAAGTAATATGCCAAAATACACAATCCCACCGATAAACACCTGTGCGGCGATTATAAAAATCGCGTGTATTTCTGTTAAAACGTACGTGACGCCAATTTCAAACACAAAAGCGATCAAACTCGCTGCTACATAAGGAAATAGTTGTTGTACCATTTTTTTGATGGAGAAATAGTGTCTCGCAAAGTAAGCTTGTAGCACGCAGGTCATCATCGTGAAAATAAGATAGGAAACCGCTGTGCCGTAGCTTCCCCATAGTCGAATGAAGATGATATTCGTGCCGAAACTCACGACCGCAGCAATTAGAACACTGAAGGCGTAACTTTTATTCCTGCCTGTCGTCACTAAAATTTGTAAGCCGAAAATACCAGCTAAACCGGAGAAAAATAAACTTGGGGCTAGAATTTGTAAATTAAGGGTTGAGGGTTGAAACGCGCTGCCTAAAAATAACGGGATAAACAACGGCGCAATAGCGATTAAACCGGTCACGAGCGGTAACGTGCTGAGCGCGACATAGCGAAACGAAAAATACATGGAACGTTCGAAGTCTTCTTTTTTCGCGCCATTGTATTGTTTGACCATTCGCGGACTCATGACGGTGGATAAAGCGGTGACAAACACGACAAACAGCGTCATCAATTTGAAAGCTTGGTTATAAAAACCGACATCCATCGCCGAGGTGCTGTTTCCTAGGATAACTTTATTGACGGCAAGCGGAATGAGCGTAATGATTGGCACGATAGCAACCGTCATAACAGGAACCACATGCTTTTTCACCTTCTCCCATTGCACTTCAAACCCTCTCAACTTTCTTAACAGAGGCAGCCACGTCACAAGTTGTCCTAAAAAAAGCGTCGCTGCATTAATCCAAACGTACATCGCTAAATCATCTGGTCCTTTCACGAAACAAAAGATCCCAATCATCGAACCGAGGCGTACCACCATATTCCGAATCATGATGTTTTTTATATTCTCTTGCCCCGTGTAGAACCACGTAATATCAAAAATATACGAAAGAATGGTCAAAATATTGATCAAAAACAGCAGCTGATATTGCTTGGTATAGTATGTGAAAATAAGATAGGCGATGAGGACAATAGCGGAAAAGAAGCTTTGTACCACATACAGACTATAAAATTCGACTTTCAAATCTTGTTTGCGCTTCACACTCGCAATCACTTTTCGACCGTAATCTCCCATACCAAGCGCGGCAAAAGCTGTGAAAATTTGTACAACGGAACTCACATACGCCTCCACACCAACGTTTTCCGGCATTAAAACACGAATAACGTATGGCATGGTGAAAATCGGTGTAATAATAATGAGCAGTTGATACAGTAAAACAAAAATATAGTTCGTTGTGACTTTTTTCATCGATTAAACCGCATCCTTACCCGTTAACACCTGTTTCACGGTCATACCGATGATTTGGATGTCTAATTTCAAGCTAAATTTCCGTACATAATAACTGTCATAGGCCATTTTCTGACCATGATTCATATTGCTTCGTCCATTCACTTGCGCCCATCCTGTCACGCCCGGTTTCACGAGCAATCTCGTTTGTTGCGTTCTTGAGTACAGATTCGTGATTGCTGGTATTTCTGGGCGTGGCCCGACTAGACTCATATCGCCACGTAATACATTGAAAAGTTGCGGTATTTCATCTAAACTGAATTTGCGAACGAAAGCACCGATGGGAGAAATTTCAGGATCATTTCCTGATACGGATTTAAAAACAAAATCGTCCGGCACACCATTTTCCCAATCGTATACATGTTTTCTAGCACCGCCCGGCTGATTACTCTTTCGCATCGAACGGAATTTAAAGATTTGGAACGGTTCATTTTTCAGACCTGTTCTCGTTTGGACAAAAATCACTTTTTCTTTCGGTGAATCTAGCTTAATCATGAGCGCTACGATGAGAAATATGGGACTTAACAAAATAATCCCGATGAGTGCTAATATAAAATCAATCATTCTTTTGACTCTTCTGTATTCATGACTGACAACTAATGTTGCTTTTTGCTCCATAATGGCTGATACCTCCTTGTTTTTTTAGTTGATAAGAGCGCTACCTACTTCACGAGTTTCACGGAACCGCCTGTTCGTAAATGTTTCACAAGTCCATTCCATAAGTAAAATGGGAAATGCGTTAATGCTGTAAATACCGACATGTTTTGACCTTTTCGGTAGACTTGCCAAATGTGTTTTGCCATCTGAATTTTATTGCTGGATAACGATACGTTGCCTTTCCGGTAAAAAGCGAGCGGCTCGGTCAGACCTTTTGCGACATGTCCTTTTTTCAAAATCGAAAGCCAGGTTGCCGTATCTTCCGCGCCTTGAAACGCAGGCATTTGCACGAGGCCGGTTTGTTTCGTATCAATCATCACCGTGAGGCAACCAATAATCGTGTTGCGCAGTAAATAGCGATAAGTCACCGTTTCTGGCACCGCTACATGCCCAGTTATCTGGTCGCCGTCTGGACTCATCACATCGTACGCCGTATAGCTGAGCGCCACTTCATTTTCTTGCATAAACGCTAGTTGTAACGCTAATTTCTCTGGTTTCCAACAATCATCACTATCTAAAAACGCCACATATCGACCTTTTGCTTGGCGAATACCATAATTTCGCGTGCCTGCCGCGCCTAGATTCGTTTCCAACGCATGTAGCTGAATCCGCGGATCTGTATAACTTTGAACAAGTGCCACCGTCTGATCCGTCGAACAATCATCTAAAATCAATAACTCAAAATCGGTAAAGCTCTGCGCTAAAACACTGTCTATCGCTGCTTGAATATGCGCCGCCGCGTTGTGTGCAGGCATAATAATACTAATCATCCTGTTTCATCCTTCCTTTTTGTAAATAACAGATATTCAAGAGGGCGAGCCCAATCCCGATACCTAAACTAAGATGCCGTTTGTCAATCGTGCTGCTAAGTCCAATACTCGCCGCCACAAAAGCAATACCAATCAAAAGCGGAATCGCCGAGGATGCACTGTACTTTTCCGTCATCCAATAACGAATCGCGACAATATGATAAGCAATGAAAAAGGCAAGCAACGGTATAAAAGCCAGCAAACCACCATTCGCCAAAGCTTCTAGCCAATAATTGTGTGGCGCCCAGTAATTGTCGGAAACCCGTTCAAAACCATACATATATTCATCCAGCCGAATCGGTAAATTTCCCGCGCCAATTCCCATAAAATGTGATTCTTTGATCATGTTCCACGAGGCTTGATACATTTGCACCCGCTCACTCGTCGAATCCCCTTTATCCGTAAAGGAATTAGTCACCATGCCAAGTAACTTTTGAACGAAACCTGAGGCATGGAAAGTCGAGACAAGTAAGGCGCCCATACCCAAAACATAAACGGCGACGAAAGACCAGATTTTAGACCATCCGAACAGCAAAACGAAAATTTCTAGAATGAGAACCAGCATCGCAAGGCGAGAATTAGTCATGATAACGAGGTAAAGCGTGATTGAACCAACCCCCAGCAACCCGCTAAGCATGATGAATTTTCGTTTCCACGTGGTAATCGACATCATCACAATCGGAAAAAAAATCGTGAGTAGCGAGGCGAAATCATTCGTATTAAACTGAAAGCCAGTTGGTTGGAACGCACTCGTTGTCGTTTCGTAAAAGAGAGAACCCGACTGACTTAAATGATTCCCCGTCAAGCATTCCCATACGCCGATCATTAAAATACCGATATAAAGCACCGTCAGCCATTTTGCCAGCATCTGATATATGTTTTCATTCCGAACATAGTAGACACATAGAAAAATGACATACAACCATTCAAAAATAAAATACAGATAACGCATGCTTTGTCCCAACTGCGGCGCCCAAAATCCAGTTGCCATCATCCCGATAAGGAAGGCAATGAAGAGGAAGAGAAAGGCTCTCACGTAACGCAATCGTAGCCAATCTTTTTTTACAAAGAATAGAAAGAGGAAAAGATGAATCGGGATTAAGAGGCGAAATAAAAAGATGTTCTCGTTACCAGGTATCCCTAGATAAGAACCAAAAAATCCAGAAAACAGAATCACAAAACTAAGTGCGGTTGTGAACTTTTCCATGTTGATTGGCAGGAAAATAAAGGCAGCAACGAAGAAAAGTGGTAAGGCCAAGAAGCCGTTGGGAAGAAAGACGCAAGCCTCTAGTACGGCGGTTAAGCCTACGATGATTACTATTAATTTGGTATGCAGTTGTAGCCAATTAATAATAGGCATACGTACTCTTCTCTTTCTTGTTATACTGCTGGCCGTTTAAAATAGCGCCAACAATCGGCACCCCAGCATTTTCAATCGATGCTTTGGCTTCTTCTACTTCATTTAGTTTCGTCACGCCATTACGAACAACTAAGACAACACCGTCACATAACGTGGCAATCATACGTCCATCCGACAACACGCGAACGGGCGGTGTGTCGATAAAAATCATATCGAATTCTTCTTCCAATTTTGCAAACACTTCTGCGAGCAATCCGGAACTCACCACTTCCAATGGATTCGAAGGTAGCGGACCTGTTGGTAAGAAAAAGAGGTTTTCCTCCGCCAAAGGAAGAATTTGATCGGCTAAGACGGATAAGTCTCGCACGCCCAACATCAAACCGCCAACTTCTCGTGGGGCAATAGACTGGGAGAGACGCGGCCGGTGCAAATCTAAATCGACCAATAACACTTTTTTGCCTAGTTTTGCGTATTCTTTGGCGATATTACTAATGCAAAATGTTTTTCCTTCGCCTTTATTGGCAGATGTAAACATGATGGTTTGTGCTTTGTCCAGCGTAGTCAGTGCGAATTGAAGACTTACTTGCGCCGAACGGATTTTTTCAGCTTCGAAGGATTTGGATTTCCCTTCAAAAAACAGTTTATTTTTCTTGAATCTAGCCATGTTGTTTTACTCTCCTTCTATCAGTGGAATGTCGCCTAAGAACCTGAGCCCAATGTCATCAAAACTTTCTCTTTGGCGGATAATATTATCGTAACTTGCTCGATATAGCACAATAACTAACGCTATGCCTAATCCAAAGCCAGCTGCTAAAATATATTTCGTCATACTGCTGACCGTGACGGGTTCACTTGCTTTTTCTAAATTTATCATTTTGGTACCGCTGAACAAATCTGGGAAATCGCTTTGCACCACAGATGCGATGCCGTTCGCGATGAGTTCAGCTTGTTCTGGGCTCGAATCCACCACGGTAATCGTAAAGACGAGCGAGTTGATGTTTCCTTTCACCGTGACTTTACTTGCGAGTTCTGCCGGCGTCATATCCAACTTATATTTATCGATGACTTCCTGCATCGTTCTCGCACTTCCAATTGTCGTACTATAGGTGTCACTGAGCTGAATCGAGGACCGGACACTATCCGAAGCCTGCGTTTCATTTTTGGGAGTGACGGTTGTGACTAAGACTTGGGTCGATGTCGTATAGTTCGGTGTAATCCAAAACTTCTCGATTCCGAACGTGAGCATGACGAGGATCGCTGGTACAATAATCAACCAATACCAAGACTTTTTAAAACTGCGTAAAATCTGTTTTGTTTTCATTGCTTCTTTCATAAATACCTCCAATTAATGCGTGTTATAAATCGTAGTTAGCATTTTCTGCGCCTCGATTCCCCAGTGATATTCCTGCTCATAAGCTAGGCGCCCTCGTTCTCCTTCTTGCGCGTAAAATGGAGAATTCGCCGCCCGCTTCTCTATTTCACATAGTAGCTTTTCTGTGTCAAACGGAGAGCTAACCGTACCACTTTGGTGCTTTTCGATAAAAGCTGCCCAATCTGGAAAGTCTGAGGCTAGGATTGGCAGTGACGCCGCCATGTATTCATATAATTTGGTAGCCATCGATTGGAGGTAGTTCGGAATCGGATGCAAAAGACAAAGACCTAAATCAGATTCCGCGTACGCTTGCCAAATTTCAGGGTAAGGAACGCGGCCGTGTATCTGTACAACCGTTTCCAGTTGGTGTTTATTCACAAACTCTTGTACTTCTATCTCTAGACTATTTGTCATCGGACCTAATAGTTTCAAACGATAAGCTTGCGGATGCTTCTCTTGTAACCGACGAATCAGTTCTAACATCTCAAAAATCCCGCGATCTTCGGTGATACTGCCAACATAAATAAGCGTGAATGGCGAAGCGGATGACGTTTTCGGAATAGCCTCCATGTAAGTTGGATAGTTATAAACAGTGGTTTTCTTACAAGACACATGTTCATAACTTTCCACGTACGATTCTTCCGCAAAAATAATATGATCACAGCTGGCCATGGTTCGTTTTTCCATCCGCAAAATCCATTTTTGAAGTGGCTTTCTTAAAATAGCGGGAATCCATGTTTTTGTCTCAATATCTGCTGGAAAATTTTCATGCATATCATAGGTTAGAATAGCATCTGGTTTTTTCTTACGTAACTTCGGTAAAAGTAGGAGCAGTTCTGGATCATGAATGTGGTAGTACATCGCGTCAGACGCTTTTGCAATCTTGTAAAGTTTGCGCCAACGAACGGGACGTGCTAGTCGCGACGTACTCGCAGGTAGTAAATGAACCCGTAAGCCTGGATGTTTCACGACCTCCATCCCATTATCAATCGCGTAAAAGTCCACCTCGAACCCTGCATCAGCAAGCGTCATCGCTTCTTTATAAAAAATGCGTGTGTCATTCCAAACATGAACCGAACTGAACATCATTATTTTTTTTGCATTTAGCACGTTTGGTACCTTCTTTTCTTTATTTTTTAGGTGCGCCGATCTCCCATTTCAACGTTTGTTCTTTCGCTGCATTCGCTGGGTGGTAGACTAGTGTGTAATCTTTACCGTTTTTTGGAATAGCAAAGTAAGCGTTACCGTCAAGTGCTTTTCCAGCTGGGATAACATCGCCGAAGCTGTCATGGTAACCGAATGTTTGGATTTTCTTTCCGTCTGTTGTTTCTAAGTGGAAGTCTCCTGCACCAATGCCGAATTCGGATTTCGTCTTGTTCGCAATGTGCATCGGGATAACCGTTAGCTCTTTTCCTTTTTCGTTAAATGTGTCATCTTGTTTATAGGTGAACTTCTTCGGCGTCATTTCTATGTCGGCAATGACTTTTTTCTTGTCTAGGTCCGTTTGTGTTTGTTGCGTTGCTTTAGGAGTATCATCTTCTTTTGCCGCACTACAGCCAGCCATTGTTGTACCTAATGTCAAAACAGTAGCTGCGGTAATCATTATTTTTTGATATTTTTTCATAGGAAAAATCCTCATTTCTTAGAATAGATATATAAAATCTTGTTTCTATCAAGATTTCAGCGTGTCGACAAACACTCATTTTCGTCGTTAAAAACTCCGTTCCAGTGCTCACGTACCTGAGTACGCTCCACGCTGGTACTCGCTTTTGCCTAGAAACTAAGCATTTGTCGACACGCTGAGGTTTTGCGAAAAATCACGTGAAGCAGTTTTCCTACAATCTGAAATCTTGTTTCTATCAAGATTTGTTGACAATTTCAAATGTGACTTTTTATTGAAAGGCGTATCCTAAGAACAGCGTCCTAGGATACCTGCCTTCAAACGTTTATTTTATAGTGACGTCAACTGTTACTGGATTCCAATTCTTGTCGTAACCTTTGATTTGAACCACATCGCTTGCAGACGTAATTTTGTCTTTTGCGTAGACAGTGAATGTTTGTGCTGTTGCATCAAACCCACCTGTACGAGCTTTCACGCCGTTTACCCAAAGTTCTACGCCGTTCATTGTGCCCGTGTAGGAACCAGTTAGGTTATCTGTGTTTAGCGTATAAGAAGTAGCGCCGATTTTTAGTGCGTCTGGTGATTCACTTGCTGCTTTGACTGTGACAGGTGCCGTTACTTCTTTGCCGTCTTTATCTGTTCCAACGACTGTCACGACATCTGTTGTAGACTTGATTTTATCTTGGGCATAGATAGTGAATGTTTGACCGTCTATTTGACCTGTACGAGCGAGTACACCATTCACGTATAGTTTAATACCTGTACTTACGCCATCAAGTTTACCTGTTACATTTGAATCGCCAATTGTATACGCATCTGGAGTAATTTTTAATGTTTGGCCTGCTGCTGCTTTTACGTTTACTGGTGTGCGATCTAGTTCTTGCCAGTTTTTGTCGTATAATACGATTTCGACTTTATCTGTTGCTGACTTGATGTAGTCTTTCGCGTACACTTGGTACGTGCCTGTTGCGGTGTCTAGTGCGCCATTTTTAACGAGTACGTCATTTACAAATAGTTGTACTTTCGCACCAGCGCCTGTGTATGTTCCAGTGATGTTGTTGTCGCCTAAGTTGTAATCTGCTGCTGTCACGACTGACGGGATACGCTCGCCTAAAACGGTAGAAGTTGCCGCTAAACCTGGAACGTTCGCCGAGTTAATGGCACGAACCGTGAAGTTGTTGCCAATCACTTGCATGAATGCTTTATCTGATGCGTAAATTTTGTACGTGCCATCTGGGTTTACTAGGCCTGTGCGTAGTAGTGTGCCATTGTTGTCGTAAAGACCGATTTTGAACGTTGCAAGATCTGTTTTACCAGTGACATATTCGTCGCCTTTGTTGTAATCATTGATAGATGGTTTGCCTAAAAGCGCTGTTAGAATCGTGCTTTTCGTTGGTGCTGTCGCTGTTCCGGCTACGTCAATGGCTCTGACGGAGAATTCATCACCGACAACGCGCATCGCTGTTTTATCAGAAGCATAGATTTTGTATGTTCCCGTTGCTGCATCTACTGCGCCGTAACGAAGTAAGTTGCCATCTTTGTCGTAAAGACCAATTTTGCTCGTTGCTTTGTCTGTTTTACCAGTGATATATTCTTGACCTGCATAGTAAGGATCAATGGTTGGTTGTCCAAGTGTCGCGCCTTTAACCGTTGCGGTTGTTGGTTTACTTACATTACCTGCTGCGTCTTTAGCAACGGCTGTAAATTCTTTACCTACAATCTTCATGTCTGCGTTGTCGTTTACGTAGATTTTGAAGGTACCGTCTGCTGCTACGTCACCTGTGCGAATATCTTTGCCACCTACAGAAATCGTTACTTTTGTTGCTGGTGCTGTTGCTTTACCTGTCACATATCCGCCATCTACAACGTAATCATTGATTGTTGGAGGAGCAACGATTACTGCTCTTGCTTTAACTGTGCTTGTTGCTTTGTCGCCTGGTTTGCCATTCGCATCTGTTGCGTAGGCTTGGAAAGTTGTTCCTGCTACGCCCATTGCTGCGTTATCGTTGACATAGATTCTGTACGTGCCATTCGCTGCAACATCTACTGTACGAATTATTTTACCTGCTACTTCAACGGTTACTTTCGTCGCACCTGCTGGAGCTGTTCCAGTCACATAGCCGTCATTCACGTAGTAATCATTGATTGTTGGTGCTGCAATAGTTTGTCCTGCTTTTACGATTGTTTCTGCTTTTGCGATTTTGCCATCTTTTGTTGCTGTTGCTGTTACGACGGTTCCTTCTGCTTGTGGTGTAATGATCAAGCTGTATTTACCGTCTGATCCTACTTTTCCTGATCCGATTGTTGTTCCTGCTGCATTTTTAATGACGATGTCTGCATTTGGTTCTGCTGTTCCTGTTGCTACCGTGGAATCAGCCGTTAGCGCGTTAATCGTTGTTGGCGCAATCGCATCACGGATAACTGTTGTTTGTGCTTCTGCTGATTTGCCATCTTTTGTTGCTATTGCTGTTACGATTGTTCCTGCTGGTTGCTTGTCAATCGTCAAACTGTATTTACCATCTGACCCGACTGTTCCTGATCCAATGGTTGTTCCAGCTCCATTTTTGATAACGATTGCTGCATTCGGTTCGGCTGTCCCTGTTGCTACTGTGGAATCTGTTGTTAGTGCGTTGATTGTTGTCGGAGCAATATTTTTACCTGCTGTTACAATCGTGTCTGCGCTTGCTGATTTACCATCTTTAGTAGCCGTTGCCGTTACGACGGTTCCCTCGGCTTGTTTATCAATGGTTAAATTGTATTTGCCGTCTGATCCTACTTTTCCTGATCCGATTGTTGTTCCTGCTGCGTTTTTAATCACGATATCTGCATTCGGTTCTGCTGTTCCTGTTGCATTTGTAGAATCAGCTGTTAGTGCGTTGATTGTTGTTGGAGCAATGGCATCACGTATAACTGTTGTATGTGCGCTTGATGTTTTTCCGTCTTTTGTCGCTGTTGCTGTTACGACTGTTCCCTCGGCTTGTTTCGCAATCGTCAAGCTGTAAATGCCGTCTGATCCAACGCGCCCTTTCGCTAGTTCTTTACCGTTTTGATCAGTAATCACGATGTTTGCGTTTGGTTCTGCTTTTCCTGAAACAGATACAGAATCCGTTGTAAGTGCGTTAATTGTCGTTTTATCAATACCATCACGTTCTACAATGGTTGATGCTTTCGATGTTAATCCTGCCAAAGAAGCTGTTACTGAAATAGTTGTTCCTTCTGGTTGTTTGGCAATTGTTAAACTGTAAATACCATCTGATCCAACGCGGCCAGTTGCCAGTTGTTTACCATCTTGATCTTCTACAACAAGTGTGGCATTCGGTTCTGCTGTTCCTGAAATGGACACTGACTCAGTAGTAACTTTGTTAATTGTTGTCGGTTCAAGTTCACCGCGAACGACTGTAGTTTGAGCGGTCGATGTTTTGCCATCTTTTGTTGCTGTAGCTGTTACGATTGTTCCAGCTGCTTGCTTCGGAATAGTGATGCTGTATTTGCCGTCTGATCCTACTTTTCCGCTTCCAAGTGTCTCTCCAGCACTATTTTGGATTTCAATAGATGCGTTTGGTTCTGCTGTGCCTTCTGCTAGCACTGATTTTGTTGTTAGCGCTGAGATCGTTGTTTGTTCAAGGTCACCTTGTGTTACTGTTGTAGTCGCATGAGAAGAAGCTGTTCCTTTTGTCGCCGTTGCTGTGACTCTTGTGCCTACATCTTGTTGTGAAATGGTAATGCTGTAGCTTCCGTCTGATCCTACTTTTCCAGAACCTATGACTTCACCGTTTGCTTTGATTTCAATGTCTGCATTTGGTTCCGCTGTTCCTGTTGCTTTAGTTGAATCTGTTGTGAGAGGTGCAATCGTTGTTTGTTCAATCGCTGCTTGGATGACTGTCGTTGATGCAGAAGATGTAATACCATTAGAGTCAGCTGTTGCCGTTACGACTGTTCCAGCGGCTTGTTTCTCGATAGTAACGTCGTAGTAACCGTCTGATCCTACTTTTCCTTGACCTAGTGTTACTCCTGCTGCATTCTTAATCACGATGTTTGCATTTGGTTCCGCTAGACCGACTACGTGCGTCGAATCTGTCGTAAGGTCATCGATGGTTGTTTTTGTAATATTCGTTAAGGCATAGCTACCACCAAATAATTTACCCGTTGTTTTACTTACAAATTGTGATTGGAACTGCGCACTGTTTGACGTCAAGTTCTTTTGGCTTAAGTTCCCTTTATCCCAACCAGACAAGTCGAATGTTGCTGTTTTAAAATCGTTATAGTTATGCGTTGGCTTGTCATTGTTGATGAAACCATAATCCCATGTAGACAGGCCTTTATCAGAATTGATGTTAATTTTTGTGGAAGCACCAGCATAGTTCGCAAAAACAGAACCAGTCGCATTCGTATTTGTAATGGCAAAGTTTGAACCATTCTCAAATGTTAGGGCTTTACCGGTTTGGACTGTTCCTTGTACACCTTTGGAAGTCGCAACGAAATCCGCTCCTGATTGAACAGTTAAGCTACCGTTTGTAATGGAAATACCTTCTTCGACTGTATCGCCTGCATTAGCCTTGAATTTCGCTCCTGATTTAACGACCATATTCCCGCCAGTCGCGTAAATGGCTTGTTTCGTGCCAGAATTCAGCTCCATGTTTCCTGCGACAGAAATTTGTGTGCTATTATTAGCCACATAAAGCGTATATGATTTTGAATTGACTTTCATATTAGAATTCGCTTCTTGCGTTAGATCCCCAACAACGTAGAGTGCCGTCAAACCAGAGTCAACGGAATTGAAATCAACATCTGCACCCTCTTTAATTATCAGGTTCGTTCCTTGGAAAATTTCTTCATAATTGGCAGTTGCTTTAATATTTCCTTCTAAAATGGCTGTACCTTTCGCATTGTAAATAAATTGTTTACCGCTAGAAGTGACATCCTTATACGTAACTTGCACGCCAGCATACTCTGACCAGAATAACGGATAAATATTTTGGTTAGTGATTGTTAGATTTTCTACGCGATTGACAGAATCTGCTTTGGCAACTCCAATTTTATTCATATTCATATCAAGCGTGTGTCCATCACCATATAGGTTTTTTTGTGTTGTGAAGTTAAACGTTGCTGCTAGTTTAATGTCTGCTGTTAGTTTAATGTCTGTTATTGTTTTGCTTTCCAAAGCTGCTCTTAGCTCTGCAGATGTTGCTACCTCTGTTGCATTAGCAGGGGCAGCGGTAGGTGCGGCTGCTGACACTGCATTTTTAAGTGCTTCTTCACTTGCAAATACGTTAACCGGTAGTGTACTTAGTAGCGAGCTCCCAACCAAGACGGTTGCTAAAGCGATTGTTCCACTTTTTCTGACGATATTATTTTTCGTTGACATTAATTAATGTCCTCCTCTGATTTAAATTATTATTACTTTTATAGTTGCGCAACTATTTTTTGGACTGAGTTCAAAAGAGTTAACTTGAATCAATCGGCTTGTTACATTTTTTCATCCTAACGACATCCTTTCTTGTTTGAAATTAATAACCTAAAAAATCTAATTATATTTTTTATCCAAATATTAAAAATTCAATATTACTAATAACTACTTTTATTTTATGGGCTACGTTGCGCTATGCATTATTCCGCGGTGAGATGCTTTGTGCCTCATTATCTTCCTGTCGATTCTTAGTATATAATAGAAATCTTCGTCTGTTTTCTAGTATTTAGAATTATAATAATAATTTTCGAATACTTTGTGACAACTTACGAAAAAACTTCTAATTTCATTTCAAGCTTAGATTTATCCATAAAAATCGCGCTTTTGATAGTATAGATGTACCCTTCTTCTTGCAGCTTTTGTAGCACACTTGTGATGGTGTTAGGATTTAAATTCGCATACTGAGCGATCATGCCTTTACTTATTTGTCTCGGAAAGCAGATGATATTTTTTTCTGAGGTCTCTTCACCGTATTTTTCACCTAGCTCTAGAAGTACAGAACTGATCCTTTGTCGCGTCGGAAGCCTGAGTAATTCCTCTTTTTTCACCATTTGATTCACCAAATTTTGCATGTGCACATAATGATAAAAATAGCCTTCTTGCGTGTTCATTATTTTTTCAATGATGTCCTCTTTTGCATATCTGGTCACAACCAATTCCTCGGATAGAACCTGATATGTATATGCCGGATCACTTCCAAGCATCAAATTAGAAAGCCCTAGTACGTCTCGTGCTGTATAGAAATCAACAACGATTCCTTTTCCAATCGACCCCGTCACAATACCTTCTTCAATAAAATAAATGGCATTTAAATCATTATTCGCTTTCAAAATAATATCGTTCCTATTGAAGGTTTTCTTCACGCCTCTCACTGGAAAAATACAATCTTCTTCTATAAATCGGCGGAATCTACGCTCACTAAACTGGCTTGCTATCGAGGCTTCACCGTACAAACTGTTCATATCTATCATATTATTCTGCATCTAAACATTCTCCTTCCACATTATCGATTATTTATATGCATTTTCTCTTGGTAGTGAACGGAACTTAGTATAGAACAAAAATGAGAATCTATTTTCTAAAATCCAGAATAAATAGGTAGCATTTTGAACATTTTATGACTTTTCGCCACAGATGTGTGTCCTTTTATGACTTTTTATCATATTTTTATTTCTGCTTATTTAACTTACATCTGCTGTCATATCGGCTATGATGTTTCTTTTTACATAGAAGGGAGCTGTCATTTATTTGTATTCTAGCTCCCTTTTTATAGTCGGAATATTCTGATACATAAGGTGTTTATTGAGCTAAATGATTTACTTTTTGCACGGTATCCACCACATAGGTGATCGGTTCTTTCGTATTTTCTAAAAGTTCATCCGTCAAGGTAACACTGTTGATTTGATTGTTTTCATAAGAAGTAAAGTAGTACGTCTTACTTTCTGAACACATCGATGCGACATATTGCGTGAAATCCGGGTCACCATTATCTTTAATCACCGCGCCATTTGGGATGCGAACACTGTTCAAAATGTACCACACGTTGGTGATTGCTTCTTCCTCGTTTTTCGCTGGAACTACGTTTTCTTTCAAATAAGCCGCGCGGACAAAACGTTCCGGTGGCGTGAATCCGCCTGGTAACTTGCTCGTCCCCGTTCCTTGTGAAAATGGTTTCGCGACATAGTCACCGAACTTCACTGGCGCCAATTGTTGCGCTTGTAATCCTGTGTAGTTTCGCAAATTCTCGATGTGCCATTCCAAGCGCGGCGTGTTCGTCATGACGCCCACTGGGTTTTCCTTGATGCGCAGTGTCGTTTCCGTTGGCTCAATCACGGCGCAGCGCCCACTTTTATCCGTGAAAATCCAGTGTAGCGGCGTCGTGATTCCCAGTAACGCAACCGGTTGATCCACCAAGTTGATGTCCGCCAGCTTCGCCTCCACATCCTCAATCGTCGCACACGTACCTAACATCCAAAGTAAGAATTCCTGTGGCGCTAAATTAATTTTCCCATCGATAGCTTCCGGCGCATAAACCGCTTCGCCAGGAAGGTACAGCGACGCACAACTCAAGCCTTTCTCATTCAATCCGTCTGCGAAAATGTACTTATCCAACTCTCTTCCAGCGCCAACAAACGCGTACTCATTCGTGTAATTCACGCCATCCGTCGAAGATTTCCATTCGTAATTCCGCGGGCTAACTGTCGGGTTCGCCTCCAAGATAAAAGCGAAATCCATCGTTCTCGATAATACATGTTTCCCATCCAACGTTTCTAATACAAAGCTTGTGCACATAATTTAATTCTCTCCTTCAAAGTTTTATTTAATTACTATACTACCTATTATAGCGAGTTTCTCTTCGACTGATTTTGTTCTTTTGTCGTTTTAGCGGTACATTTTTGACTGCCTTGCTTTTCCTTCTAAAACGCTGTCCCATCCTCATGTCTCTCTCACTTACAATACCTATTATATCGAATATCCCGCCCCGCAAATTCGCAATTTTGTCGTTTCATTTGTCACTTTTTGGCGTTTTACATTGATAATCGCGTTTCCTCATATTTAACCTAAAAACGTATATAATAATACTTCAAAAAAATAAATTATATTTCTAATCATAGATATATCTACTATACAATCACTAAAAACAGCTTATACCAACATATATAACTAAAAACTAATTAAAAAAATATATTATTTCTTCATTAACAGTATATTTAATTTTTGTAAATTATTTTACCCATTCGGTTTTATTTATAATTAGAAGGGTATTATGACTGTAATATACATCATAATTTTGATATATATGTATATATTTCAGTCAATCCATTATAAAAAGGAGGAAGTAGTATGTGTACAAGTTTTGTTTATCGCACGAACGGTGACAATCTATTTTTATCTCGAACCATGGACTTTGGCTTTACGCTGGATGCGAAACCAGTGTCTTTACCTCGAGGCTATACGTTTGAATCGGATGTCGATGGCGAAAGTTACTCAGGAAAATATGCGTTACTCGGGGCTGGTAGAAATTTAGGAAAATATATTTTGGCAGATGGGCTTAACGAACACGGCTTAGCCTGTGCTTCTCTTTATTTGCCAAGTGAGGCGGTTTACTCGAAAGATAAAGAATCTGGCAAAACGAATCTGGCTCCACACGAATTTTTACTTTGGGCGCTGTCCTTTTGTAAAGATATCCATGAATTAAGAGATGTGCTCCCAACGATTCATTTAGTAGATCAAAAAGTGGACCTTCTTGGTATCACGACCCCTCTACATTGGATTTTTTATGATAAAGCGGGAAACGTTGCGGTTATTGAACCAACAGATACTTCCTTCAAATTAACACTCAAGGGAAACCCGGTTGGTGTGATGACGAATACGCCTTCCCTAGAGTGGCATTTTCACAATTTAAGTAATTACCTTCATATTGCGCCACAGCAAAAATCATCTACAACGTTCGGCGATTTTGAAGCGCATCCATTTTCACAAGGTGGCGGAACTTTGGGGCTTCCAGGTGGATATACGCCTCCTGAACGATTTGTCCGAGCTGCATACTTAAAAGAAACGATTCAACAAGCGAACAATGAACAAGAAGGTGTGACAAATGTTTGGTACGTTTTAAAAAGCGTTACGATACCTAAAGGCGCCGTCATCAAATCCGATGGCACCCCAGATTTAACACAATATACGTCATCTATGTGTGTATCTTCTTTAACATACTATTTCACACCATACGGCAACCAACGCATTACCGGGTGCAAGCTGGATGACGATTTTATCAATAACGCACAGACCCCATACGAGTGGGATGTATTGCAAACCGAAGATATCTTATATAAGGAGCGATAATTATGTTACATGATCGTAGAGAAGAGAAACATGACCCTAAAATGCCCATTTACGGAAGCTATGCCGAGGATTCCGCTATCGTCAAAACGACGCTGAGAAGAGAACCAATTGATCCACAAGTAGCTTACCGCCTTATTTCCGATGAACTGATGGATGAAGGAAATGCACGCCAAAACTTCGCCACTTTTTGTCAAACCTATATGGAACCTGAAGCAGTAAAATTGATGAGTGAAACGCTAGAAAAGAACGCGATTGATAAATCCGAGTATCCACAAACGGCCAAACTGGAAAATTATTGCGTGAACGTTCTAGCTGATTTATGGAGTGTCCAAAAAGGCGATGACTTCATTGGAACGTCTACCGTCGGATCAAGTGAAGCCTGTATGCTGGCTGGTATGGCGATGAAATTTAGATGGCGCAAAATGGCTCTTGAAAACGGTTTAGATATTAACGCGCAAAAACCAAATCTAATCATCTCCTCTGGCTTCCAAGTTTGTTGGGAAAAATTCGGCGTATATTGGGATGTCGATTTGATCGAAGTTCCTGTTGATCCGAAGCACATGAGTATTAATACTGACACACTAATGGATTACGTCAACGAGTACACCATCGGAATTGTCGGTATTCTAGGTATCACCTATACTGGTAAATTCGATGACATTGAAAAAATTAACCATTTAGTGGACGCATACAATAAGAAGAGTAAATGGCATGAACTCGTTATCCATGTCGATGGCGCAAGTGGTGCGATGTTCACACCGTTCGTAAATCCTGAATTACCTTGGGATTTCCGTCTCAAACACGTCGTTTCTATCAATACATCCGGTCACAAATACGGACTTGTTTATCCAGGTATTGGTTGGATACTTTGGAAAGATAAAAAATATTTACCGGAAGAACTGATTTTCGATGTAAGTTATCTCGGCGGTCACATGCCAACCATGGCGATTAATTTCTCTAGGAGTGCGAGCCAAGTCATCGCGCAGTACTACAATTTCTTACGACTCGGTTTCGATGGCTATCGCGGCATTCATGAAAGAACGAAGAAAGTAGCGCTATTCTTATCCAAAGCGCTGGAAGAAACAGGACTTTTCGAAATTTATAATGACGGCGCGAACCTTCCAATTGTCTGTTATACGCTAAAAGATGATACCGACAAGGAATGGACGCTGTATGATTTAACGGATCGCTTGCAAATGAAAGGTTGGCAAGTACCGACTTACCCACTACCAAAAGATATGGAGGACGTTTTAATCCAACGCTACGTATGCCGGGGTGACTTAGGCTTCAACGTAGCAGAGGAATTTGTTGCAGATTTACATGAAGCCATTGAGGAATTAGACAAAGCAAGAATCTTGGCGCCAAAAGATGATTCCCCAGATGGTAAGAAAGAAACGAGAGGATTTACGCATTAAATTGTGATGGATCACGAAAAGCATCCACGCTTTTCGTGATTTTTTAAATTAGAAAGGGGTTTTCAAAATGGCTGGAAAAAAGGAGTTAACATTATTCGGCTTTTTCGCAATCACCGCGTCGCTTTTTATAACCGTTTATGAATATCCGACCTTTGCTACATCCGGATTTAAACTGGCCTTCTTTCTCATATTTTGTGGCATACTCTGGTTTTTGCCTGTAGCACTTTGTTCCGCAGAAATGGCTACTGTCAAGGGCTGGCAAGAAGGCGGTATCTTCACTTGGGTGGGAAAGACGCTCGGTGAACGCTATGGTTTCGCGGCGATTTTTTTCCAATGGTTCCAAGTGACCGTCGGATTTGTAACGATGATTTATTTTATTCTCGGAGCACTATCCTATGTTTTCGACTATAAAGCTTTAGAATCAGATCCATTAATCAAATTCTTAGGCGTTATTATTATTTTCTGGGTTTTAACCTTTATTTCACTCGGAGGAACGAACAGAACGGCGAAAATCACGAAACTTGGCTTTATTTTTGGTATCACACTTCCCGTTATTTTAATGTTTATCCTCGCCATTTTCTACTTTGCGAATGGGAATCCGATAGAAGTGAAATTCACGATGGATAACTTTATTCCTAAGGCTACCGATTTTTCAGCGCTTGCGATCTTTATCCTCGCATACATGGGCGTTGAGGCTTCCGCACCGCATATCAATGAAATGAAAAACTCGAAACGCGACTATCCAATTGCCATGATTTTGATTGTCATCGTTGGTATCGGACTCAGCACACTCGGCGGTCTTTCGGTTGCATCGGTTGTTCCAGCACACGAGCTGAGCCTTAGTTCCGGCGTCGTGCAAGCCTTCGAAAAACTGATTTTACAAAATGGAGACGGCCTAACTTGGCTTGTAAAAGTACTAGCCTTCCTCGTTGCATTCGGCGTTATGGGACAAGTAAGTTCTTGGATTGTCGGGCCAACATCAGGTATGTATACGGTCGCCCAAAAAGGCGTTATTCCTAAAAAACTAGCTAAAACAAATAAAAATGATGTACCGGTTGTGCTCATTGGTATCCAAGGTATCATCGTAACTGGCTGGGCAGCTGTCCTAACATTTGGCGGCGGCGGAAATAATGTATCCTTCTTGACTGCCATCTCGCTAACCGTTGTCATCTATTTAGTCGGCTACGTCCTCTTCTTCCTAGGTTACCTTGTTCTCGTTTTCAAGAAAAAGAACTTGGAGCGTACCTTCGAAATTGGCGGCGGTCCTTTTGTCAAAATACTCATCGCTTGCATCGGATTAGCCATCTCCGTACTCGCGATTGCTTATTCATTCGTACCACCTTCCAGCTTAAAACCAGATGAATACGAATCATATAAACACATTTTATCCATCAGCCTTGTTTTAACCACTATTTTACCGTTCGTCATCTACATGTTCACCGCACCAGACAATCAACTACATTTAAAAGAATTGAAACGGTTAGATAGTTCAAAAATCGACAAATTCACGCATCCAATCGGACGTATCAGAGCAGACTTCAGTAAAAAAGACAAAACTGGAGGTGAGTAACATGAAAATGATAAAAGCGGAATGGAAAAACCTATTACAAAATAAAGTCCTGCTAATATCCTTTATCGCCATCCTTACGATCCCAATCCTCTATGCCAGCTTCTTCTTGAAATCCGTATGGGACCCGTATCAACAAACGAGCCATTTACCAGTTGCCGTTGTGAATGAAGATCAAACCATTACTTACCAAGGCCAGAAAGTCGATGTCGGTGATCAGCTTACCGCCCAGCTAAAAAAGAATCATAATCTAGACTGGGACTTCGTTTCCGCAGATGAAGCGAAAAAAGGCATGAAAGATTTGAAATATTATTTAGTCGTCAAAATCCCGAAAGACTTTTCAGCAAATGCGGTTACGCTCGTCGATGAGAAACCTAAAAAGATGAACCTCACATACGAAACAAACGGCTCGCTTAACTTTATCGCAGAAGAAATCGGCGAAATCGGCATTCGGGAAGTCGAATCACAAGTCAGTAACCAAGTGACGGAAGCTTACGGCGAAGCACTTGTAAAAGTAGCAGATAAGATCGGCGGCGGCATGGAACAAGCTGCGAGCGGTGCCAACCAAATTGATCAAGGAACGAAGAAACTTGGCACTGGAAACACCGAAATTACAGATAATTTAAATAAACTCGCTTCTAGCACAGTTACTTTTTCAGGAGGGATGAATCAGCTACAAAGCGGTCTAGTTACCTACACAAACGGCGTTAGCGAACTCGATACTGGCGCCAATAAACTGTATGCCGGTTCCAGCCAACTTGAAAACGGCATCAACGAACTATACGGCAATATACCAGCCCTTGAAAGCGGCACCTCACAACTCCAAAGCGGGATGGCCCAACTTTCTGCTGGATCTGCCAAATTAGAACAAGGGCTCCGTGAGCTACAACAAAATCTCGATGCACCTACTGCCCAACAAAAAATCAAGGAGCTTCAAAGCGGGATGAACGAGTTTGAGCAAGGTTTGAATTTGCTGAACAGTAAAGTGAATAATCCCGCTATCGATAACTTGGAAGCAAAAATTAAGAGCTTCTCCCCTGTTTTAAATCGGATTGAGGGCAATCTCTCAGACCTTGAAAACGCGCTTAGCCCTAATGGTCAGCAACAATACCTTGACCAAATGGTAGCGCACGTCAACAGCACGAGCCTCACACCAACCGAGAAGCAAACATTGATCGACAACATCACGCAAGTTTTCAATCAACAAGTGAGCGATCATCAAGGACTGCTCACTGATATGCGCGCCGATATTAATCTCGTGTTAAATGATCTAGGAGAAATTCCGAAAGGCTTAGCGGCTGTACAACAATTGCAAGGTGGTGTGTCGGAACTCGCAACGGACTTCCCACAAATCAAGAATGGAACGAATCAACTCGCAGGTTCCCTTAATACCATCTCAAGCGCCGTAGGAACTTCCGGAAATCAGAATACCTTGCTCGGCGGCGCAACAGCCCTAAATGCTGGTATCAATCAAGCAGCTGGCGGCGTGAACGAACTCAATGCAAAAGTTCCCGTTTTAGCAGCTGGTGTTGGCAAATTAGATTCTGGAAGCAAGCAATTAAATAGCGGCACAGCACAACTTGTCGCTGGAACGGATAAATTAAACGCGAACAGCCCAGAACTTTTAAGCGGCGCAAATAAACTGGCAACAGGCTCCGATGAACTGGAATCCGGCTCAGCGAAACTTGCCAATGGCTCCCAAACACTCGGACAAGGCATCACCCAACTAGAAAACGGTTCTGGTGAATTGGCAACCAAATTAGGCTCAGCCGCAAACGATTTCAGCGATTTAAACATTACAAAAGCCAACATCAACATGCTCGCTTCACCGGTGAAACTAGACGCCAAACCATACAGCGTCGTGGAAAATTACGGTCAGGCCTTGGCGCCATACGTAATGTCCCTCGCTTTATACGTCGGCTGTCTCGTTCTGAACTTTGTTTTCCCAATTCGAAAAGTATCGATGTTGGAGCAAACAAGTACCGCTTGGTGGGCAAGTAAAGTAAGCATCGGATTATTTGCTGCTATAGCAATGGCCATTGTCCAAGTCAGCATCATGCTCTTACTAGGACTCCAGGTAGATAATATCTTCGAGTTCTATCTGACCGCACTCGTCACCGTCTTAGCTTACATGGCGCTGATCATGTTCCTAGCGATGGCCTTCGACAATCCAGGACGTTTCGCGGCGATGATTCTACTCATCGTTCAACTGGCTGGTGCGGGAGGAACGTTCCCAATCCAGCTTACGAACTCGTTCTTTGAAGCGATTCACCCATTCCTGCCAATGACCTATTCCATCTATGCATTCCGGGAGGCCATCACAGGCGGAATCGGCACGAATCTCTTCACGCAAAGCCTCACGATTTTGTTCATCATCTTCATCGTATTCAACGCGCTTCTATGGCTTGCGATGCGGATTCTTCAGAAAAAACATCTCGATGGCATCTCGCAGTTGGATAATAATCAGGAGCTGCAAGGATTAGAAAAATAAGCACGCTACGTATATCAAAAATGCCACCCGTTCCCACGGGTGGCATTTTCATCTAATCATCTGTTTTAGGCGTCCGGTCATCCGTCACGTTTTTCAGTTCGCGCTGCGTCGCGTTATAATCATCCGCGGAAACGCCTCGAACGCCTTGTGCAGCTCGAACTTGGTTTACCGACATGTTGAATGGCGTTATCAGACTCGCACCTATGACCGATATTACAGCTGTGTTGATGACTGCTCTTTGAATCTTTTTCACAATATACTCCTCCTTCTCACTTCTAGGAAATAGCGCTTAATTTCATTTCTAATTTCTCCGTATTGACAAAAATGGAACTACGAACCGCGTAAATGCAATCTTCTTCTTCAAGTTTTTGTAAAATGGTCGTAATCGTATTTGGATTAAAGTTCGTGTATTGCGCAATCATGCCCTTACTTATTTGTTTCGGAAAGCAGAGCGTGTCTTTATCCTTGGCTTCTTTTCCGTATTTTTTACCAAGCTCTAGTAGCACGATAATAACTCTTTCTTCTGTCGGTAATCTCCATAGTTCTTGACGAGCAAGCAACCTGTTTGTCATATTTTTCATGTGTACATAGTGATAGAGATACCCTTCTTGCGTGTTCATTATTTTCTCAATCAAGTCCTCTTTCCGGTAGCGCGTCACTTCCACCTCATCAGATATAACTGTAAAAATATAATCTGGACTACTTCCAAGCGTTAGATTAGACAAGCCGATAACATCATTTTCAGTAAAAAAATCTACGACTATTTTCCCGTCAAGTGTAGCTGCTACAATGCCCTTTTCAATAAAATAGACATCATTTTCATCTGTCCCATCTTGAATGAGGATATCTTGTTTGACATAATGCTTCTTCACGCCTCTAGTCGGAAAAATCAAGTCATCTTGTATAAATTCGCGGAACTTTACTTCATTGAAATCTTCACTAATATGAGCTTCCCCGTAAAGTAATCCCATATTAGTCTCTTTATTGGTCATTGCAAACCCTCCTAATCTTTAGGAAATACAATCAGCCATTCTGCCGTTTTGTCATGACCAGGTTCAGGCGTATAGCTCATCCAACCTTCTTCCAAATCGACAGGAATCTCAAAATAAATATTTCCTTTCATCTCTTGTCCTGGTGCAATCGTATGCCCCAAAACATCTTCTTTCATGCCATGCATCTCGTAATCCGTATGATTCGGATTTTTTAAGCTGAAAATTCCAGCTCCGATTCCTTGTGCTTCTTTTGACTTATTTTTCACCGTTACTTCGACTTTCAAAATAACTTTATGATCTGAAACGGTTTTTTCGCGCGTTATTTTTGTTGGTTTGATTTTCAACGTTTTGGTACCGAATTCTTTGTTGATATCGGACGCTGCGGATGCTTTTCCACAACCTCCAAGGGCTATCATGCTCGTAATAACAATAATCGATATAAGTGCGACTAATTTATTCATGATTCGTTCCTTTCTTCTTGCCTATTTTCATGATATTTCTGCTGCTGCATTTCTGCCTCGATTTGTTGCATCTCCGTTTCTATATCTAACGTGATGAGATGCAACAGAACCAAGAATTTTACGAATGTGGAGCGAAGGCTGACGTGATTTAACTTCCAAAATTTTTTCCAAGATGCGTGCTTCATGTGTCTGACCTCTTATTCCACGGATAGTACGGTTTCTTCTTTTTTGGCAGATTTGGCTTTCTTTTTAGAGTGAACAGCATAGATGACAAACGGGATGAGCGCGGTGATGAGGAAGCTAACTGCGAGAATGATTTCGTAGGACATGTCACTGCTTTTGCTCAGGGATGCTGGTGGGAAAAAGGCGGACACGATTGCTGCGACGGACATGAGTAGACCAACGCCGGCAACGATTAGTTTCACGACTTTACCACCTGGGATTTGATACGTGCGTTCTAGATTTTTCTTTTTCAAAATGAGGACGAAATACGCTAGGAAGAATAGAACGTATCCGATTAAATAGATCACGACGGTTAGTGAGATGGCAGTTAGGAATGATACGTTGTTGCCACCGCCGCCGAATGTTAGGACTGCTGCCCAGATGGAAACGATAACGCCTTGAACCATGATAAGTGGCACGGGAACGTTGTGTTTGTTAGTTTTGCGGAATACAGACGGGATGATGCCTTTGTCTGCAACGGTTTGCATGCCTTTTGTCGGGCCAACAATCCATGAGCTGACTTGTGCCATGACGCCGAATGCGATCATGAAGGCGATCAGTTTAACGACCCACTCCAAGCTGTTTCCATTTTGCAAGATGAGTGCTTTGAACGTCTGAACAACGCCTGAACTTAGGGATAAATCGTGTGATGGTACAACGGAAGCTACGGATAATCCGCCGATCGTGTTTAGTGCGATTCCTACGAAAATCAACAGAATCATAGCTAGCGGATAATCGCGTTTTGGATTTTTCATTTCATTGATGTGTGGTGCTGACGCCTCGACGCCCATGTATGCGAGCATAAATATGACTAGCGATGACATGTCCGTCCATTTTGGAATGAAGCTTGATGCTGTGAATGAAATTGCAGCGTGGTGACCTGATTTTAAGTGGAAAATAGTTAAGAAAAATAGAGCTAATACTGGAATCGTGATACCGATAACGAAGCCTAATTTTGCGAAGATAGCTGTCACTTTTGTACCTTTTAATTGTAGTAATGTCAACCCCCAGAAAATAACAAGAACGGCGATAAATTTATAAACCGGGTTAGAATCGAGTGCTGGGAAACTAATAACGTAAGATAGTGCGCCAATAATGAAGTAGATCATCGTGACAAAACCGACTGTGATTTGGAACCATTGGAAGAATATCGCGGCAAAACCGTATTTTTCACCGAGCGTTTTACTTACCCAGCCAAATATGCCGCCTTCCTGATAACCTTCTACTGTCGCGAGCTCCGCGGAACAAAGCGAGACCGGCAGGAACCATAAGAATCCACATAGTAGTAAGAAGAACACGAGGGAAAATCCAGAAGTGGCGAATGTCGGGTATTCATAAACGGTGATAAAAAGGGAAGCTGTTATGGCGAAGAATCCGAATAGGGATAACGTTTTTGCTGAAGCTTGTTTTTTCATTATTTATTTCCTCCTAAAATTTAGTTAAGTAGTTGAAAAGTATGGAAAGCTGCGAACTGCCTTGACTTGCAGCTTTCCGATTCTTCTTAATGCGTGAAGCCATGCGTTTTTGACGTATTGACATCATGATATAAAATATGTGCGTTGTTTAATTCTTTGATACTCTCGCTCAGGTCATTTTTGAAAGCTGTGACCATGTTTTGACCTAAGTCGCCGCGGCAAACATAGCGCTGAATGATCGTGTTACCCATTTCTTTTGGAAGTGGATACGCCGGAACCTGCCAGCCTTTCATTTGTAAGCGGTCCGCCAAGTCGTAAAGCGTCCATGCCACATCTGCATCGTCTTTTAGTTTGTAGCAAACGATTGGTAAATTGTCGCCATCATTGTAAATTTCAAATAGTCCTGTTTCGGCAACAGCTTGTGATAACTGCAAAGCGCCGTCTCTAGTTCGCATATGGATTTGGCGATAACCGTCATATCCGAAGCGTAAAAAGTTGTAATATTGACCGATAATCTGACTCGCACTTCTGGAAAAATTGATCGCCATAGTCGGCATATGTCCGCCGAGATAACTCACATCAAACACCAATTCTTCTGGCAAGTACTCCTTGTCGCGCCATAAAATCCAACCAACACCTGGGTAAACGAGACCGTATTTGTGTCCTGACGTATTAATCGACACCACATTCGGTAAACGGAAATCCCATTCTAAATCCGGATCAACAAACGGCGTGAACATCGCGCCACTCGCACCATCAACATGAATCACAACTTCATTGTCATGCGTATTATTGTAGTCTTCCACAAGATCGTTCAGCGTTTTGATGTCATCGAATTTCCCCGTATACGTGATGCCTAGAATACCAACGATACCAATCGTATATTCATCCACATAATCCATCACAATATCCGTATTGATGCTTAGATGATCCTCACTCATCGGAACTTCGCGCAACTCGATATCCCAGTAGACACAGAACTTCTCCCAGCAAACTTGATATCCCGAGGAAATAACCAAGTTCGGCTTTTTAGCATTGATATCTAGTCCATTCTCGCGTGCAGCGTTGCGCCATCTGAATTTCATCGCCATACCACCAAGCATACAAGCCTCACTCGAGCCAACCGTCGACGTCCCCATGTAATGCTCCGAATCATCCGCGTTCCAAAGATCCGCCAACATGTTCACACAACTCGACTCAAGCTTTGCCGTCTGCGGATATTCCGACTTATCAATCGCGTTCTTCTCCATCGTTTCCGCCATGATTTGCTCCGCTTCCGGCTCCATGTATGTTTGGCAGAAAGTAGCCAAGTTTTGTCTCGCAGAACCCTCATCAATCAGCTGATCCTTCACAAGTTGATAAGCGATTCGCGGGTCCACCGATTCTTTGTTCATGCGTTTTTCTGGTAAATCTTGTCCTGCCTCATAAGATCCAAACACCGGTACATTGCTTTGTTCTACATTTGTTTTAAACATATTAATTCCTCCAATGATTTTTTATTTTGAATATTCCGTTATATAAAAGGACTATTTAGACTAGTTTGTTCACATTTTGCATCGTTTCAACAACATAGGTGATTGGTTCTTTCGTATTTTCTAAAAGCTCATCCGTCAAGGTAACACTGTTGATTTGATTGTTTTCATACGATGTGAAGTAGTACGTCTTGCTTTCTGAGCACATCGATGCGGCATATTGCGTGAAATCCGGGTCACCGTTTTCTTTAATGACCGCGCCATTTGGGATGCGGACGCTGTTCAAAATGTACCACACGTTGGTAATTGCTTCTTCCTCATTTTTCGCTGGAACTACGTTTTCTTTCAAGTAAGCCGCGCGGACAAAACGTTCCGGTGGCGTGAATCCGCCTGGTAACTTACTCGTTCCCGTTCCTTGTGAAAATGGTTTCGCGACATAGTCACCGAACTTCACTGGTGCCAATTGTTGCGCTTGTAATCCCGTGTAGTTACGCAAGTTCTCGATGTGCCATTCCAGGCGCGGCGTGTTCGTCATGACGCCCACTGGGTTTTCCTTGATGCGCAGTGTCGTTTCCGTCGGTTCAATCACGGCGCAGCGCCCACTTTTATCCGTGAAAATCCAGTGCAGCGGCGTCGTGATTCCCAGCAACGCCACCGGTTGATCTACCAAGTTGATGTCCGCCAGCTTCGCCTCCACATCCTCAATCGTCGCGCACGTACCTAACATCCAAAGTAAGAATTCCTGCGGCGCTAAATTAATTTTCCCATCGATAGCTTCCAGCGCGTAAACCGCTTCGCCAGGAAGATACAGCGATGCACAACTCAAACCTTCCTCATTCAACCCATCCGCGAAAATGTACTTATCCAACTCTCTGCCAGCGCCAACAAACGCATACGCATTCGTGTAATTCACGCCATCCGTCGAAGATTTCCATTCGTAATTCCGCGGGCTAACTGTCGGATTCGCCTCCAAGATAAAAGCGAAATCCATCGTTCTCGATAATACATGTTTTCCATCCAACGTTTCTAATACAAAGCTTGTGCACATAATTTAATTCTCTCCTTCAAAGTTTTATTTAATTACTATACTACCTATTATAGCGAGTTTCTCTTCGACTGATTTTGTTCTTTTGTCGTTTTAGCGGTACATTTTTGACTGCCTTGCTTTTCCTTCTAAAACGCTGTCCCATCCTCATGTCTCTCTCACTTACAATACCTATTATATCGAATATCCCGCCCCGCAAATTCGTAATTTTGTCGTATTATCCGCACATTTTTAACCGCAAGAAAAAAAGCCACCATCATTGGCAGCTTCCTTCTATATACTATTTACTAGACATTGCTTCAATAACGATACTAATGATGTTAGAAAAATCCCGCGCAGTCAACTCAGACTCAATGTGGAGCACTTTTTTTCGATTATACCTCTCCACCATCATCGGCGTCGCAACCGTCGTCAAAATCACATCCGCTTGTGGCGCACTATTCTTATTCAAAAAACGAACCTTGTACCGATATTTCAACGTATCATAAATCTGGTGTCGCAAATTTCGCTCTGCAAACTTCGGCAAATCCGTATCCATTACAATCTGAATCTGCTTCTCAAAATACGTCAACCGTTTAATAGAAGAGAACATCAACGCATACCTCGTCAATAACAACCCCTTCTCCAAAAACAACGCATTTCCCGTCTCCGCATACAACTTATCTATCAACATATCCATTTTCCGATGCAAATTCGGATAATACTCCTTCAACTTACGCAAATACGAATACCCATTGATATCCACCGAAAAATGCTTAAACAACGTACAAAACAAATGTACCGAAAAACTACTATAAAAAAGCTCATCCCGTTTCTTCTCAGGTATCTCAATAACATCCTCTGAAAACAAACGAATAAAAGCTTGCGTTGCGACATAGACATCCGACTCATTCTTTTGATGTGGTATCATTGCTCTCTTTGCTACCTCACTATTCTCATATAGCTTAGGTCGTGTCTCCATCATCAAATAGAAGAAATAAACCTCACCTTCCACCTGAATATTCAAGGAATCAAAAACAGTTTTCATTTTAATAAGACTTTTATAATCGTTCTCCAAATCCAGATAATCTTCCCACTGAGATTGGACCTTTACCGTATGCCTTTTCCTAATCCGAATGATATTAATCGCTAAAATATATTCCACCTGATTCTTTTGCACATGCGTTAAATTTAGTCGTAAACTTGAGCTAAGTCGTTCTGCCGCATCTCCCACAGTATTGCGATCAACGATGTCAAACGGCCACATCGCCCCTTGATAAATCCGCCAAAAAACAGTGTACAAAAACATCCTAACCTGTTCTTCTTGTCCCACGATTTCATAGGTTTCACGCTTCAAGCCAATCTCATACGGTTCCATCAACTCTTGAAATTGCTTCAATGACCTCCGAATCGTCGTTTCACTCAAAAAATGATCCATCGCAAATTTTTTCACCGATGTAAACTCTTCAAAAAAGACTGCCTTCATCAACATAATTGTCACATTATCCTCTAAAAGATACAATTCAAAATTAAGTACATCCGCACCCAGCTTCACTTCCAGAAGTACACCTTTATTTTTCGCCGTATGCAACTGAATTTTATCGTCATTATAGTCCTCAATTTTGTCCAATAAATCTGCCAGATAGCGCTGCACCGTTCTTTGATTCATCTCCAAGCGCTCACTTATTTCACTCACCGTATACCAGCGTTCCTCCTCTGAAATCATCCGCAAAAGTACCATATTATTGTTTGTATTTTGACCTACTGTTTGATAAATATCCTTTTTCATCGGAAATCCTCCTTCAAAATTACCAGCAAACGTTTCATATTTTGAACTATATCTAATACCTATACCACTTTTGGCCTCGAAATACTCCTCAAACATCTGTATTTATGACAAAAACAACGATATATTCACTAAATGTTCTTTTTTCTAGTGGTTTTACTCCTCATTTAAGAAAAAAACAGGATATCACGAATCCCATTTTTTTCGGGGAAACGTGATATCCTGCTCTAAACTTTATTAATCTTCTACTGCTTGTAATTCTTGATTATTATCTAATTGAGATACGCCTTCAAGATGTTTCTTTTGCAATTGTTTCATTCCGAACCATAGTAGTGCTACGAATACTGCGAAGATTCCTAGAAGAACGAAGAGGCTTTGCAAGTAAACGTTCATGCCGATTCCGCCTGTGATAGCTTGTCTGAATCCGTAGATAGAGTACGTCATTGGCAAGAATGGGTGGATAGCGTTGAAGAATCCGTTTGTTAGTGGCATTGGGAATGTTCCGCCTGCACCGCCAAGTTGTACGATGAGTAAGATCATTGCTACAAAGCGACCTGGATTGTCAAACGTCATCGCTAGGAACATGATGATGAACATATAAGCGAGTGAAGTCGTCATTGCCATCGCATAAAATTCGATCAGAGAGTCTACGTGTAATCCGAGTACGAGCATCACTGTTGCTTGGATAAGTGCCATCACGATTGCGACAACTGCGCCGACTGATGCTTTACTTGCCCACCATGCTGTACTTGTTTGACCACGCATCGAGATTTTTCTGATTGGGAATACAAAGTTGAATACTAGAGCACCAACATATAGCGCTAGTGACATCACGTATGGTGCTAAAGCTGCACCATAATTTGGAACTGTACTATAATTTTTATGATTTACTTTATCTGGGCTTGCGAACATCTCAAAATTCTTATCTGTTGGGTGTAATTGACCAAGTTGTTGACTTCCAGCTGCTAATTGTGTCGAAAGTTCTGTTGCGCCGGTATTTAGTGTATTGATTCCTGTTCCAAGTTGTCCTGAACCTGCTGCTAATTGTGCTGATCCATTGTGAATTTCTCCTGCACCATTGCTCAGGGCTGCTGCACCATTTTGTAGTTTTGGAGCGTTTGCTACGAGTTGATTTGTGCCGTCTGCAAGTTGTGCTGCGCCGTTATTTAGCTCTGTCACACCGTTTGTTAAGGCTGGTAATTGACCTGAGAATGTATTCATGCCACCAGCAAGTTTTGTCGCGCCGTTATTTAGAGCGGACGATTTGCTACCTAATTCAGATGTCCCGTCATTGATTTTTTTCAGACCATTGTTCAGCGCTTGGCTGCCGTCTGTTAATTGATTGACACCACTTGCTAACGTCGGCACTTTTGCGTTTAATTCTTTGGCACCGGTTGTCGCGTCTGCAATACCAGTATGAAGAGCCGTCGCGCCACCAAGAAGCGTGTTCTGGTCGTTCGCGTTACCAACTGCTTGCCCGATTTCAGACATCGAACCGATCAGTGCATTCGTCCCGCTGTAAATGCCAGGATTTCCGTTGAAACCATTGTTTAATTGACTCACGCCAGATTGTAGCGCTTCGATTTCGCCAACACTATCTGGAATATCCGCAAGTAATTGACTCATTTCTTCTAAATCTTTGTGCATCAGTTGAATCACTTCGTTTTGTTTTTGCGCTTGATCGTTCAAAATTGGGGTAATATCGTTGACCAAAATCGCTTTTTCTTCCGGTGTTAAGGCTGAACCTTCAATTTTAGCCAAGATTTGATCGTGATGCGTGCCACTCGTTAAAGCTTCCAATGCCGCCAAACGTTCTTCAATTCTGTTAATTGTTGGCTCCATCGCGTTTCCTTTATCTACAATGCTCGTCAATGTCGTGTTGTTTACTTGCTGATTTAATTCTGTCAATCCTGTTTTAAATTGATTCAAACCACTTTGTAATTCTGCGATTTGAGACTTGCTCGTTGGGCTTGAAAGATTCGTGCTTAGTTCTTCCAATCCAGATTTTAATTTCGCGCTACCTGTGTTTAATTTTTCTAGACCCGTTTGTAACTCGCCAACACCGTTTTCTAGGTTCGGAATTTGGCTGTTTAAATCGTTCAAACCTTGCGTCAGGCTAGATGAACCGGCAAGCGCTGATGTGGTGCCTTTATTTAGCTCGTTCACGCCAGATGTATATTGACCAACACCGTTTGATAATTGGTTCGCACCCGCATCAAGTGCCGCCACACCGTTCGTTAATGGGCCTACGCTTGAAGAAAGTTTCTTCGTACCCGCGTCCAGTTGCGCCGCGCCATTATTTGCTTTTTCAACGCCATCAATATACTCATTTAAACCAACATTCAGCGTATCCGCGCCATCTTCAAACGTTATCGTACTGTTTGCTAGCTTATTCAGATTTTCCGTTATTTTATCATTACCAGCTTCCAATTTCCCGCTACCTGTCGCGATTTCACCAGCACCGTTTGCCGCTTGCTCGATACCATTTCCAAGCTTACCAACCTGTCCAAAAATCGTTTCCGCATAACCTTTCGTTACACTCGTGCTAACTTGCGCCTTCAAATCCTCGATCGCCATCTTCGTTACTTCTTCCCCGATAAAATTAAGCGATCCATTCGTTTCGTAACCAATCTCCATTTTCTTCGGGTCTTTATCTAAAAGTGTCGTCGCGTTTTTCGAGAAATCCTTTGGCAACGTCACGATCATGTAGTATTTCAAATCCTTCATACCCTGCTGCGCCTCTTCTTTCGAAACAAAGTGCCAGTCCAGCGAATCATCTTTTTTCAGTTTAGCGACCAGTTGATCGCCGACATCCATCTTCTGTCCCTGAAAATCCACCGTCTCATCCAAGTTCACAACAGCTACCGGCAATTGATTTGCTTTACCATATGGGTCCCACACTGATTTCAAGAAAAAGCTCGCATACATAATTGGGATAAATAAAATTGCGATAAAAGAAATTAATAATACCTTATTGCGAAACAGCTTTTTCCACTCATTTTTGACCATATTCATATTTGTTTTCCTCCTTCAAATTTTGGGGGTTGTCTGTCATCTCTTGCTTACAAATACAAGTATATAATTTTTAGAGCCTCGCAAATGTTTGTTTTTGTCGTTTTATTAGCACAAAAATGGCGCTGGCTTCTTAAGACACAAAAAAGCAGAAACCTTGCACAACTCCATTCTTTAAAAATGGGTACACAAGATTTCTGCTCATTTCTTATTTAAAATGTGACTATCTTACACTTTTTCTATACCACAGTAAAGTAGCCCCCAGTAACATACAACCAAGAAGAATAAAAGGTTTGTCTGACTGATCTCCCGTTTTCACTAATTTTTCCTGTTTTACTTTGGCTGTAACAACTGGTTCTGGTTTCGCTACCGGTGCCAAATTCGGCTTCTCAGGAATTCCCGGTTTTGCAATAGGAACAACAACTTCTGGTTCTGATACTGGCTTTTCCGTCGGTGCCTTAGGAATCTCCACTGGATTTTCCGGCTCGACTGGCAGCTCTGGCTTCATCGGAATTTCCGGCTCTGGCAAAACTGGATCAACTGGTTCTTGCGTGAAAATATGACTATTCTCCTTCGCAACTTCCACGACACCATCATTTTCTCCAAACACAATTTCGAACGGGACCGCATCACTATCAAGCACATATCCTTGCGGCGCGGCAGTTTCAACAAACGCATATGCACCCGGATCTAATCCGTCCACCGTTATTTCTCCATTTTCATCCGTCACTAAGTCCCGTAATACAACATTTCCGTCCTCATCTATCAACTCAAACGAAGCCCCAGCCAGCTTATTTTCATTATTTTGCACATCGATTTTCGTCAATGTGACCGTCCCCGTCTGCAACTTGTTCTCCGTCCCCAACACAATCGGCGTGACATCCTGGTTCGAAACAACTACTGGATGCGGCGTACTATCTAGCACATACCCGACCGGCGCCTCGATTTCCGTCACCGTATAATCCCCAAGCGGCAATGCTTTCGTCACTAAAAATCCAGCCTCATCCGTCGCCCCTTCAAAAATAACCTCTGCCTTATCGTTGCGCACTTCATACACCGCGCCCGCTACAGGCTCACCATGATTATCCACCTTTTGAATGCTTATCCGCCCGTCATATTTCCGCGTAGAAACCGCATTCGAATGAATCACATTATTATCCACCGTCAAAAAAGCCTGATTGGACAGCAAATCACCAATTTTGAGTTCTTCCACATTGACTCTAAAACTCCATTCCATCTTGTCCGTTTTTGGAATGTCGACAAGCGTCTTAATCCTAATCTCATTGTCCACCAGTTGCATATCTACTTTACTATTATCGTAAGGCAATAAAATCGGTGACTTAATCCTGCCATCCAGTGGATCGGTAATCGTTGTCCCAGCTGGAATCGCATCCCCATCTAAAGAAGCTAACTTCAATGTATAAACCAACTCATTATCATCATAGTTGAGCGCTGACTTATCCACACTTTTGCTTAAAATATAGCTGGTCCCGAAATGTTTAATCGGTTTCACAGGTACTGTTTTGACCACATCCGCACGGTTGCTTGCCGATAATTGGGCAACATTTTGCTGTAAACCAGTATTCACGTCATCCACCTGCAGCGAGTATTCAATAAAATACGTATCCTCTACTGTCAAATCTCCCAATTCCACTGTAAAACTGTTTTTTTCCTTGTCTACGTGAATTTTATCTTGAAAATCTGTCGTCACATAGTTATATTTCGTCGCCGTACCGGTCGCATCAAAAGCCGCCACTTTCAAAATTCGAATCCCGTCCTTCGTCATTGTATCCCCCGATATCGAAGACTTAGTCGGCGACGCAATCAATGACGTCCCTTTTGGCAATGTATCCGTGATAACCACATTTTTCAAATCCACGCGCCGATAATTCACGACCAACTGAAAACTATTATTTTCAGCATCCACCGTATTCAGCGTCGCAACCCCGTCCTTATCAAAATCACCCTTATACCACTTATCAAAAAGCGGCGCAATCGCAACGTTCTGCTTCTGCACATCTACCGTCACTTGCTTATTTTGCCCAGCATAATCCACTGCAAACGTCTGCGTATCATGATAAGCATCGCCAACTGTCATAAGTGGCGCCCCAAATTTAATCTCAAAAATACCATTGAACGCATCATTTGCTCCAATCGCCGTCCTGTCCACCGAAAACGTCAACTGGTAATTCGTTGCATCATTCGTCACGTTTTCCAGTTTAAATGGTTGCGGAATCACGGTTTTAGTCGTGAAATCATTCGCGTTATAAACAATCTCTTTCGGAATCGTCACCGTGATATCCCCATGATCCGTCAAAAAAGCACCTGCACTTCCAGAAATATTGACGCGTAAATTGACTTCCTCCCGGCTACTAATCGTTCCCGTCACGACCGCGAGCGATGTTTGAATCGTGCTACTTCCCGCTTTCTCTGTCCCACCTTGCGCCGATGCGAACACGCCGAATAGCGGTAAACAAAGCATTGCGATAATAAAACACGCGATATATTTTTTACTTTTCCCCATTGATAGTTAATCTCCTTTTGCTATTTATTTAAAATGCGCCATATCCATCCAGTCTCGATGAATATACTTCTATATTAGACGCATCCATATTTCAGTTAAAGACTCACTTATCTACCATTTGCAATTTTCCCGTTTTTTTATGTCCATTCTGTGTCTATCTAGGGCGACACATAAATGTAACATTCCTATATTATACTTCTATTAATCACAATCTTTTTACGAAAGGCGGTTAAAAAATGAAGCCCACCAGATTCAGAAAAAAGAAAAGAACGCGTCTTATTCTCTTCTTACTATTCGGTTTACTAATCACTGGCACCTTGATTTATCTCTGCATCCTTTACGTCAAAGCAGAAAAAGTTTGGAGTAAGGCCTATCATCCTATCTCCTCGACAGACAAAAAAGCAACAGAAGATACGCTGATGTTTTTAGTTATGGGACTAGACAATAATGCGACTAGAAATCTCGGCAGTTCCAGAACAGACGCGATGATGCTAGTCAGCTTAAATAAACGTACACAAAAAATGACGCTCTGCAGCATACCCCGAGACAGTTTTGTACAAATACAGTCCGATAATTATACTGGTATGCAACGAATTGAGTCCGCTTATACTTACGGAGGCCCAAAAAGCGCTGTAGATACGGTTAAAAAATTATTTAATATCCCCATTAATCACTATGTTGTTCTGAACTTCGATTCCTTCATCAACGTAATCGACGCGCTTGGAGGCATTGATGTAGACGTACCGAAAACATTTGATGGTCCACTTTTTGATACCGGAAAAAAAGTCCACTTCGAAAAAGGAATCCAACATCTAAATGGCGAAGAGGCTCTAGCTTTTTCCAGAGAACGCAAAATCGATAACGACATCATGCGCGGTTTCAGGCAACAGCTCGTTCTTGAAGCGGTGAAAGACAAAGCCATGCACCTGAATTCCATTTCAAAATATATAAAAATCATCGAATCTCTAGAAGGCCAAATGCAAATGGACCTCAACATGCGCCAAATTAAAACAATATTGCAAGACTTTCTGATTGGCAAAGATTATGAGATAGAGCAACTCACCTTTGATTGGCGCGCTTTTAGTAACGGCGGGCACAGTATGGTGGAGTTATATCAAGATAGCATTGACCATGTCTCGCACCAGCTACGAGTCTCACTGGGTCTAGAGAAAAAAGATGAGCGTGACAGCAAAAAATTCCAAACCAATGGAAAATATAAATATAAAAGCGACCACACGACAGCAACACCAGAATCAGAAAAAAACGCGGATACGTTCTCCGGTGAAGGGCTTTACATTGGGACAGACGGAAATACCAAGACAGGCGACCTGCCAAATAAGAAAACAACGACTGGATTTTATGATTAATCTTCCTTGAGACACAAAAAAGCCGTTTGAAAACCCAATCTCGGTTTTCAAACGGCTGCTACGATACTATTCTTTTATGCCTTATCTTTTAACGATTTTGTTTCCTTTTGTTAAGGAAAACGATAGCTCCAATTGCTACAAGCAAGCTTCCGAACAAGAGAGTTAACAATGAGAAATTGTCTCCTGTTTTTGGTAGTTTACTCATTAGGCTTGTGCGTTCGCCATCTTTACCAGCCTTATCCGTCTTCTCTAGTTTGCTAGTACCATTATCTGGTTTAGAAGGATTTTCAGGTTTTTGCGGGTTTTCTGGTTGGCCTGGATTTTCAGGCTTTCCTGGTTTTTCCGGTTGACCTGGATTTTCTGGGTCTGGCTGTTTGATAAAGCGAACCGTTTGGTCTAAGTCGTTAATGTCTTCGTGTACCACAACTTCTTTACCATTGCGGAATAATTTCTCGAAGACAACTACTTCACGTCCACCTAATTCACGTGCGTCTAAGTCAAATGCTACTTCTACAACACCATTTGGTTCTTCTGGTGTGAATGTTGTTTCGCCTAACACTTCTTTACCGTTTGATACGACTGGCTTTCCTGTTGCTTTGTCCATTAGTTTTCCTGTTACAGTATACTCTTTTCCAACGATTAAATCTTCATAGTATACCTTGTCAATAATGCTTACTTTTTCTTCTGGTAGGATTTCTTTGTCACCATTTTGATCTGTTGCGATTGTTTTTAGGTCTGGTTTCGTGAATGTCACGGTTTGGTCTGCATCATTGATGTCTGTATGCACCGCTACTTCTTTGTTGTCGGTATACAGACGCTCAAACGCTACCACTTCTTGCCCTGCTAGAGCTTTGGCATTGAATGTGAATGTTACTTCTACTTCGCCATTTGGTGTTTCTGGTGTGAAAGTTGTTTCGGCTTCTACTTGCTCACCGTCAACTAATAATGGTGCTTCTGTAGATTTGTCCATCAAAATTCCTTTCACCGTGTACTCACGACCTGGCGTAAGATTTTCATAACGAACTGTATCGACTAGACTGATTTCTTCTTCTGGGCTCGGGCTTTGTGTGCCTGTCTCTACGTCACGTAATGTTGTACCGATTTCTGGTGTTTTGATTGTTACTGTTTGTCCTTTATCATTGATGTCTTCATGGGTAACTACTTCTTTGCCATTACGCATCAATTTCTCGAATACGACGATATCCTTACCGTATAAGTCACTTGCATCAAAAGTGAACGCTACTTCTACAAAACCATCTGTATCTTCTGGTGTGAATGTTGTTTCACCGCGTACTTCTTCACCGTTTACAAGAACTGGCGCGTTTGTTGCTTTGTCCATTAAAATTCCTTGTAGTGTGTATTCTTTACCTGCGATTAAATCTTTGTATTCTACTACGTCGATGATTGTTACTTCGCTGTCTGCATTCAGTTCTTTTTCACCGTTTTGATCTGTTGCTGTTGTCCCGATTTCTGGTGTTTTGAATGTAACTGTTTGGTTCGCATCATTGATATCCGTGTGTGCCGCTACTTCGCGCCCATTTTGGTACATTGTTTCGAAAGCTACGATGTCTTGTCCTGCTAAACCTTTGGCGTTAAATGTGAACGTTACTTCTACTTCACCATTCGCTGTTTCCGGTGTGAAAGTGGTTTCTGCTTCTACTTGCTCGCCATCAATCACGAGTGGTGCTTCTGTTGCTTTGTCCATCAAAATTCCTTTTACCGTATACTCACGGCCTGGAATTAAGTTCTCATATTTCACAACGTCTACTAATGTTACGTCTTCTTCTGGACTCGGTGTTTGTGTTGCTGTTTCTTCGTCACGTAATGTTGTTCCAATCGCTGGATCTACGACTTTAATCGTTTGTTTCGCATCATTGATATCTTGGTGAACGGCTACTACTGCGCCATTTAACTTCAATGTTTCAAAAACAACGATGTCTTTACCTTTTAGTTGCGATGCGTCTAAAGTGAATTCTATTTCTTCGCTGCCGTTTGTATTCGCTGGGTTAAACGATTTTGTTGCCGTAATTGTTTGACCGTTTACTAATAATGGTTGATTCGTTGCTTTGTCCATCAAAATGCCTTCGATATCATACGTTTGCGTCGTGTCTAGGTTTTGATATTGTACTTCATCGACAATCGTAATCGGTCCTGCGTGTACATTGCTTTCGCCTGTTTCTTTATCACGTGCAACCGTTCCGATGCTTGGCTCAATAAATGATACGGTTTGTGTCATGCTATCTTTATCCGTGTGTGTTGCCATCACTTGTCCAGACTCATCTTTCAACACTTCAAAGACAACATACGAGTTACCTTTTAAATCTGTCGCGTCTAAATTGTTGAGTGGTACTGTGACTTCTCCAGATGCTGTTGTCGGAATAAATTCGTGTGAACCTTGCGTTAGAACGATGTTTCCAGTTAATTTGTCTACCAATGTTGCTTCTAATGTGTAACGCTCGCCCGGATTTAAGTTGGTATATACTACGCGGTCGCTAAGCGCTACGTTTTGGTGCGGGTGAATATCATGTTGTAACCCTGTGCTCGTTTCAAATGCAAATGTTTGTAAACTTGGTGCAAAGAAAGATACTGTTTGATCCGCATCATTCAAGTCTTCATGTGTTGCCACTACTTCATTCGTTGCTGTATCAATCAGACGCTCAAATACAACCACTTGTTGCCCTTTCAAAGCACGTGCGTCAAATCCGTCTAATGCCACAACTTCTTCCCCATTCTCCGTTGTCGCTGTGAATGTTTTCGAACCTTGCGTCAATACTGTTTTACCATCTTTAGTCATTAATTTTGCATCTAAACGATAGTTTTTGCCTGGTGTTAATTGCTCATATTTCACACGGTCGCTGATAAGTGTCGCCATACCTGGGTATAATTCCTTGTTGTTCGTTCCTGTTTCAAAAGCAAGTGTTTCGATTTGCGGCTTATAATCACGCTTATTGGTGATATTGCCTAATTCTAGAACCGTCGAATCACTTACAATTTCAAAATTAATCGGCTTACCGTCTAGGATATAACCACCATTCGGAGCTTTTGTCTCTACAAAGTGATAGTTGCCATATGGTAAATCGTTCACTGTTACTTTACCAGTTGTCGCCGTACTTGTATAAACACCTACTTGATTACCTGGTGCACTTGATGCACCTTCGTATAATGTGAATTCTGCTCCTGCTAATGGGTTTTGCGTATCTGCATCTACTTTTGTAAATTCTACGCTACCAAGTGGTTCAACAGTTGCTGTGTTGGAAACTTTCAACTCAAATGGTACTGTTACTTGGCCTTCTCCAATAGTGAATGTTCTTGGTGTCGCGTCTAGCTCATATCCTGTTGGTGCTTTTGTTTCCACAAAATAATAGTTGCCAAATTCTAAATTGTTCACTTGGAATTTTCCAGATGCTGGTGTTACGTGGCTACTTACTAGCGTCCCTGAACCTGGTGTTCCTTGGAATAAATCAAACTCTGCTCCTGCTAGAACTTTGCTCTCTTCTGCTTCATCATATTTAATAAGTTCTACCGATCCTACCGGTGCTTCGATTGCTTTATTGGAAACTTGCAATTCAAATGGTACCGTTACTTGACCTTCTCCAATTGTGAATGTTCTTGGTGTCGCGTCTAGCTCGTATCCTGCTGGTGCTTTTGTTTCTACAAAATAGTAGTTTCCAAATTCTAAGTTGTTCACTTGGAAAGCTCCTGATGCTGGTGTTACATGACTGCTTACTAGTGTTCCTGAACCTGGTGTTCCGCGGAATAAGTCAAACTCTGCCCCTGCTAATCCTTTACTCTCATCTGCTTCATCATACTTGATTAATTCTACTGATCCTGCTGGGGCTTCGATTGCTTTGTTAGCAACTTTTAACTCAAATGGTACCGTTACTTGCCCTTCCCCAATAGTGAATGTTCTTGGTGTTGCATCTAACTCATAACCTGCCGGTGCTTCTGTCTCTATAAAATAGTAATCTCCAAACTCTAAATTATCTACTTGCACAATGCCATTAGTGGGTGTAGTATGCGAACTGATTGGCGTATTCCCAGCTGCTGGTGTACCTTTGTATAGATCAAACTTTGCTCCTGCTAAACCTTGGCTCTCATTTGCCTCATCATACTTTACTAATTTTACAGATCCAACTGGTATTTCTTCACGTTCATTAATAATTGGAATCTCTAAATCTAAGATACCTTTATTAGTAAGTTCAAATTTATATGGCTCTTCTAGTAGCTTGTAACCCGCCGGCGCTTCCTTTTCTTCTAACTCATACGTACCAAATTTTAACGTTTCATCATGGCTAACTATACCATTGGAATCTGATATAAGACCCTCTTTGATTGTCGTTTTCGATCCGTTTGAAATTCGATATAAGTCAAATTTAGCGCCTTGTAAAGGATTTCCAGATTCATCTTGTTTTTTAACTGTAAAACCAGCATTGTCACCTTCAGCTCCACCTGACCCGCCTTCTATCCTAACAGTAGACTCGCTATCTTCTGTTCTCTCTGTTGATACGATTTTGGCTTTATTGGTAAACTCTATTTGATCAGGATCTGTAATTCGGGTATTATAGTAAATCTTTCTTCCCATTCCATCATTAATGTCACCTACATTAACCTCGAATGTTCTTTGCTCCGCGTTATAGTTCTCTAAACCTAATAGCCAAAAATTTCCATATCCTATTCCGATTGTATTCCCTCTATTATAACTTTGTATCACATTTACCTTGTCCGCTTCCGTGAATCCAGCAAATTCTTGACCTGGACCTATTTCATCGTAGATTCTCACATTGCTCATGGACTCATACAAAACTGGAAATGCAGGATTAGGTAATAATGGTGGTAGAATAAGGATTTCCCATCTTATCATATCTCCTGTTGCATTAACCCTTCCATTCTTATAGTAACGATCTCCATAGAATGGTTGGTCTGGATCTGATCCACCACCACCTGGCTCTCCTGGCGTGATTGGTACTTTCACAGTTTCTCCATCAATATCAAATTCAATTTCAATTTCTTCACCTGGCTTAACATCTGATGTGAAGTTAACGAAAAACTCAAAATATCCTTTAACGTTTGATTTCCTTTCAGGATAGTCTGTAAAGGTAACAACATATTGTTGCCCGCCTGGACTTGTCGCTTGACCAATCGCTACTAGTTCTCCATTACCATCCTTAAACTCTAGTTGATTATTTTGTGCTGTTTGTAGCTCTTTAGGAAGCGTAACCTCCATTTTATCGCCTTCATCAACATCTTTATCATTTGGAATCGCAAACTCGTATTTAACTTTGAAACTTTTATTTGTTGGAATAGACTGAATAGGATTACCACTGCCATCTGTAAATACCACACTTGTAATGAATTGGTTTCCCCAATTATATCCACCTGCCGCCGATGCCATTAACTGCATCGATAATTGATTAATAATTAATACACTCAAAAGCATGATTGTGATAATCTTTTTAAAATTTTTCTTCATTCATTTCCTCCTGATATTTCGAATTTGGTAATGCCTGACTGCCTGTCTCAATTACTAGTATATATATAAACCTAATTTTGTGATGTAACATATGTTACTCGATGCTTTTTTTTCGTTTCATACCTGCTATTTTGATTTTGCTTTACGTGAAGTGTCCCTTTTGGAAAAATGGTTAGGCATGATGAAGCGACAAAGTTAAATTAGGGTATTTTCGCATTGGCTAGCATATCGTTACATACGTGTAGGTATATTGCTGTTTTCCTCCCTTGAAGAGAATAACACGATTCCTACTGGTGTTTTGTAACAAAGGTTACAGAACTCATAAAACGGATGAATGAACGGACGGTGACAAAAAAATCGCCTCACTTACACGTGTTACCAAGGCTTTTCGACGCGTAATAGTTCTTTTTCTTCTATATAATAGTTTTCATTCTTGGGTAAAATGATCAGCTTACGTAGAAATTTTTTTACATTAAATCGCGGGCAACATATGTTACAATCTCCTCTATTTATATGTGTTACTGTAAACTAGCAGTAAATCCGAATGGGAATGGAGTGGGTAGGAAGAATGGATTTTTTACATGTGCACGATTTATTAATAAAAAAACCTAACTTATTAGTATCATTGCTTGAGATGACAGAACTTGATACGTGGCATCCTGATATATGTCAAATTCAAACATTAAAGAGTTATCAATCCTTAAACATAGAAAATGCGGAGAAGATTATTCATATCACACAAGGCGTTTTATTACAGCAAGTCAATAATGCGGACATTTGTAAAATCAGTGTGAACGCGATTTGGTCGAAAGATGATGTTCTATTCCATAATGTTTTTCAGCAAAGTCAATACGAATACTTAGCAATCGGTGACGTCGAGGTGGCCATTTTTGATGCGCGCGCTGTTTTAGATACGCTTTCTAAGGAGCCGTTTTTTCCGGATTTTTTGATTGAATATAATAAGCGTCAACAAGAGGAGTTTTTCCAGTTTTCCTATATGTTGACGAAGAATATTCGCGAGCGTGTCTTAGATGTGATGAAGCGTTTCTCAAAAAAGCATCCAGATGGCTATATGGTGCCAAAGCGCGTCAATAGTTTGCTATTATCGAAATGTTGCCAAGCCACGCCTGCTACAATAAAAAAAGCCTTGATAGACTTGAAACATGAGAAACGTATCATCAAAAGAGAACAGCACTTATTTATTCAAGATTAGATAATATAGCCTATACGGATGTGCGCAATGATATGTAAAAGGAGGCTATTTTTAACAGTTTGGTGTCTCTTTGTTGTATAATAACTATGAAAGATTCACATGCTGAAATTTGCGAGGAGGTCATGGTCATGAACTTTATACAGTTTCACAAAGAACTGTTTGGTGTTAATTCTAAGTTTTCAGAGTATGCGGCTAATCATGCAGGTACGCAGGAGTTTTTCTTTGAGGGGCCTGGTTTATTTCAGGTTGATTTAGAGAAGTATGCCTTTCTGGTTTATGAAGGTGTTGTCCTTAAATATCATATTTCTCCGCTAGGCAAGATGCTGTATGATAATTTCTATACGCGCAATTCCTTTATCGGCTTACTTCCCAATATTTTTTATTTTGATGATTATTTTGAATATACAACACTTGGCAATATTCGCGGTTTGAAGATTCCTTTGTCGGCTTTGGAGGCTTATCCTGATGATCTTAAGAACGAGCTTTTCCTTAGAAATATTCAACGTGAATTATTTTGGAAAGATAGTGCGGCTAGAATGTTAGGACTAAATTTGAAAGAAAAAATTTATTATATTCTGTCTATCATTCATAGTTTTCGTGGTATTAATCCATGGGACAACACGTATAGTATTCCTAAATATATTACTCATGAAATATTAGCAAATGTGGCGAATGTGAGTCGGACGCGCGTGTCTTACGTGATGTCGGAATTGCAAAAAGAAAATGTGATTACGTATAGCAAGGAAGGCAAGATTGTTATTCTGGATATTGATTTTTTGCATGATTCTTGTGGTTACTAGGTTGAAAAGTGGCTCTATTATCCTGTGCTTATTTCAGAGCGGTAAACAGTATAATAGGGCTTTTTTATTTTGGTGGCTATATTTGTTTTTCTCGTCTTGTTTTATATGTACATAATACTTTCCGCTTAATGTTCGTTTTTTTAATCTAAATTATCTGATTTATCAACCAAAATTACTTTTCCTTTTTAGAAATCCAGAAAAAATGGATGTTGCGAAAGTTTTTGTAACACCCTTTTTGTTCCATAAACCACTAATTCTGCATGCCCAAGTGCCACATATTCATAATGAGTAGATTAAAAAAATATTGTGGAAAATAAAATTATTCTCCATCCAAATAGCGTTGATTAATTGCTTGTTTTGCTTCTGGTTGTTAACTTGTTGTAATATTGGATAGCTCTAGTAAGAGAAAATCCATAGGAAACCTCCCTTTCGTCTGAACTACATTATTTAGCATAATGCATAATTTTTTAACAGGAAAGAGCGAAAAAACACTATTTTGCAAATGATTTTCAGGATTATGTGCGTTATATTCTTAAATTTGTTATTTGCGATCCTAAACGATTGGTATTAAACGAGTGAAAATGTGTCGAAATTGTGTCTAAAATTTTCATTATGCAATAAACCTATCCTTCTACGGAACATTTGAAAAAAGCCGGCCATTGATATAACCGACTTTCTCTGTTTATTGAAATGGTCGATATTTTTTTCGTAGCTCGCCTGCGTCCTGTTTTCTATTTTCGATTTCGTATCGGTAAAACAGGACGGCGGAGCCTTTTTTTATTTTTGTGATTTTGCCACGGGTTACCAAGGAGTGAAAGCATTGTTTTGAGACGCCTAGGTGTTCGATGGCTTCTTGCCGGGATAAAAATTCTCGATTTAAAAAAATCATTAGTTCTTCTTGACGATTCATGATGCTTCACCTCTTATTTTTGCAATTGTTTGCAATAGGTAAGGCGGAAAATGACCTCGTACGTCGGCATGTGAGGTGTACTTTTTGATGTCTTGTTCTGTTTTGACTTTTTCCATGGTTAGCTGTACCAGAAGTGGCTCGATATGACTTTTATAAGTGTGTTCTTGATTGGAATAATGCAGGTAAACGTTCGGTGCATTCGTTATCGTGATGGTTTCTTTTAGCATTGTATCCAATTGATGTAGCTTCGTTTCCGTAAATTCACCGAGCATTGCTTTAAGTGTTGGCATGCGTTCTGGCTCCGACTGGAGGTAGGTTGAGAGAAAATATTGCGGTGCGCCGGAAATGATGTTTGTAGCTCTCATCCGAAAACCGAAATAAAGTGCTGCGTAACCGCCTTTACTTGAGCCGATGTATGTTGTTTGTGTTGCTTTCATTTTCTGGGCTGTCGTTGTGATGAGCTCCTCGACTGCATCTCGAATCTGAAAATTTCCCTGCTCGCAAAGGTAGTATACGCCACGTTTTTGGTGTCCAAAGTTATCTAGAATGAACAGTTTGTTGCCTGAGACTTCCTTTAATGTGTTGACGTAATTGTAAGTCGAGGACATTCCTGCTCTAGGGAAAGCGCTGAAAATAACGAAGAGGTCGCGACTCGTGCTATCTTTTTGAAGTAGATAGTGCAGTTTTACACCATTGGATTGTGTCGCTGTTCGTCCAATAAGCTGAAAATAGAGTTTGGCAAATAGTTTTTTTATCATGTATTTCACCTTCCTAGCTGATACGTTTTTTGATTGCCTGGTAAACATAACCTGTGAAATTATATACTGTTTGGATATAGGTCAGTTTTTCTTGTTCGCGGTACATTTTCCACGTTTGCCCAAGCATTTTGGTTTTGTTCGCGGATAGGGTATTCGCTTGGACTTCGTAATAGGCAAGTCCTTCATTGAGTCCATACGCGTGAATTCCCGTTTTTAAAATAGCTAGCCAGGTTGCTGTATCTTGCCTCGTGCGGATATTTGGCATCGAAAAAGTCCCAACAATAGTGCAGTCAATCATGACGGTCAAGCAACCGATAATCGTGTTTCGGAGTAGTTTTTTATACGTCATTTCGGCTGGTGCTGGAACAAGTCGTTGTTTTCCGCTTGTTTCGTTGCGGTAGTAAGCAGTGAAGCTGAATCCGATGTTGTTTGCCGCCATAAATGTGTGCTGGCGTGCTAGTTTTTCAGGGTGCCAGCTGTCGTCGCTATCGAGAAAGGCAATGTATCTGCCAGTTGCGGCTTGGATGCCTGTATTTCGTGCAATGGCTGATCCGCTATTTTTGGGTAGTTGAATAAGTTGAATTCGCTGGTCTGTCATTTGCTCGATAATGCTGCACGTCGCATCACTCGAGCAGTCATCGATGATAAGCAGTTCGAAATCTTGATATGACTGCCCAAGAACGCTTTGAATGGATTTCTCAACTGTGTTAGCGCTATTATACGTTGGCATAATAATGCTGATTTTGTCGTTTTTGATGGGGGATTCCTCCTAATTTTGCGTAGTAGTTGAGTAAACGATGCTGTTCGTTCTCCCAGATGTATTTTTCTTTGATTGTGGTTATGTTTGCTTTGAGTTCGGCGTAGTGCAATGGGTTGGCGATGATAGCGTTGACACCTTTTGCAATCGACGCCGGATCGTGGGAATCGACGCATAGGCCAACTTGATCGCCCTGCACCACTTTTTTGATTTCAGGAAAATCGCAGGCAATGACTGGCACGCTTGCGGCAATGTATTCGAATAGTTTGTTGGATGACGCGGAATAGTGGTTGAAGCATGTGTTGTTCAATACTTGAAAACCGAGATAAGCTTGTTCGGTATAGCTTTTTAGGTCCGCAAGTGGGACTTTGTTGACGAACTTCACTTTATCGGTCAAACCTTGCTTCACCACCATTGTTTCCAGTTCTGCTTTTTGACGGCCATCCCCGATAAAAACGAGCGTTCCTTTCTTGAAAAGTGGTGCTGCCATTACGAGTTTTTCTAGACCGCGCCCTGGATTCATGACGCCCTGATAGAGTAGAATTAGTTCGTTTTTTGGTAGGTTTAATTTTTGATGCAGCGAGGTGACTTTCCTTGGTGTTGCATCAAGTTCTGGATAGTTATGCACAACGCTCGGCAGAAAACCGTATATTTTTTCATTGTATTCCGCTCGGGTATCATTTTCGACAATCATAAAATCGATCGTCTTGATGTAAAATCTCTCAATCCAGCCATGAATCGCGCCGTGGTAGCCTTCGCGACTCGTTTGAACTTCGTGGGAGTCGTAGATAAGTGGCTTTTTTTTGATTCGCCATTTTGCAGCAATCTGTGCTTGTGGCAATGTATTCAAATCGTGCGCGTGATAGAAATCAGTTTTTCTGCCGCGAGCCACGCGTGTCATTTCAGCGATGAGTAACGCCATATTCGCTAGCCTTCGCACTTTTGGAATCAGCCAGATGGCGAGGAGACATGCGCTTAGAATCGTTGCAATCAGCGAACCTATCGTCATGCTTAAAAGGAGTAATCCCGCAAGAATACACGAAATCCCAATCAGTCCGCTCTTGCCGCTCACTCGTGTCACCTGAAATCCCGGTTGTACCACTTCCGCGCGCGGTAGTGCCGCTTTTCCGATCTCCTGCACACATATCAAATCAACTAGATAACCCGCATCTGCCAGTGATTTCCCCTCTTTATAAACCCGCGCATCATTCGTGAAATTATTAAAAAGTAACATCGTAATCTTCTGCTTCATCTGAACATCCCTTCTTGAAAAAATTGTTCCGTTCGCCGCTTCTGCCCTGTTTGGTTGACGTGATAGACCGAATTCGAGATCTCTGAAAGCGGCACAAAATAATCATTCGGCGAGCCAATGACCGTGTAGCGAGCTTCCAAATACGCTTTTAAATCCGCAATATAATTCGATTGGGCATAGACGTCAAATTCCAGCGTACTCGGATACGTTATTTTCACCTCTATATTGCGTTTTTTAGCCCGTTTAACAAAACAATCCAACGCCCGCATGGCCTCCGTCTCCTCAAAATAATCTGGAAAACGCAGCGGTTTATTCTTACTCGGTTCTAAATCTGAAAACGCGATATTCTGATAGGAGCCGCATTCGCTAATTTCGAATTTTTTCTCAACAAATTTCACATTTAGTTTCAAATTGGCAAGTAAATAGTAAAGTTGCTCCTTTCGTGAAAAGCGCTTCAACTGATGGCGGCGATACATCCGATAATACTCATACGCGAAAATATCATGATTTGGCCGGTGATAAAGCGAATAAGCGAAACAAAGCACGATTTCATCCCCTGATTTAGCATTTTTCATCGCTGTATCCAAAATAAATTGCATCCCCAAACCAACATTCAAGCCAAAATTCACGTGTGGCAAGTTTCCCTGCGCATTCAAAAACGCGGTATCAAAACTGTAAAGCACATCGCTCCCGCCTACAATGAAGCGTTTCTTTCCTTGAATCTGCGCCGCATACGTTTCTTTCACCTCAAGCAACCGCTGAATCCGAACAATCCCTCTTGCTTTATAAAAAAAATAATACCAAGCGATTCCAGCGATAAGTAGCATGATACAACTGATAATAAGCACGATAATCACCTCAAAACCGGCATTCTAACATGATGATTCCGTCCAATCGAACGATAAATAATGCCCGCTTCCCTCATCCGTTTTTGGTCCATACAGTTTCGTCCATCAATAACAACCGGCACACGCATCACCGCTTTTAAAACGGTCAAATCTAGCTGTTTCACTTCCTGCCATTCCGTCACAATAATCGCCGCCTCTGCATCAAATAAAGCCGCATCAATCTCATCATGCAAGGCAACCGAACTCGGCAATAAACCACGCGCCTCCATCGTTGCAACCGGATCATACGCCGCAACGCTCGCACCCGCCTCCAACAATTGCGCAATAATTTTCAGCGACGGCGCATCACGCATATCATCCGTATTCGGCTTGAACGCCAAACCTAGCACAGCCACTTTTTTCCCGCACAAATCATCATGAATCGTCAATAACTGCTCCACCATTTTTTCATAACGCACAGCATTCACCGCTTCGACCGCGTCCAATAATGGCAAATTCGCGCCCTCTTCCCGCGCCATTGCAAGCAACGCCCTCGTATCTTTCGGAAAACACGAACCACCATAACCAATTCCCGCCTGCAAAAACTGACTCCCAATCCGTTTATCCATGCCAATTCCAGCACTCACCGCTTCAATATCGGCATTTTTCCATTCACACATATCCGCCATTTCATTAATAAAACTAATCTTCGTCGCCAAAAAAGCATTCGCTGCATATTTAATCATCTCCGCGCTCCGAATATCCGTCTCAAAAATAGGCACCGAAAACGGCTCAAAAATGTCCCGCATCACGCTCGCGGCTTCTTCATGCGCTGTCCCAACGACCATCCGATCCCCATAAAACGTATCATGAATCGCGCTTCCTTCCCGCAAAAACTCCGGATTCGAAACCATCATCGGCCGCGTCCCGCAAGCAAGCGCAATCGTGTCCGCAATCAGATCGTTCGTCCCAACTGGAACCGTGCTCTTCGTCACGACAACCGTCTCCGCCCGCACGAATGGCGCAACATCACAAGCCGCCGCCAAAATATAATCCAAATTCGCCGAACCATCCGCACAAGGAGGTGTCCCAACCGCAATGAAAATCACACTATCCGCCGTCATCGCATTCGAAAGCTCCGTCTCAAACGCCAATCGCCCTTTCAAAATATTCTGTCGCATCAAATCCCGAAGCCCCGGCTCATAAATCGGCGACTCCCCATCACGCATTCGCGCCACTTTTGTCGCATCCAAATCCACACACGTTACCCAATGTCCCACTTCCGCAAGCGCCGTCCCAGTCACCAATCCAACATAACCCGTTCCAATTACAACTATATTCATATTCCTCTCCCTCACGTCTATTTCATCAAGACCATTTCCTGATTTTGCTTCTCCACATGCATTCGCTCCAGACCCTTCGCCAACCTATGTAGCGGCTGCCAACAGGTCATCTCCAAAAATTTCCGATTCGAAAGCCGACTATCACGCACATCACCAACCCGCGCCATCCGATTTTCCGGCACAACCTGCACTTGCAACAACTCGCTCATCACCCGCAAAACATCATTAATCGACGTCTGCTCATCCGTAGAAATGTTGTAAATCCCATTTTCCTGCACATCAAGCGCCAAAACTAACGCCTCCGCAATGTCCTCCACATAAACAAAATCACGCGTTTGCTCGCCGTCCCCATGAATAACCGGACTTTCTCCAGACGTCACTTTATCCCAAAATTCAGAAATCACATCCTTAGCAGCCGTCCCTTTTTCCCCATAAACATTCGCAAACCGAAGCGCACAATAAGGAAAATCCGCCGTCTCATGGTTCAGTTTTAAATACTCCTCCCCCATCCATTTCGACATTCCATACGGCGAAATCGGCATCGGAATAGCATCCTCCGTCAATGGCAATTCCGCATTATTCCCATAAACCGCCGCCGAAGAAGCAAATACAAACCGTTCAAAATCTGCGACTTGCTTACATGCCTCCATCACGTTCAACGTCCCCATAATATTAATATCCGCATCCAGCAACTGCTCCGCAATCGAAACCTGCACATCAATCTGCGCAGCCAGATGAATCACAAAATGCGGCGCAATCTCCCTAATATACTCCCGCGCAGCCTCACTCCGAATATCACAAACCTTCAAATCGACCAAACCTTCAGGAATCGCCGACCGATCCGCACGACTCAAATCATCGATCACAAAAATCGCGTGTGGCGTTGCAAGTAAACGCTGAACGACCCGCGAACCAATAAAACCACAACCACCAGTGACTAAAATCCGTTTTTTCCTCATGCTTTTCCCCACTTTCGCTAATCTCCTAAACTGCATCCCGTGACTTCAACACAACCACAACCGTCCGCAGCAAAATAACCAAATCCATCCGCAACGAAAAATTCTCCACATAATGATAATCCAAGCGCATCTTCTCGCCATTCGTCACAGAACTACGCCCATTCACCTGCGCCCAACCCGTAATCCCCGGCTTCACTTCCAAACGCTTCCGCTGCTGCTCCGAATAACACGACGTAATCGCCGGAATTTCCGGTCTAGGCCCAATAAAACTCATATTTCCCAACAACACATTGAAAAATTGCGGCAACTCATCCAAACTTGTCTTGCGAATAAACGCCCCAACTTTCGTCACATGCGGATTTTCCTCCGTCACATCTTTAAAAACAAATCCATCCGGAACCCCGTGCTCCCAGTCATAATCATGCTCACCACTCATCTCCCGCACACGCATCGAGCGAAATTTATAAATCGAAAATGCTTGGCCATCCTTCCCCGTTCGCGTCTGCACAAACAGCACTGGCCCTCGATCCTCCAACTTAATACATAGCGCAGTTACAAGCATAATCGGCCCCGTCAAAACAATCCCAATAACACTCAACACAATATCCCCAAACCGCTTCATAAAAGCCATCATCCTATCCCCTCCTTCCTTTCAAAATTTCCTTCCCAATCCACCATAAACACAGATTAAAAACCGCAATAACACTCCCATATACGAGCATCGTTTGTAAAAAATCGCTCTTAAAAACACTAAAAATAACAACTACAAATCCCAATTTGACACTCTCCAACACCATTTGTAACTTTTGCCGTTCCAGTAAATACAAAATCTGAGACGTCGCGCTACAAATCATTTGCGTCAAAAACATCGCCCCTAAAACTTGCGTCAATTGCCCAGCAACCACCCATTCCTCACCAAACAACACGTGAAAAATGCTCGGCGCGAAAAAGGCAAAAATACAAAACGGAACCGTCAAATACCAAGCTAATTTCTTCGTTAGACTCATGTATAATGCATAAACCTTCGCTGGATTCGCCGCCATTTCCTTCGCTGCTACACTGTAAAAAAACTGCGCTAACGTCATCGCTAAAACCGAAATCGGCACGATAATCACGCGTTGCACAAACGCATATTGACCGCTATCATTCGCGCCAAAAACCGCTAACACAAGCAATAACGGGAGTTGCAACGATAGTGTGTTAATCAATCCCGCCGGCATCGAAAAAATCATAAAATCCTTATATTTACGCAATAATTCCGCCGTATCGCGCCATGTCATGCGGACTTTCACATCTTGCTTCGAAACCCGAGCCAATATCCCAACACTAATCGTCTTCCCAATCACGTCACCAACCAATAATCCTGTTCCTTTCATCACGCCAGAAAAAGCAAATCCAATCTGCGCAAATCCAGTGAAGCCATTCTGCAAAGCCCGCGTCATCGCCAACGTCCGATACTGCTCCCGGTTCATATTTTCATAATTATAAATCTGAATCAGACTCGTCATCGCGATGCCCATCGAAAGCAAAATCGCCTCCCATAACGCCGGATAAATCCCCACCCAATTCAAAACACTGACACCGAAAACGAGATACACCAGCAAGATTACGAGACTTATCAAGATTGCCAAATACTGATTAATGTACGTTAGTTTTTTTGCCCGCGTCCGGTTTCGCTCTAACGGAATCGCTTTTTCGAGCCCAAGACTCGCGACCTTCACCGTGATTGTAATGACGGTCACATACGCCGCGTAAATGCCGAACTCTGCCGCCGAGTAGAGCCTTGCAATAATTGGTGCGAAAGCAATCATGAGCAGTTGCGCCAAAGCATTGCCACTAAACAGCGTCCAGATGATTTTTTTGATAGGCAATTGGCTCCCTCCTTTGCTCTGTTTGGAATATATAATTCAGCCCCATCGCGATAAAAATACCGTTCGTCATGAGCGCGATAATAAACGAACTATCCACCAAACTCCACGCCGGCATAACCATCAACGCGACACTAATAATAAAATTTCGATTCGCCGAAATGCTATCGTAAATCCACAGCACAATCGTGAGCAAAATGGTAAACACAATCATTCCCGCGTAGCCAAATGCCGAATATCCATCCGCCCACATGTTCACATTCGCCGACATTTCCTCCGATCCAAAATAGTTCAACCCGATGACATAACTCGGATTCGCGTCATACGGATAATGAACAAAACCACGAAAAATCGAATGCCCAAGATACGTTTTCGGATGCGTAGAGAAAAAGTCAAAGAAGAAACTGGATAGCGCACCCGGAAGAAATAACATGCGTCGCGTAAAAATCTCTGTGAGCGTAATATTGCCGCTAAGCGTATCAAAAACCATCGAGAATACGACGAGAAACAAGATCATCCAGACAAACCGGACGCCGAACTTAGCCCCCCCGTGTCGCAAACAAAACAGGACAACCGCGAGCAAACACAACGATAACGCGACACTTTTATGCCCTGTAACCGAGTAAACATAAATTTGACCAACGATTCCAACCCCGATAAGCACCATATTTCCTTTCAAAACACCGAGCGTAACTAAGAATAAATCCATAATTTTCGAAAGCCACACAACCGCGTATCCCGAAAACCGATTCGCTTCTCCCCGATACGTTTCGCGGACGTCATACACTTCCTTAAACGACACAACATCGATGCGAAATCCGAACGTTTGAATCATAATCGCATACAACAACATCGTGAAAAAAACGATACCAACCGTGACTAAATTTTGCGATATGTTCCATTCTCTTATTCGAATAAGCGGCAATCCTCCACCAAAGTACAGAATAATCAGACATATAAGCAATACAAATTTGAAGATAAAAAAGGCATCAAACGGCGTAGCACGAACGAAATCTGGTATGAGCATCACGGGAATATACGCGAAAATATACAATATCCAATAAATAACTTGCGACGGTCTCGACACCCGATACTCCGACCAAAAAGCTGGTAAAAAGGCAAGTATGCTAGACACAGCACAGATCCAGAGCGGCGGATGAAGGTTGACAAGTCGATAATAGCTATACGACGGCGATATGAGATAAATGTAAGCGATGTAAAGGCTCAAGATGTATAAAATAATCCCTGCCCACACAGATAATTTGCCGACTCGAATAGACATGAAATGCCTCTCCCCCTTACTTCTTCACGTAATCATAATAATAACTAGATTCATGACGACGCCGTTTAACTTTATTCCGAATAATCCCCAACACGTCAATATTTTGCATCTTGCATTTCTCGATACATTCTTTCAATTGCGTCTTTGTCGTCTTCCCATTCTCCAAAACAAGAATCGTCGCATCACAATAATTCGCGGTAATAATCGTATCCGACAACCCAATCGGCGGCGCATCAATAAAAATAAAATCATACACCGTTTCATACTCTTTCAAAATCTCCGGCAATAAACTATCGCTCAAAAGTTCAGACGGATTATACGGCGAAGCACCACTCGCCATCACATCCAGATAATCATCAATCTTCTGAATCCCCTCATATCTATGAAATTGATCATCTTTCAAAAGATCAGACAATCCAACATAATTTTTCAATTTAAAAATCCGATGAATCGTTGGCAATCGTAAATCACCATCAATCAAAAGTACTCGCTTCCCACTCTTTGACATAAACATCGCTAAATTAGCAATCAGCGAAGATTTTCCTTCCCCTTGTCGGCAAGAAGTCGCCATAATCGTCTTGATTTTTTTCTTATCCGCTACGTATTGAATCGATGCACGAATATTACGAAATTGTTCCGGAATCGTTCCTTTTTCGTTTGTAATGAGCGTTCTTTGTTTCGCCTTTTTTTGGATTACCATTTTTCAATCTCTCCTAGCACTGGAATAACCGTTACTTCCTGAATATCTGCCTCTTCGCGAATCGTCACATTGGTGAAACCGTGGATAAACATGATAACCGAGCCAACCATCAAACCAATAAAAGCGCCCATTACCAAACTCACCTTTTTATTCGGACTCACAACGGTGCCTTCCACTGCTTTGGATAGAATCACAATCGTATTGTCCTCGATTAAGTTGCCAACCTCTTGCTGCATAGTCGATACCGTTTTATTAACAAATTCCATGGCTTTTTCGGCGCTGTCCGCTTTATACGAGACAGAAATAATTTGCGAGTCATTTTCGTTTTTTACCGCTAGTTTTTGAGCTAATATCTCGGGTTTTGCTACTAAATTCAAATCGCCTTTCACCTTATCGATAATGTAATTACTTTTCAAAATGCCTGTATACGTGCTGATTAGGCGATTATTCGTATTCGCATCCAGCCTAATATCATCCTCCGCAAGCTTCTGCGGTTTCACAAGGATATCCGAACTCGCTTGGTACATCGGAACTGCCATTTGCGTCACCCAAACATACGCCCCTGCAATACCTAGGTTTGTCATGAAGAGCAACAGAATCGCATAACGTTTCAAATACTGAACGAGCATTTTCATATCAATCTTTTTTTCGATATTCACCGTTTCCCACCTTTTATCTATAGTTTTTTAGTCCGTTACGCAACGTTTAGATTTATGTTGTACTTTTAGCGTAGATTAACTTGGAACAACCCCTATTTTTTTCGCTTGATATAAATTGCCATAATTCACGTAATTTACCTCTGCACCAACATGTTGCACAATATTTTTCGTATCAAAAATCGTCATGTCACGCATTTTATTCGTATATTTTGTCGGAATATTTCGAAACTCATCATGATCCGTCAGCACCACTAATAATGAACTCCCATCACACGCCTCTTCCCCAGTCAGCGGCAACTCAGCCACGTGCGGATCGAAAACGCGAACATCAAAAGCCATATCATCCAATCGCGCCTTTATTTCCATCGCTGGGCTTTCCCTGACATCATCAATATTTCCCTTATATGTCATTCCGAAAAGCGTCACCCTGTTTCCCTCACGCTCCGCCATGAACGCTCGAACTTGTTGTACCACAAAGTCTGGCATACTATTATTAATCGCCCGCGCCGTCTGCATCAACAGAGATTCCTCGGGAGCCGCAGCAATAACAAAATACGGATCAACTGCTAAACAATGACCGCCAACGCCTGGCCCTGGCTGATGCAAAGTCACACGTGGATGCTTATTCGCCATTTCAATCACACGCAAAGCATCGATGCCCAAACGCTCACTAATTTTGGCAAGCTCGTTAGCAAGTGCAATATTCACATCCCGATACGTATTTTCCATCAACTTACTCAGTTCCGCCTCGCCCGCCTGCGCCTTGATCATTTCACCTTTCACAAAAGTGCCATAAACCGCCGCCGCTTTTTCCGTACAAGCATCGGTAATCCCGCCAATAATACGCGGATTGTGCACTAATTCATGCATAATATTCCCCGGCAAAACTCGCTCTGGACAATGCGCTAGAAAAATATCCTCGCCCACCGTAAAACCCTGCTGCTCAATCACAGGTTGTACGACATCCGTCATCGTTCGCGGAGCAATAGTGGATTCGACAATAATCGTATCGCCTCGTTTTACATGAGGTAAAATATTGTTCACTGCAGCTTCGACATAACGCGTATCACAAGACTGATATTGATCCGCTTTGTTCGGCGTTGGTACAGCGATAATGTAAACGTCAGCACTCGCAGGCACCGTACTCGCAAAGAAGTTTTCCGTCAACAATACTCCTTGTAAATCTTGCTCTAAACCCGGCTCTTCAATATGAATCAAGCCCGCGTTTAACTGTGTGGTGACCCATGGTGAGATATCGACGCCCGTCACTTGATGCCCGTATTTCGCGAACAATATCGCAGTTGGCAAACCAATATATCCAAGGCCTATAACCGTCATTTTCATCCTATTGCTTTCCCCTTTCTTGTCATTTATCAGGAACCGTAACCGTCCACTTCACATGATCCGTCGCCTCTTGTGAATAAGGCTCGTACAGCACCGTTACTTCCTTCTGATCCGCCGGTATTTCATAAAAACCAGAACCCTTCAATGTCTTTCCAGCCGCAATCTCATCGCCAAAATTGTTAGCATTCAAGCCATACATCGCATGCTTTTTCCCATCTTTTGTCTGAATCTTGAAATCACCCGCGCCAGCTCCAGCTTTTTCCTTACCTGTATTCTTAACGCTAAAATCGAGTTGTAGCATTTGCTTTTTATCGTCGTTACTAATTTTCAATTGAGTGCCCTCTAATGTCATTTCGAGGTTGTTCGCTACTCTTGTTTTACCAACATCATCGCTCGCCGTTTTACCACATCCGCTTATTGCGACCGCCACGACAATACTGAGTAAAAATACCATGAGCCAGTTTCTTTTCTTTTTCATAAAATTGGAACTCCCTTTCAAAATTAGGACATCATGAGTGGCGATGAACACCACTCATGATGCATCTAAATTATTTCGTTGGTGCTTGAATTGTTACTTTTTTGCTGTCTAACAGTTTGCCTGTTTTGTCGTAAACCGCAATCGTGACATTGTCATCTGCTTTTTTGATTTTGTCTAGTGTGTAGAATTTGAATGTGCCATTATTGATACTGCCACCAGCATATTCTGTGCCGTTTACCGTTACTTTAAGAGAAGCTACATCACCAGATACCGTTCCTGTTAGCGTTGTATCGCCTGGAATCGTCATGGTTGCTGGTGTTACTTTACCTTCTGTTGTGACCACATTGTTTTTGATCGTGACTGTTTTTGTGTCGAGTAATTTACCAACGCTATCGTAAGCACGAACGACAATGATGTCTTTTGGTGATTTGGTTTTGTCGAAAGAGTAGAACTTGAAGGTACCGTTTGCCACTGTGCCACCTTTGTATAGTTGTGTCACGCCGGCTTCATTTGTGATGCTGACCTCAATGCGAGATACATCTCCAGTGTAAGTTCCGCTGATATAAGAATCGCCTGGAATTGTCATTGCTGTTGGAGATAGATTGCCTTCTGTTACCGCTGCGATGTTGACTTTCTCACGAGCAATTTCTCTACCGTTCTTGTCGTAAGCTACCATGTATAGTACTTGGTCTTTTTTGACACCTGGTCCGACATAAAACTTGAATGTGCCATTCGTTTTCGTCGCGTTTCCAGATTCTACGCCGTCTTTGCTCAGGGTAATACGGTCTACATCGCCAGAATAGCTACCAGTGATGGATGTTGTACCTAACACAAACTCATCTGGTTTCAGTGTTCCTTTCGTAGCGAATTGTGCTTTCGCTTTATTCAAGTCTTTTTGTAGTGCTGCTTTTTTCGCCGGGTCGGTTACTTGATTGACTAATGCTTGTGCTGCGTCAATCGCTGTCTGTGTCACTGCACTTGAGATGTTACTATTTGGATCTTTGTTCGTGAATAGGTTATTCACTGCTTCTCGTGCTTTATTTTCTGCTTCTACTTGTGTTGTTTTTACGTCCAATTGACTTTGCGCTTTGTTTAAATCGGCTTGCAAGATCGCTTTCTTCGCTGGATCAGTTACTTGGTTGATGAGCGCTTGGGCTGCATTAATATCTGCTTGCGTCATGTTGCTCGTGATGTTACCGTTTGGATTTTTATTCGTGAATAAGTTGTTCACTGCTTCTCGTGCTTTGTTTTCTGCCTCTGCTTGCGCTGTTTTAGCATCTAATTGGCTTTGTGCTTTGTTCAAATCAGCTTGTAGCGCCGCTTTCTTCGCGGAATCTGCCACTTTGTTGATCAATACTTGCACTGCGTCAATATTTGCTTGTGTTGTCGCACCTGCAATGTTGCCATTTGGATCTTTGTTTGCGAATAAGTTATTCACTGCTTCGCGCGCTTTATTTTCTGCTTCTGCTTGCGTTGTTTTAGCGTCTAATTGATTTTGCGCCTTATCCAAATCTGCTTGTAACGCCGCTTTCTTCGTTGGATCGGTTACTTTGTTGATTAACACTTGCGCTGCATCAATACCCGCTTGCGTCATCGTGCTCATGATATTGCCATTTGGATTTTTGTTTGTGAATAAGTCATTGACTGCCTCACGCGCTTTATTTTCGGCTTCTACTTGTGCTGTTTTGGCATCCATTTGGCTCTGCGCTTTGTTTAAATCAGCTTGTAGTTCAGCTTTCTTCGCGGGATCAGTTACTTTGTTGATTAACGCTTGCGCTGCATCAATATCCGCTTGTGTCATCGTACTTGTGATGTTTCCTTTTGGATTTTTGTTAGCGAATAAGTTGTTGACTGCTTCGCGTGCGTTGTTCTCTGCTTGTAATAATTGACTTTGTGCCTTATTCAAATCAGCTTGCAGTACCACCTTTTTCGCCGAATCCGTTACTTGGTCAATCAACGCTTGCGCTGCGTCAATGTCCGCTTGTGTCACCGTACTCGTGATATTACCATTTGGATCTTTGTTCATGAATAAGCTGTTCACCGCTTCACTCGCCTTGTTTTCTGCTTCTACTTGTCTAGGATCTTTCACAAATGATCCACTTGCAATTTTGCCGGTATTTTGATTATTGTAAAATACTCTTGCCTCACTGCTATCTGACTGAAGATTGCCTTGCTTTTGATTCGCCTCATTACCAGTAACCTCAAAATACATATAAAGTGGACCAGCATAAATTCTGTTCGGGTCCTTAGACAAAACATTTCCTTTATTCCATGTCGCAAAGCCATTATCTGATTCAATATTAATTTTTGATGCTCCTGAAAACGATCCTAAAACACTACCCACAACATTCTGGATAGAAAAATTAGCGCCTTTATCAAATTTAGCTGTTTCAAGTATCGTGACTGCAGATTTAGCAGCATTCGCACTAACTTCCATTGTGGCGCCTTTCTCCACATTTAAAACACTCAATCTTAACGGGCTTGAAGTCGTTATTTTATTCTTATGACTGAATGTAAAATGACTATCTGTACCTAGTGTCAGTTTTCCATTCTCAACTCTTACTAGATTGTAATCTAGCGCTGCATCTGAATACATTTTCATTGTTCCAAGATTTGTAACGTCACTGTTATCCCCTGAAATATTCTCCTTTGGTCCATTGATATCAACCAAACCATTGTTTTCAAACTGAGACTTTTCAAGGAGCAAGCCCGCTCTTCCGCTATTCAATGCATTCCAAACACCAGTTTTAGATATCGTCAACTGAGCTTGAGTTAAGCGAATACCATTAATATCTTTCGCTGTCGTTGTTATTTGCCCGTCTATAATGCCTTTAGAACCTTTGTCCATTAGTAAGCTACTGCCTTTAGCATTGATATTCAATTTTGAGCTTTTCTCAACATTCAGCTCTTGTCCAGCTGCGATTGCGTATGTGTCAGCTCCTGTTGTTTCTATATTTACATTTGCATTTTCGCGAACTATAATTTTCCCAGCACCGATAGATCCAGGCGAGCCACTCCAAGTGAATGTGGACTTATCTGATATATCACCTTCTAAAATGAGTGTTGCATTCGATAATTTGAATAAACGAGCTCCTGAAGATGCTATGTTATAGAGTGTTACTGTCGCTTGTATCGTCTCACTAGATCCACTTATAAAACCATTTTTATGCGTGTTTACAACCATCATATTTTCTACTTTCACGGCTGTTCCTGCTGCGAAGATACTTAATGTTTTGTTATTAGCATTTATCATATATCCATTTCCATGAATCGTTTTACTCGCGCCATTAATGTTTGCATTAGCAGCCATAGTGATGTCCGCTTTTAAATTAATATCTGTAATATTGGCTGTTTCTAACGCTACTTTTAGTTCGTTCCATGTCTTGACATCGGTTGTTTGTGTATCCACAGCTGGCATAATCACTTCACTTGCCAATGTGTTAAATGGCACTGCTCCTAAGCTGGAAAATACAATGGTTCCTGCTGCCATTACTTTTAGCGCCTTGCTCATAGCATTTCTTTGTTTCTGCATAACTTATTCTCCTTTTCTGTCGTATCCTATATTATTTTGTTGGTGCTTGGATTGTTACTTTTTTGCTATCTAGTAGTTTGCCTAATTTGTCGTAAACGGCAATTGTGACATTATCGTCTGCTTTTTTGATTTTATCTAGGGTGTAGAATTTGAATGTGCCGTTGCTGATGCTGCCACCAGCGTATTCTGTGCCGTTTACCGTTACTCTGAGAGAAGCGACATCACCGGATACCGTTCCTGTTAGCGTTGTATCGCCTGGAATTGTCATGGTTGCTGGTGTAACTTTACCTTCTGTTGTGACCACATTGTTTTTGATCGTGACTGTTTTCGTGTCGAGTAATTTGCCAACGCTATCGTAAGCGCGAACGACAATGATGTCTTTTGGTGATTTTGTTTTGTCGAAAGAATAGAATCGGAATGTACCGTTTGCGACCGTGCCACCTTTGTATAGTTGTGTCACGCCGGCTTCGTTTGTGATGCTGACTTCAATTCGAGATACGTCTCCTGTGTAAGTTCCACTGATGTAAGAGTCGCCTGGAATTGTCATCGCAGTGGGCGAAAGATTGCCTTCCGTTACTGCCGCGATATTGACTTTCTCACGAGCAATTTCTCTGCCGTTTTTGTCGTAAGCTACCATGTATAGAGATTGTTCTTTTTTGATGCCTGGTCCGACATAGAACTTGAATGTGCCGTTTGTTTTCGTCGCGTTTCCTGATTCCACACCGTCTTTGCTCAGGGTAATACGATCTATATCGCCGGAATAACTACCAGTGATGGATGTTGTCCCTAATACAAAATCGTCTGGTTTCAGTGTTCCTTTTGTCGCAAATTGTGCTTTCGCTTTGTCCAAGTCTTTTTGTAGTGCCGCTTTTTTCGTTGGATCGGTTACTTGATTAACCAATGCTTGCGCTGCGTCAATCACCGCTTGTGTTACTGCATTCGTGATGTTGCCATTTGGGTCTTTGTTTGTGAATAAGTTATTCACTGCTTCACGTGCTTTGTTTTCTGCTTCTGCTTGCGTTGTTTTAGCGTCCAACTGACTTTGTGCTTTGTTTAAATCGGCTTGCAATGCTGCTTTTTTCGCTGGATCAGTTACTTTGTTGATGAGCGCTTGGGCTGCATTAATATCCGCTTGCGTCATAGTACTCGTGATGTTTCCGTTTGGATTTTTGTTAACGAATAGATTGTTGACTGCCTCGCGTGCTTTGTTTTCTGCCTCTGTTTGTGCTGTTTTAGCATCTAATTGGCTTTGCGCTTTATTCAAATCAGCTTGTAACGCCGCTTTCTTCGTTGGGTCTACTACTTTGTTGATTAAAGTTTGCGCTGCGTCAATGTTCGTTTGTGTTGTCGCACCTGTAATGTTGCCATTTGGATCTTTGTTTGTGAATAGGTTATTCACCGCTTCACGCGCTTTATTTTCTGCTTCTGTTTGCGTTGTTTTAGCGTCTAATTGATTTTGTGCCTTGTCCAAATCAGCTTGTAACGCCGCTTTCTTCGTTGGATCGGTTACTTTGTTGATTAAAACTTGCGCTGCATCAACATCTGCTTGCGTCATTTTGTTCGTGATGTTTCCGTTTGGATCTTTGCTGGTGAATAAGTTGTTGACTGCCTCGCGCGCTTTGTTTTCTGCCTCCACTTGTGCCGTTTTAGCATCTAATTGACTTTGTGCTTTGTTCAAATTGGCTTGTAGTCCAGCTTTTTCCGTCGGGTCTACCACTTTGTTCACTAAAACTTGTGCCGCATCAATATCTGCTTGTGTCACTGTATTCGTAATCGTACCGTTTGGATCTTTGTTGATGAATAAATTATTCACAGCTTTACTAGCTTCATCAAAAAGGCCTCCTTCGTTCGATGCCAACGCTTTTTCCTTGGATTCATACACATCAGTTACTTGAACATCGCTATACGCTGTTTGGCCTGGCGTTTTCCATTTTAATGAAGAAGCACCTGGTCCCTTTTCGTTAGCAACCGTTTGCTCAATCTTGATAGTCGTTCCTTTTTCCAGATAAAGGTCCCCTGTTTCAGCAAGATTAGGATATCTCAAATTCTTAATGACTTCTCTACCGTCAATCGCTAGCGTATAAATATCATCACCGCCGCCATTAAAGCGATAATTCCCAGTTTCAGAAATATAAATATAGCCTGTTTTCTTCACGGTATAATAGTCTGTTCCCAATCCAGGATATGGTTCAAATGTCCCGTAATGCTTTGTAAAGCTCTCATGCTCAACCGTTTGGCCTTTAAAAATAGTTGTTGTAGTACCATCATAATATTCTGTCATCACACCATGCTTCTTCATCTCAGCCGATGCCAGTTCTGCTTGTTCTCTTGTTGGGTACGTATTAGATAGAGGAACCTCTTTCCAATTATTATCTGGATTCTCCGTTGTTAGATTCGGCATGCCCCAACTCAATAACGTATACGCAACACCAGCATCTTGTTCTACGGTCTGTGAAATTTCAACAATATCGCCTCCATGAAGATACCCCATACTTTTCCAATTTGACGCATTATAAGCTCCTGTTACCAACTGTAGCTCTCCATTGATACTGACGGAGGTTCTGTCATCCCCTTGGGTTTTTAAGTTATACTGACCAGATACTGGGATTACGACATAACCAGTTTTCTTAATAGAATAATTTGTGTTCCCTAATCCAGGAAATGGTTCACTCGTGCCAAAACTTTCACTAAATGCTTTTTCGACATACGCCGATCCAATTAGATTAGCTTGCCATGGACTTCTGTTAATAATTTTTGTGTACTCTGCCTTCACACCATTTTGGATAGTAACTTTCTCATTTTCCGCTTGCGTCGCCGTTACATCAGCGGCAAACGTATTAAATGGAATAGCTCCTAAACTAGAAAATACAATAGTACCTGCTGCCATCACTTTTAATGCTTGACTCATAACCCTTTTTTGCTTCTGCATTGATATCATTCTCCTTTTCTGTCGTGTTCTATTTTATTTCGTTGGTGCTTGGATCGTTACTTTTTTGCTGTCTAACAGTTTGCCTGTTTTGTCGTAAACCGCAATCGTGACATTGTCATCTGCTTTTTTGATTTTGTCTAGTGTGTAGAATTTGAATGTGCCATTATTGATACTGCCACCAGCATATTCTGTGCCGTTTACCGTTACTTTAAGAGAAGCTACATCACCAGATACCGTTCCTGTTAGCGTTGTATCGCCTGGAATCGTCATGGTTGCTGGTGTTACTTTACCTTCTGTTGTGACCACATTGTTTTTGATCGTGACTGTTTTTGTGTCGAGTAATTTACCAACGCTATCGTAAGCACGAACGACAATGATGTCTTTTGGTGATTTGGTTTTGTCGAAAGAGTAGAACTTGAAGGTACCGTTTGCTACTGTGCCGCCTTTGTATAGTTGTGTCACGCCAGCTTCGTTTGTGATGCTGACTTCAATGCGAGATACGTCCCCTGTATAAGTTCCACTGATGTAAGAATCACCTGGGATTGTCATTGCCGTTGGAGATAGAGTTCCTTCTGTTACCTTCGCAATATTGACTTTTTCACGAGCGATTTCTCTGCCATTTTTGTCATAAGCAACCATGTATAGTACTTGGTCTTTTTTGATACCTGGTCCCACATAAAATCTGAAAGTACCGTTTGTTTTCGTTGCGTTTCCTGATTCTACACCGTCTTTGCTGAGTGTGATACGGTCTACATCGCCGGAATAGCTACCAGTGATAGAAGTCGTACCTAACACAAAATCGTCTGGTTTCAGTGTTCCTTTTGTCGCGAATTGTGCTTTCGCTTTGTCTAAATCTTTTTGTAGTGCTGCTTTTTTCGTTGTATCCGTTACTTGATTAACCAATGCTTGCGCTGCGTCAATCACCGCTTGTGTTACTGCATTCGTGATGTTGCCATTTGGGTCTTTGTTTGTGAATAAGTTATTCACTGCTTCACGTGCTTTGTTTTCTGCTTCTGCTTGCGTTGTTTTAGCGTCCAACTGACTTTGTGCTTTGTTTAAATCGGCTTGGAGTTCTGCTTTTTTCGTTGGGTCTGTTACTTTGTTTACTAAGTTTTGTGCTGCGTCGATTGTGGCTTGGTTTGTAGTCGATTTGATATCCGTTTTTGTTGCGTCTGTGAATAATGCATCGACGGCCGCTCTAGCTGCATCTTGATCAGCATTACCATTTCGTATGACTGTTGTTTTTGCACTTGACGTTTTGCCATCTTTTGTTGCTGTTGCTGTTACGACTGTTCCTTCTGCTTGTTTCGCAATCGTCAAACTGTAAATACCATCTGATCCCACACGTCCTGTTGCCAGTTGCTTACCATCTTGATCTTTCATTGTGATTGTTGCGTTTGGTTCAGCTGTTCCTGAAGCAGAGACAGAATCCGTTGTAAGGGAATTAATGGTCGTTTGATCAATACCATCACGTACCACAATAGTTGATGCTGTTGATGTGAATCCTGCTAACGAAGCTGTTATCGAGATAACCATTCCTTCTGGTTGTTTTGCAATAGTGAGGCTGTATATGCCATCTGATCCGACACGACCTGTTGCCAATTGTTTGCCATCTCGATCTTTCACTGTGATTGTTGCATTCGGTTCAGCTGTTCCTGAAACAGACACTGATTCTGTCGTCACGTCGTTAACTGTTGTCGCATCAATTTCACCGCGAACGACTGTTGTTTGTGCTGCCGAAGTTTTGCCGTTTGATGCTGCTGTGACTGTCACAACTGTTCCTGCGGCTTGCTTTGGAATTGTAATACTGTATTTACCATCAGATCCTATTTTTCCAGATCCAAGTACATCTCCAGCACTATTTTTAATTTCAACAGATGCATTTGCTTCCGCTGTTCCTTCTACTACCGTTGATTTTGTTGTTATCGCTGAGATAGTTGTTTGTTCCAGCTCACCTTGTGTAACGGTCTTTGTTGCTGTAGAAGTGGCAGTTCCTTTTGTTGCTGTTGCTGTTACTCTTGTGCCAACATCTTGGTGTGAGATTGTAATGCTATAGTTTCCGTCTGATCCTACTTTTCCAGAACCAATGACTTCACCATTTGCTTTGATTTCAATGTCTGCATTTGGTTCTGCTGTGCCTGTTGCTTTTACTGAATCTGTTGTTAGAGGTGCAATGGTTGTTTGTGCAATAGCAGCTTGTTTGACTGTTGTTGTTGCCGAAGAGGTAATACCATCAGAATCGGCTGTTGCTGTTACGACAGTTCCCCCGGCCTGTTTAGCAATGGTAACATCGTAGAAACCGTCTGATCCTACTCTACCAGAAGCTAGTGTCGTTCCCGCTGCGTCCTTAATAACGATTTTTGCGTTTGGCTCTGCTAAACCGACTACGTGCGTTGAATCTGTCGTAAGTTCCTCAATTTTTGTTTGAGCCATATTCGTTAAGGTATAGCTACCACCCAGTAGTTTCGCTGTTGTTTTACTTACAAATTGTGTTTGAAATTGCGCACTGTTTGACATTAAGTTCTTTTGACTTAAGTTACCTTTATCCCAACCAGACAAATCAAGTGTTGCCATTTTAAAGTCATTGTAGCTATGCGTTGGCTTGTCATTGTAGATAAAAGCGGAATCCCAGGTGGTTAGCCCTTTATCGGAATTAATTTTAATGTTAGTGGAAGCGCCAGCATAGTTCGCAAAAACAGATCCTGTAGCATTCGTATTTGTAATGGCAAAATTTGAACCGTTCTCAAATACTAATGATTTACCCGTTTGAACTGTTCCTTGTACACCTTTGGAAGTCGCAACGAAATCCGCTCCTGATTGAACAGTTAAGCTACCATTCGTAATAGAAATACCTTCCTCCACCGCATCACCTGCATCAGCCTTGAATTTAGCGCCTGTTTTAACGACCATATTCCCGCCAGTTGCATAAATGGCTTGCTTCGTTGCTGATTTCAGCTCCATATTTCCTGCAACAGAAATTTGTGCATTATTATTAGCCACATAAAGCGTATATGACTTCGAATCGACTTTCATATTAGAGTCTGCTTCTTGGGTTAAATTCCCAATCACATAAAGTGCTATTCCATTAGAATCAACGGAAGAGAAATCGACGTTTGCGCCCTCTTTGATTATCAAGTTCGTTCCTTGGATAGTTTTTCCGTAATCAGAAGTTGCTTTAATATTTCCCTCTAAAATGGCCGTACCTCTCGCATTGTACACAAATTGTCTACCGCTAGAAGTGACATTTTTATAAGTGACTTGCACGCCAGCAAATTCTGACCAGAATAACGGGTAAATATCTTGGTTAGTTATAGTTAGATCCTCTATGCGGTTAATGGAATCAACTTTTGCAACACCGATTCTATTCAGACCCATATCGATGGAATGTCCGTTACCATATAGATTTTTTTGTGTTGTGAAGTTAAAACTTGACGTTAGTTTAATGTCTGCTGTTAGTTTAATGTCTGTTATCGTTGTGCTTAACAAGGCTGCTCTTAGTTCTGCAGATGTTGCTACCTCCGTTGCATTAGCAGGAGCAGCTGTAAGTGCGGCTACATTTTTAAGTGCTTCTTCACTTGCAAATACGTTAGCAGGTATTGTAGTTAGCAGCGAGCTTCCAACTAATACAGTTGCTAAAGCGATTTTCCCACTTTTTTTTATGATATTATTTTTCGTTAACATTATAATTAATGTCCTCCCCTGATTTTAATTATTATTGTTGCGCAACTACTTTTTAAACTGAATTCAAAAGCGTTCACTTGAATCCATCAGTAGTATTCCCATGTAGTTCTCCATGTCAGATTTAAGTTTTTTCATGGGCGGGATTAACTTATAAACCCGAATCATCAGAATCATATACTAAAATAGATTGTTCTCGATCAACAATAATTTTCCCGTCTAACTCTAGCTCACTCACTACTTTTTTGGCTGTATGCGGTGATATTTGGCAACATTTAGAAAGTAATAAATAATTCACCATTTTAGGTATGTGATATCCCGTATCGCCCTTTTTAGACAGCAGTTTAATCATATCGATGACCCGTTCCTGCGTACTTTGGGTCAACATATGCGCATACCGATAAAAATGAAACTCTTGGCGCTTCAAAATATCGATAAGCAAATCTGGAAAAAATGGCTGCTGAGAAAGTTCCTGAAGTACCGTTTTCGCGTCGTAAATTGCCAATTCTACAGAACCAAGCGCAACATATTCATACTCATCATTGTGAAAAACATTATGAAAAATAAAATCATTCTCCATCCAAATTGCATTCACGGTTTGTTTTTTTTGACCCGCATTGTTGATTTGTTGCAATAGCTTCCCTTTTACTATATGAATTAATTTACCGGAATCCGACAAAACAAGATGTTGATGATTATCGAGAATCTTATTTTGGTAAAGCTCAGAATCTCTTCTGTTTATATTTGACAAGTCTAGTAACGGTAACAGCAAGTTAGGTTCCCTAAGTAACAAACTGTGCACAGCAAGAAAATCCATAGGACGCCTCCCTTTTATTTGAACTACTTACTTAGCATAAAGTATAATTTTTTGACGTTATACACTTAAAAAATCGTAATTTGCATATAGGAAAGTCACCAGATATCTATTTTTAATTTGTAATTTTGTAAATCATCATCAAAACGACTGCTATTAAAGCATTTATTTTATGTCATTTTTATGTCTAAACCGTCATTTTTATAGGATATTTTTAAAAATAAGTATAAAAAAACACAAAATATCAGTAACAAATGTTACTAGGTGGCTTTTCACTCATGCGATTCATCTTTGTTTTATTTATAGGCTCAGGGGTATTGTGACTATGCAGAGAATTATGCTACAACCAAAATAATTAATTAAATGTCAGAAAACCATTTCACGAAAGGATGTATCACACATGCCACTAAAAAACCAAACAAAAGCCAAACTAAAACAAGTAGGAGAACTCGCCAAAACAAACTGGAAAAGCGCCCGAATCACATCCCACGCCGCCCAGCTCACCTTTTACATATTGCTATCCATCCTCCCAATGATGCTCGTATTCGGCAATCTCATACCACTCCTACCAATTCCAAAAGAGGAAGTCTACACCACGCTCCAAACATTCATGCCACCAGAAGTATACGATATCCTGCACCCCGTCATCGAAAGCATGCTCACCAACGCAAGCGGCACCGCCATCTCACTCGGTCTAATCACCGCGATTTGGTCCGCCTCGAAATGTTTCAGCGCCCTACAAGAAGTCCTAAACATCGTCTACCAAGCCCCTGATCGCAAAAATTTCATCGTGACCCGCATCATGTCTTTCCTTATGATGCTCGTTATCATCGTAATCCTCGGTGCCATCGTCTTTATCTTCGCATTTGGCGAACAAATCGTGACTTTCCTACAAGACCAATTCGACCTGAAGCTTGATGCCCTCGCCGATTTAGGCGCCGCAAAATGGTTCATCACGCCAATTTTTCTATTCATCCTGTTCCTCATCATTTACTGGCTCGTTCCAAACGTCAAATGGAAAATCCGAAAAAGCGTCATCGGTGCCCTATTCGCAACAGTCGGCTGGCTTGCTGCAACCGAACTACTTTCCGCATACGTCAGTTTTCAAGGCGATAAAATTCTCGGTTTCGGCAGCCTCAGCATCATGATCGTCATCATGCTCTGGCTCTACTTCGTCTCGATTATCCTACTACTCGGCGCATTTATAAACGTCATCATCGACTCCTACAAACAACAAAATTTGTAATCAATGCCCGAATATACTACAATGAAAACGAGAGAAAATCGCTATTTAGGAGGAATTTTATCATGAGTATTAAAATGCTACATACGTGTATTCGCGTCAAGGACTTAGACAAATCGCTAGCTTTCTACACCGAAGCATTTGGCCTGAAAGAAACACGTCGCAAAGACTTCCCAGACCACAAATTCACACTCGTCTACCTTGCATTTGAAGAAGGCGGATTCGAATTGGAACTGACTTACAACTACGACGCAGAAGCCTACGATCTAGGAAACGGCTACGGACACCTCGCAGTTGGCGTCGATGACCTATCCGCAACACACGAAAAATTCGAAAAAGCCGGCTACAGCGTCACTGACTTAAAAGGCCTACCAGGAACAAAACCATCCTATTTCTTCGTGATGGACCCAGACGGCTACAAAACCGAAGTTATCCAAAATCGCTAATTAGCACGCAAAAAAAGAGAGCAGCTTCCATCATTGCTCTCTTTTACTACATATAATAGGAGGAAACTCATGATGCAACACGCCGAATTTCAGCAAGACATCTATAATCTCGTCCGCCAAATCCCACGCGGAAAAGTCACGACATACGGTCAAATCGCGTACATGCTCGATCGCCCGAAAAATTCGCGTCTTGTCGGTCAAGCCATGCGCCTAACGCCAAGTGACGCCAGCATCCCAAGCCACCGCGTCGTCAACTCCCAAGGCCGCCTCGTTTCAGGCTGGTCCGCACAATACGACCTACTAAAAGCAGAAGGCATCCCCTTCACGCCAAATGGTAACGTCCGCTTGAAAAACTGTTTTTGGCAAGGCTAGGCCTCTAATCGCAACAACCGTTCCTTCATCGCGACACCACCACGGTACCCCGTTATTTTTCCATTTTTCCCAATCACGCGATGACACGGAACCACCATCAAAACCGGATTTGCCCCGATCGCCGTCCCAACTGCTCGCACCGCTTGCGGTTTCCCAATCTCACTCGCAATCTCCGAATACGTCCTCGTCTCCCCATAAGGAATCGCGACTAGCGCCTGCCAAACTGCCTCCTGAAAAGGCGTCCCCGCAATATCCAGCGGCAAATCAAAATCCCGTCGCGCCCCCGTCAAGTACGCCACAATCCCGTCCGCATAAGGCTTCACCCGCATCTCATCCACCGTCAAATCCACGCGAACCCGCTCGCCCCACTTTTTCAACTCAGCTATATCCGACCCATCCGAGCCAACAAACGCCAATCCACGCTCGCTGACCCCAATATAAAACGCCATCCCGGCCACCTGCAACCGATCATAAAAAATCCGCGTCATCACACATGCAACTCCTTCCAATTTTTCCGATACCCACTCGGCGTCACACCCCGCGTCCGCTTAAACAACGTCGCAAACTGCGCCGCATTCGGCATCCCAACCGCAGCACCAATCTCCATCACCCGCATCTCCGTCGTCTCCAGCAACACACACGCCTCCCGAATCCGCACCTCATGCACAAAATCGAGCGGTGTCATCCCCGTCTGCGCCTTAAAAACCCGATGCAGATGATACGCACTGCCATGACACCCATCCGCAATCCTCGAAAGCGTCAAATGCTCCCGATAATGCTCACCAATATAAGCCTCAATCTGCGCCACCCAATCTTCATCCGGCAACCTCACGCCACCTGACTTGCACCGCTTACAAGGCCTGAACCCCGCATCCATAGCATCCTCCGCACACAAAAACACCCGCACATTCTCAAGCTTCGGCGTCCTCGACTTACACGAAGGCCGACAAAAAATCCGCGTCGTACTCACCGCATAAAAAAACTGCCCGTCATACCCCGCATCATTTTCACAAATCGCACGCCACTGCTCCACCGTCACCAATTCCGCCAGCCCCTTCCACTTATCCATACCCCATTATACCGCGTTCCCCCTGAAAAAATAACCCACTAAAAAAATAAAAGCAAGATTTGAAAAACTCATGTATCTCTAAAAAAGACCATCCCATCATGGTAACTTTTTCTTTTTCCCAAAATACAGCATAACACTTGCAAAATCCCTCTATCTGCATTAAACTAAATTTGTTGCACGAAGGAAACATTGAGAGGATTTTGACTATGACTGATAAAAAAGAAAAACAAAAAATAATCCAACATACCCCACCCAACGGTTCAAGTTTGGGAGAAATAAATAATAGTGTCAGCATCCCCAAAAACGGCGGATTCTGGCGTAAACTCATCGCCTACTCAGGCCCCGGCGCACTCGTCGCAGTTGGTTACATGGATCCCGGTAACTGGATCACATCCATCCAAGGCGGTTCACAATACGGCTATCTGCTACTAAGCGTCATCCTGATGTCCAGCCTCATCGCCATGTTACTACAAAGCATGTGCGCAAGACTCGGCATCGTCACCGGCCTTGACCTAGCCCAAGCCACCCGTTTAAAAACCGGAAAAAAAGGCGGCTTTGCCCTGTGGATCGTAGCCGAACTCGCCATCATGGCCACGGATATCGCCGAAGTCATCGGTAGCGCCGTAGCCCTAAACCTTCTATTTGGCATACCACTCATACTCGGCGTCATCATCACCGTGCTTGACGTCTTCCTACTTCTCGTACTAGCCAAATTCGGCTTCCGAAAAATCGAAGCCATCGTCGTCACGCTCATCATCACCGTTCTTGTGATTTTTCTATACGAAGTCATCCTATCCGATCCAAACATGTCCGACATGCTCGGCGGCTTCATCCCACAAAAACAAGTCATCACAGACAAAGGCGCACTATTCCTAGCACTCGGTATCATCGGCGCGACCGTTATGCCGCATAACCTATACTTACACTCATCCATTGTCCAAGCCAGAAAATACGACCGCAACGACAAAAAATCACTCAAAGAAGCCATCAAGTTTTCGACCATCGACTCCAACATCCAGCTAACCGCAGCATTCGTCGTCAACTGCCTACTACTCATACTCGGCGCGGCCCTATTCTTCGGTCAAGACACCAGCAACCTAGGCCAATTCACACAACTCTACGACGCCTTACAAAATAACACCATCGTTGGCGCCATCGCGAGTCCCGTCCTCAGCGTACTCTTCGCTGTCGCCCTACTCGCATCCGGACAAAACGCCACGATCACAGGCACACTAACCGGTCAAATCGTCATGGAAGGCTTCATCCATATGAAACTACCCGTCTGGATTCGCCGACTTATCACACGAGTACTCGCCATCATCCCAGTCATCATCTGCATTGTAATATACGGCGACCAAGAAAACGCAGTCGAGCAACTCCTAATCTACACCCAAGTATTCCTAAGTATCGCCCTACCATTCTCCATGATCCCACTCACCATCTTCACCAGCAGCAAAAAACTAATGGGCGATTTCAAAAACCACCTATGGGTCACGATTCTAGCATGGGTCATAACCGTTGTCCTGAGCATCCTCAACATCCAGCTAATCATCCAAACCCTCTCAGGAATAGGCTAACAAAAAAATCCAGAGTCCTCTCAAAAATAGAGCAACTCTGGATTTTTGCTTCTTTAAAATCGAAAAAAGCCGCAACACAAGGCTACGGCTTTTCTCAGCGCAATCAAAAGGAGAAATTCACACAATCAAATAAAGGGGGTATTTGTATTGTGATTTATTTCACGTCAATAATATACCACATCTAAATCAATAATTCAATATTTCACAAACTTTATTTTTATAATACCTCTTTTCATTTCCATCCAGATAATCCTCATTCGCAAATAAAAATAGACATTAATAAAGAATAACTCGCATATCTACATAAATTCCCCATAAAACCCGCGTTTTCCTCACCCTAAAACCAATTAAATAACAAAATAAGGTTTTCTATGTCATAAATAATAAAATAGGATTCTCATTTAAGAACCCTACTTTATCACTAATAAAAATATAAATTTATTTTCTAAATCTGCTAATTTTCACAAACAAGTACTATTTAACCAACTTCTCCAGCTCATTCAACCGTTGCTCAAATACCTTCAACGCATCCGTCACTGGCTTAGCCGTCGTCATATCCACACCAGCTTTTTTCAACACTTCAATCGGAAAATCAGAACTTCCTGCTTTCAAGAAAGCCCGATATTTCTCAACAGCCTCAGCACCACCATGCAAAATACGATCACTAAGCGCCGATGCTGCACTAAATCCTGTTGCATATTGGAACACATAATAATTCATATAAAAATGCGGAATACGTGACCATTCAAGCCCAATCTCCTCATCATACACAATCTCACTGCCATAATATTTCTCATTCATCGCAAAATAATTCTCCGTCAAGAACTCCGCCGTCAAAGCCTCGCCTTTCTGATCTGCTTGATAAATAAAATGCTCAAATTCAGCAAATTGCGTTTGGCGGAATACCGTTCCTTTAAATCCATCCAAATAATGATTCAATAAATACGCACGCACTTTCGGATCATCATATTTCTTCAACATATAATCCGTCAATAAATTCTCATTCGTTGTCGAAGCCACCTCGGCCAAGAATATCGAATAATCCCCATAAACAAACGGCTGATTTTTGCGCGTATAATAACTATGCACACTATGGCCTAACTCATGCGCCAACGTAAACACATTATCAATCGTATCCTGCCAGTTCATCAAAATATACGGATTCGTACTATATGCGCCAGAAGAATAAGCCCCACTACGTTTCCCTTTGTTCTCCACGACATCAATCCAGCGATTATCAAACGCCTCTTTCAAGATAGCTTGATATTCCTCTCCAAGCGGCGCCAAACCATTCAAAACAATATCCTTCGCTTCCTCATACGTAAACGCTAAATGCACATCCGTTGAAAGCGGTGTATACATATCATACATACGCAATTCATCCAGACTCAACAACTCTTTGCGAAGCCCGACATAACGCTGTAATAGCGGCAAATGATTATTCACAGCCTCTACCAACGAATCATAGACAGCCTCCGGAATATGGTTCCCAAACAATGCTGCATGGCGCGCAGACTCATAACCATGCACCTTCGCATAGAAATTCCCCTTCTTCACTTGCCCCGTTAACGTCGTTGCCAACGTGTTCTTCAAGCCATCATAAGCACTATACATCCCTTTAAACGCGGCTTTACGAACATCCCGATTCTTCCCTTCCATCATCTTGCCATAGCGACCATGCGTAATCTCCACCTGATTGCCGTTCTCATCCTCAATCACTGGAAACTTCATGTCCGCATTATTTAAAATACTATACGTCCGCGAAGCATTCCCTAAAACCTCACCCGCCTGAGCAAGCAAAGCCTCTTCCTTCTCAGAAAGCACATACGGACGATTCAAATTCACTTCTTCCAACAAATGCGAGTACAGCTGCAAATCCTTATTCTCCGCGATAAAACCCTTCAATTTCGCCTCATCTATCGCCAATATCTCTGGTTCAAAATAAGAAATCGCCGCCGAAGCTTCCGTCAACAGGCTTCCCGCGCGACTATTTAATCCCTGATATGTCGTATTTGTCGTGTCCTGATCTTGCTTTAAATGCGCATAAACATACAGATTTCCTAAGCGATCATACAATTCATCGCGATAACGCAACGCTTGCAACAAACTATCACTGCTATCGCCAAGCTTACCTTGAAACGCCTTGCCTTCCTTCACTTTATCCTTCAACTGCGCAAAATCGGCCTCCCACGCAGCATCATCTTTAAAAATCGTCGTTAAATCCCATGTTGCACTTACTGGCACTTCTTCCCGCGTTGGCAATGCAGCTACTTTATTCTCACTCATAAATCCTATACCTCCAATAATTACTTTTTCATTCATTATGAGCTAATCCCATTAAAATTGCAAAAATCAAACATCCAAAAAGCGCGCCTCCTCATTCACCAATTCTGTCATCTGCCGCATCATCGTATAACTATCAGCCGCATTTGTACGCAAAATTCCCTGCTTACAAAGAAATTGCAAATAAGCTAAACAAAGCCCCTCCCGATCCTCGTCCCAAATCAAAGGCATCCGAACAACCTGTTTCTCAAAAATCGGTAGCACACTAGCCATCCCAAATGAATCTCCAACCCCCAGTGTCCGGAAAAATAGGTTCCACAAATAAAACTGCCATTCCATTGCCGGCGTCTTCACTCTAAATTGCATCGGCAACGAAACACCAACTTCCATCGGCAAATGCTGCAAATAATACCCCTGCTCATACACATCCTTCAAAAAACCACTCTGCTTCTTAAACCGCGTATAAAAATAGCACTGTTTCTGCCTCTCAAATGCCAAATCCCGCTTCACATAAAAAGTCGCATACTTAATCCGTTCTAACGCCTTCTTAATCACGCTCACCCCAACACGCCCATCAAACGTCATCGCCCGCGCATAAAAACGATTCGTCGTATCCATCGTAATATGATATAATACCGTCCAACGATTCACTTCCGGCAAATACTGCATCAAATAATACCCCAAATTCGGCGCTTGCTTAATAAAAGCCTGCTGAAAAGCCGTTAAATAATACCTCCCTTTCAGCATCCGTATATCCTGTCCTAGAATCCAGTGCACGCAAAGCCCCGCCATATGATAATCCTCGGTTCTCTGCCGCAACTCCTGCACAGGCACCGTAGAACACTGATATTCGATCACAGTACGCCCATCCACAAGAATATCCGCCTGTCGCTTTATATCGCGTAGATACACTTCTACATCCGCCTGACGATCCTGCAAAATCAGCCACTCCAAAAAATACTTTTTTCCGCTCAAATGCCGCTCCGATTCACCTTCTGAAGCAAATCGACACTTACTGGAAGCCAGATGCGCAAAATGAGGCATATTAATCTCGCCAGCCTTCAAAATCAGCCGTTCCGCGCAACATCCACACGTATATTGATCCCTTCTTGCTTTCAAAAAAGCCACATTTCCCCGTGTTACAACAACATCTCGTCCATTCTGATCTTTTGCGGTAAACATAATTTTCACTGCCTCTCTAGGTCTGTATACTAACTATATTCGCCCAATCTTCCGCAATTCCTCCCTCTTCTTCCAAAAACGCAAAAAGACTCGATTCACGTGTTTTTCACAGCGCAAATCGAGCCCAAAAAGCTTTTTTAGTTAAAATATTTCTTTACTTGTGGCAAGGCAGGGTCATCAAAAATAACTTTGGCATATTCATCAAGGACATACCCCGTTAAATTCGTTTCATCGCCATACTCTAATAAAATACTGACTACATTGTCAATGTTTTTTTCATCAAATTTCGCTTCAGGAAACTCCACATAAAGATAATAGTTATCTTTATAGTGGTACAGTTTCGTTGATAACTGATCAAGCCCAGTCGCTTTAGACAAGGTAATCAAGTCCTCAAATTCGCGGAACTGCAAAATAAATTCTAACGTATCATCATCCCCGCCCTCCGTAATCTTGGCAGGGGTAAAATGTTCTTCTAGCAGTTTCTCAATACGTTCCTCGGCTAGCTCATCGGCTTGATCCATGTTAATCTCAAAGCCAGATTCACCTTTACCTAGGTTAGCCTTCGTAACTAGCACTTCTAAACCGTGCTTCAAAGCCTGTACCTGAATCCAGAGTGGTCCATCAGGAGAGAACTCGTCTTCATACTTAAGTTCGTCCATCATATCCCAGAAAAGCTCCTCGCTCTTCTCACGGTCATACCAAATTTCTTCATGATTAAAACCGCGTTCTTCCAAATCCATATAAGAGATATAAAACTTTATGGTATTCTCATTAATACGTTCAATTTCCATCGTCACACACTCTCCCTTCCATCTTCAACATTGACAATGAAGGGTAATTCATTTGTTGTTAGTATCATTGTAGCCTAATTCAAAAAAAAGGGCTAATAATTGATTTCGCTAAAAGCCACTATTTGATTGAAGAATACTATCTTAGCCTATATTTACCCAGAATTCAAGAGTAGAAACTCCCAATTCCCTCAAAAAAGCCTATATTTATAAAAAAATTATGATAATAATCCATGAAAACCCTAATCTGCTCCAAAAAAACTACCAATACCTAAAAAAGCATTGGTAGTCCAAATAAGATTAATTAACCAGTTTTTGAGCTTCACGCAATTGATACGTCCGAACGCGACGTGGTAGGAAACGACGAATTTCATCTTCGTTATAGCCTACTTGCAAACGCTTCTCGTCAATAATAATTGGGCGACGTAGCAAACCTGGATTTTTTTGGATTAGTTCAAACAATTCTTGAAGCGGTAAACTATCTAAATCCACATTTAATTTTTGGAATGTCTTAGAACGTGTGGAAATAATCTCATCCGTACCATCCTCTGTCATTCGTAAAATTTCTTTAATTTCGCCTAAACTTAGTGGCTCCGAGAAAATGTTTCTCTCTTTGTACGGGATATCATGTTCCTCTAGCCATGCACGAGCCTTACGACAAGACGTGCAACTTGGTGAAGTGTATAACGTTACCATTAGACATTCACACTCCTTATTGGTTTATTGTTTCATTCAATGTAACGAATTTCCTAACAATATATCTATTGGAAACGATCTCTTTTAAGACCTACTTTCATTATACACCAAAATAGCAAAAAGCAACACACTATTTCAAAAAAAGTTATCCAACTCACACAGATTGAAAGTTGCTCGTTATATGTATGTTACCCTTACTATACCGCTTTAAAACTAGAATCCGATGAAAATATAAGCCTTTACATGAGAATTTGATGAGAATTTTGTTAGAATGCCATTGGAAAAGCCACCCCGAAAACCAGGATGGCTCCAAATTATTATTCGACAGTTGCAGCAGCATCGGCAGTCAACTTGGCATGTTTCTCCTGATAAGTTGCTACTTCTTCAGGGGAACAATACACAAAATGTCCTGGCGCGATTTCACGCATCTGTAAATCTTCATTTCCTGTATAATTATGAATCGCTGGATCGTATGTTTTACGGATACGAGTGCGCTCATAGTTAGGATCAGGTAGTGGAATCGCAGAAAGTAATGATTCCGTATACGCATGTAATGGTGCGCGATATAAGTCGTCAGCTGGTGCCAATTCCACCAATTTACCGAAATACATAACGCCGATACGATCACTAATATATTTAACCATCGACAAATCATGCGCGATAAACAGATATGTCAGGCCTTTTTCTTTTTGCAATTGTTTTAGTAGATTGACGACTTGTGCTTGAATCGAAACGTCCAAGGCAGAAATCGGCTCATCGGCAATGATGAATTCTGGTTGTACAGCAAGCGCACGAGCAATCCCGATACGTTGACGTTGACCACCAGAGAATTCATGTGGATAACGACCAGCGTGTTCCTTGCTCAAACCAACCGTCTCCAGCAATTCATAGACTTGATTCGTAAGCTCAGATGGTGTTTTTGCCAAGCCGTGAATACGAATACCCTCTGCAATAATATCCTTGACTTTCATACGCGGATTTAACGATGCATATGGATCTTGGAAAATCATTTGCATTTTGCGGCGGAACTCATGCATTTCTGTCCGTGATTTACGACCATGTACATTGACACCATCGTAAAGCACTTCGCCATCGGTTGCGTCATATAGACGGATAATCGTACGCCCAGTTGTCGATTTACCACAACCAGACTCGCCTACAAGACCAAGCGTTTCCCCTTTATAGATGTCAAAAGAAATACCATCTACAGCGCGGACTTCGCTTGCTTTACCTTTATTAAAATATTGCTTTAAATTCTTAATTTCGAGTAGTTTTTCAGCCATCTACTTCAACCCCCTTCGCGTGAACAGCTTGCATACCGGGATGATCCGTTGCAAATTGCTCTTGACGACGTAATACGGCATCAGGAGGCGTAACCTCTGGTGCATCAGGATGCAATAACCAAGTGGCTGCATAATGCGTGTCAGAGACTTTATACATCGGTGGTTCTTGTTCTAAATCGATTTGCATCGCGTATCTATTACGAGCCGCAAAAGCGTCCCCTTTTGGAGGATCAAGCAAATCAGGAGGCGTACCAGGAATAACAAACAGTTCTTCCTCTTCCGTATCCAACGTTGGCATCGAACTAATAAGTCCCCACGTGTACGGATGTTGCGGATTGTAGAAAATCTCATCCACAGTTCCGATTTCAACAATTTTACCGCCATACATAACGGCTACACGATCCGCCACATTCGCTACAACACCAAGGTCATGTGTAATGAAGATAATCGACGTATCAATCTTCTTCTGCAAATCTTTCATCAAGTCCAAAATTTGCGCTTGAATCGTAACATCGAGGGCCGTTGTTGGCTCATCGGCAATCAGGATTTGCGGATTACAAGCAAGCGAAATCGCGATAACAACACGTTGACGCATACCACCCGAAAACTGATGCGGATATTGTTTTAAACGTTCTTCTGCATTTGGAATACCAACCAATTGAAGCAACCGAAGCGCTGTTTTCAAGGCCTCTTTTTTACCGATTTTTTGGTGTTTGATGATCGGTTCTGCAATTTGTTTGCCGATGGTCATTGTTGGATTTAATGAGGTCATCGGATCTTGGAAAATCATCGAAATTTCTTTACCACGAATTTTTTGCATTTGTTTTTCAGATGCTTTCGCGATATCTATACCGTTAAATAGGATTTCTCCTGATTTAATTTTGGAGTTGCTTTCAGGCAATAGGCGCATGATGGACTTTGTCGTTACGGATTTACCCGAACCAGACTCACCAACGATGGCTAACGTCTCGCCTTTAATAAGATCAAAGCTCACGCCACGAATTGCTTTTACTTCACCAGCATACGTATGAAACGAGATATGCAGGTCTTTTACTTCTAATAGTTTTTCCATTTTTCCTCACCTCACCTTTAATCACGCATTTTCGGATCAAACGCATCACGTAAGCCGTCAGCAATTAAGTTAAATGCAATCATGATAATACATAGTACGAGCGTTGGATAAAGAACCATATATGGCAATACTTGTAGCGTCTTGTACCCTTCACTGATAAGCGTTCCAAGCGATGCCTGTGGTGCAGGAATACCTAATCCGATAAATCCTAAGAAGGCCTCGAAGAAAATCGCACTTGGAATACTAAACATAACGTTGATGATAATAACACCCGATACGTTGGGTAGCAAATGCTTGAATAAAATACTCGGCGTCGAACCACCAAGCGTTTTAGAAGCTAAGACAAACTCTTGATCTTTCAATTTCAAAACTTGTCCACGTACAACCCGAGCCATCGTTATCCAACTAGTCATCGCGATTGCAATGATAATGGACATGATACCGGGATCGAGGACGAGCAACATGAGGATAACTACAACTAAGTTTGGAATCGCCGAAGCAACTTCCAAAATACGTTGCATGAAGTTATCAACACGACCACCAGAATAACCAGAGATCATACCGTACGTTACTCCGACAAGTAAGTCAAAGAATGCCGCTACAAAACCGATAAATAGTGATATTTGCGTACCTTTCCACACACGTGTAAATTGGTCACGGCCAAGTGTATCCGTCCCAAACCAATAGTACGTTCCTTCAGGTACATTTTTTTGTTTATAAACATCTACTTCTTCCCCACCGATGTTTTGCTTACCATTCCAAAATGGCATATTATCAAAACCTTGAACTTTAGGTGGTAGTGAGGCATTAGACGTTGTTTGTTCTGAGTACGTGTATCCAGAAATAAGCGGTCCAACAAAAGCCATGATGACAACAAGCGCCAACACGATAATACTCACTAATGCGGCTTTATTCTTTCTGATACGAATCCAAGAATCTTGCATAAATGTCAGACTTGGACGGAGAATTTTCTCATGTTCTGATTCTTGTATATGCGCGGGTTGGAATAATTCTTTTGAAATTTTTGGTTCTGTCATAATTATTTACCTCCCGACACACGGATACGAGGGTCAATCAATCCGTAAAGAATATCTACCACTAGAATAACGAAAACAAGCATACCTGCGAAAAGTAGCGTAGTTCCCATGATTACAGGATAGTCATTGGTTTGTATAGATGAAACAAACTGGCTTCCGATACCTGGAATACCAAAGATATTTTCAATAACAAGTGAACCAGTCATCAAGGCCACAGTTAATGGACCGATAACAGTAATAAGTGGAATCAGTGCATTACGAATCGCATGTTTCCAAGCAACTTCCACACGGTTATTCCCTTTCGCTTTTGCAAGCAACACATAATCCGAACCAAATACATCGATAAGCTCTGTCCTCATAAAACGAGCCGCTGTGGCGAGTGGGAACATGGCGAGCGCGAGTGCTGGCAGTATGGTGTATTCAAAGGTTCCCCATCCAGCCACTGGTAACCATTGTAGTTTGGCACCAATCCAATATTGTAGCATGGCGGCGAATACGAAAGATGGTATCGATTTCCCTAGTATCGCAATAAACGTACTGGTGTAATCCGGCCACTTATTCTGGAACATGGCCGCTATAACCCCTAGTATAATACCGAATAGTAGCCCGAAAACAATGGCTTCCACGGCGATTGTAATCGATGGGCCAATCAGATTTCCTAGTATTTCAGATACAGGTCGATTATCCAATTGGAAGGATACCCCTAGATTCCCCTGTAATAAGTCTCCCATGTAGCGAAGATATTGCACTGGTACTGGATCATTTAGTCCATACTGGTCGTTCATAATCTGAATTTGTTCTGGCGTCATTTTAGCTTCGTTTCTATACGGTGAACCTGGTAGATATTGCATTAAAATGAATGTCACCGTTGCAATAATAAACATTGTAATAACCATATATAAGAGCCGTTTCAATCCATATTTAATCATCTCTACACCCCCCGAAAAATTTATTTTGTAGAATATTTTCTTATTTTATCATAAGCCTGCAACCATAGCGAGCTTTGTTTTCTCAATTCATTGTTTTTTTAATTTCTCGAATCCACTTTGGTTATAAAAGAACACTCTTTGAAAACCAAAATACATCAAGTTATCTAAAAATTCATTGTGATTATTCTAAACGCAAACATAATAAACTGAAATTTCAGCGTGGTTATCACTTGGATATGTACGCATCCTAATTCATCATTAAAAGAGAGAGTATATAGAATATACTCTCTCAGGTTACAGTCAAGCATTTCTTAAATCGATATGCGTTTACTTATTTTCCGTCAATATACGTTGTTTTGAACGTATAGTCTGGACCAAACGCATTTTTTTGTAGATCTTTCACGTATGGTTGTTGCAAGAATGCTTTCGCACGTTGGTAAAGTGGTTGAATAGCATAATCTTCTTCAATTAGAATTGGTTCAGCTTTAAGCATTTCATCCCAACGAGCTTGTGTATCACCAGCAAGTGGTCCTGCTGCTTGGTCGATAATTTTATCGTAAGCGGCATTTGAATAGCTCATTCTGTTTTGTGTGTTACCAGTTCTGAACAAGTTCAAGAATGTTGATGGATCTTGATAATCAGGACCCCAAGCGCTTAGAGAGAAGTCATAATCTTGTTTTTGGTCATTCGCTAAACGGATTTTGAATGGTACGTTTTTAAGTGTTACTTTAAGACCTGATAGGTTTTTCTCCCATTGGTTTTGTAAGAATTCACTTGATTTCTTCGCATTTTCAGTATCATCACTTGTAAACTCAAGGTTTAGAGAAGTAACGCCTAGCTCTTTCAAGCCTTGTGTCCATGCTTTTTTCGCTTCGTCTAAGTTATAAACGCCAACATCGCCAACTTCATCACGATAGTCTTTGTTATCTTTAGGATCGAATGTGAATTTCTTAGGAACTAAACCGTTTGCTGGGATAGAACCATTTTGTAGTACTGTATCCACGTAGCTTTGTTTATCAACAGATAATGCCAATGCTTTACGGATGTTTTTATTCGCTAATGGTGTTTTCTTACCATTACGTTCTTGGTTAAATTTAATGTAGAATACAGAAGATTCTTCTTCTACAGCATAGTCGTCTTTATTTTTGTTTTGTACAGCGTATTCAGCCGATAGTAACGCCTTGTCTAGTTTGTTCGTGTTGTATAAGTTAACGCTAGTTCCAGGATCTTGTACTACTTGTACGTTGATTTTATCAAGTTTTACTTTGTCTTTGTCCCAATATTTATCGTTTGGTACGAAAGCCCAAGTTTTTCCTGTTCCATTCCAATCTGTTAATTTGAATGGTCCATTGTAAAGGATGCTATCGCTATCTAAAGCGTATTTGTCACCTTTACTTTCAACAAACTTTTGGTTAAGCGGGAAGAATGTTGGGAATGCTAGTAATGAATCGAAGTAAGCTGCTGGTTGAACCAGTGTTACTTCTAGTGTATTATCGTCGACTGCTTTAATGCCTAATTCAGAAGGTTTTTTCTCACCTTTAATGATCTCAGAAGCATTTTGAACTAATCCATCAAATAAGTAGGAATAAGTTGCTGCTGTTTTTGGATCAACGGCACGTTGCCATGAATACACATAATCTTGTGCTGTCACTGGGTCACCGTTAGACCATGTTGCATCATCACGTAGTTTGAATGTATAAACTTTTTTGTCGTCGCTTACTGTTGCTTTCTCAGTAGCGCCTGCAGGTTGTGCTACACCATCTTTATCAAGTGCGTACAGACCTTCGTTTGTTTGGTTAATTACGTTTAATCCAACTGCATCATCTGCTTTTGTACTATCCGCTGATGGGATAAGAGCTGACTCCATCAAGTTTAATTCTTGCTTGGAATCCTTTGAGCCTCCACTAGATTTGGAATCGCTTCCGCCTCCACATGCTGCCAGTACTAAGCTTAGTACTAATGTTAATCCTAAAACTAAAAACAATTTAGATTTTTTCATTAGTAAACCTCCCTTTTTTATTTTTCAGAAAAATCATTTCGATTACTATTATACTCTAAAAATTTAAGCTTTGTAAATTATTTTTTCGAAATACACGAAAACAAGGATGAAAGTTATAAGTTATTGCAAAATTTCCGCAAGATAACCCAATTAGCCTATTGCAACGCTTTTCTTGCATGTACTTGAGCGAATGAGATTATTTAGCTAAACTATCTTACAATTTACTCTTCCCTTTTATTAAGTTTTCTGAATAAATAAATCGATTAAAATAATATCCCCCAAAGCTTCACTGTTTCAAACACACTATGTACTCGAAAACAATTTTAATTTTGAAAGTATAAATCACTCGAAAAGCAATCCACTAATATTTAGTAGGATTATATTTATTTATATACTTTTTTTCGTCATCTGTCTACATAAATACACTAAAAAATAAATAAACTTTTAAAAAAACTTTACAAACCCTTAATATATGCCGTTTCTAGCAATTTCTCTAATGACAGAAAATTTCACTAGCTTTGTTAGATATTCGGGCTATTTAGGATTTCATTTCCAGTTTTAATATAGAAGAAAGGCACCCCAAAATTGAATTCGGAGCGCGCTTTCTGTCTGCTTTACTTTATTTAATATCGATCCATTGATACGAATATGGTGCACCGAATAAATGCGTCACGAATCCTGTCATCTTCGGATTTTGCAATGCTGCTACACCGTTTTGGTAAAGTGGTGCGATTGCTGTGTCTTGTTCGATAAGGATTTTTTCGGCTTGAAGTAGTACATTCCAGCGTTCTTCTGGTTTTGTTGCTAGTGTTGTTGCTGCTTCTTTTAACAGTTTGTCATACTCTGGGTTGGAGTAGCTAGAACGGTTGTAGCTGCTTGTTGTTTCGAATACGCCTAGGAATGTGGATGGATCTTGGTAGTCTGGGCCCCAACGTGCTAGTTGTAATTCATATTGTTGTGTCTCATCCAATTTCAAACGTGATTTGTATGGGACTGTTTTAATGTTGATTTTTAGTCCGTCTAGATTTGTTTCTAATTCATTTTGGATGTACTCAGCCATTTTCTTGCTGAACTCTTGGTCATCGCCTAGGAATTCAATCGTGATGTTATCTTGACCAAGTTCTTGTTTTGCTTTTTTCCAGTATTCTTGTGCTTTGGCTTTGTCGTATGTTACTAAATCGCCATTTTCTTTACGGAAGTCTTCTTTCGTTACTGGATTGAATGTGAATTTCGATGGTACTAGTCCGTCGATTGGTTCGGAACCATTGGCAAGGACTGTGTCTACCATTGTTTCTTTATTAATAACAGTGGCAATCGCTTTACGAACATTTTCATTCGCAAAAATAGTCGCTTTGCCATCTAGTTTTTGATTAAATTTCAAGAAATATACAAATGCATCTAAACTTGATGTGAAGTCTGCATCGTTTTGTTTTTGTTTCGCGTAGTCACCAGAAAGTGTTGCGCGGTCTAGTTTGCCTGTTGTGTAAAGGTTAACAGCGCTTCCTGGATCTTTGATAACTTGTAGATTGATTTTGTCTAGCTTGATGTCGCCTTTGTTCCAATATTTGCTGTTTTTCTCGTAAGACCATGATTTGCTTGTGTTTGTCCAGCCTTTCATCGTGAATGGGCCGTTGTAAATCATGTGGTCGCTATCTTTTGCATAGTCAGCGCCTTGTTTCTCAACATATTCCTCGTTTTGCGGATAGAATGTTGGGAATGTTAGGAGCGAATGGAAATATGGAACGGGTTGCTCTAGCGTTACTTCAAGCGTTGTGTCGTCAATTGCTTTCACGCCTAGTTCTTCGGGCTTCATTTCGCCGGCTGTTATTTTAGCAGCATTTTTTACTACGCCACTGAAAATGACAGCGTACTCTGCAGCCGTTTTTGGATCTACTATTTTTCTCCATGAATATACGAAATCATTGGCTGTCACGGGCGTGCCGTCTGACCATTTAGCATCGTCGCGCAGTTTGATTGTGTATACAGTTTGGTCATCATTGATTTGTGGATCTTCTTTTGCAACGCCGGGCTGTACTTGATCGTCTTTATCCAGGTAGTACAAACCTTCGAAAACAGTGTTTTGAGCCGTAAAACTTACACCGTCTGTTCCTTTTTTAGAGTCCATCGATGGAATTTCAGCGGATTCCATTAGATTAACCGTCTTCTTGCCTGACGTGCTGACATCGTCTTTTGTGCTATCGCCGCCTCCACATGCCACAAGTACTGCGGACATAATTGTTAGCATCAATAGTAATACCCAACTTTTTTTCAACTTCATAACTTAATCCTCTCCCTCTTTAGAGTGTAGAATCACTATATACTATTTTTTCAGAAAAATAAAGTAGTTTTTATAAATTTGATTACTTTTATTTTTGTACATAAATGCAAATACCTTGCGCGCGTTGGTCTTTTGACGTGTTAAAGTAATATAATTTTTATTCTAAATATCACTGGACTGGATGGTCATTTGACAGTTTTTATGATAGAGTTAGAGTAGAATTTTTGATGGGAAGGTGACATATTTGCTCAAGCGTGTAATCATTTTTGCAGTTATTCAGGAGATTTTGATATTCTTTCTGATGCTTTCTTTTTACTGGAATATCTCGCTACTTTACTATATAAATGTTTCCTTTATCGTGGCAGCAATTGTATTTGTAGTAGGTCTAATACTTTATGTGATGCAGTCTGGTTTCTTTGATTTAATACATACCGGCATGCGCAAAATTACGAGGAGAATGCGTCGGGAAGAGGAAAGTGAATTCGCGGATGTGCCGTTGTCTGAATTGATGAATGTCGGCTATGTGAGTCTCTTGCTCAGTTCGCTGGCAGTGCTTGCAACGAGCTTTATTGCACTCGCGATTTACTACAGTTAAGACATTGACGCGGTGTTTATTCCTTGGTATTATGGAGTTATATAATTGAAATGTGTTAGCAAAGAAAATAGTATGGCTGGGTAACGTTTTTTAGAGAGTCTGTGGTTGGTGGAAACAGATAGCGACCTTGCTTGAATGGGTTCTTTGGCATCATTTGTGAATATGGAAGTAGCAAATGACGGGTTAGACCGTTAACTCTGGTTAAAAAATCATATATTCTTGTTGGAAGCTATAGATTGCGCTTTACACAAATCGAGCGAAAGCGTTTGTATTCTGGGAGTTTGGTGGAACCCGGAAGCGGAGTGTACGACTGTACATGAGAACCGGAAGTCCGCCAAACTCCCAGAATGCGAGCGCTTGTCGCCGATTTATTCGGATTGTAGAGCTAGCTTATTAGGGTGGTACCGCGGATATACGTTCGTCCCTATTTTTTACGATTGGGATGGGCGTTTTTTTGTTGATTATGGAGGAGGAAATTAGGATGAAAAAGACCATTTTTTCAGGGATTCAACCGAGTGGGGATTTAACTTTAGGGAACTATATCGGGGCTTTGAAGCAGTTTGGACAGTTTCAGGAGGATTATAACTGTTTTTATTGTATCGTGGATGAGCATGCGATTACGGTTCCGCAAGACCGCTTGAAGTTACGCCAAAGCATTCGTAATCTTGCTGCGCTTTATTTGGCGGTTGGGCTTGATCCAGAGAAGTCAACGTTATTTATTCAATCGGAGGTTCCGGCACATGCGCAGGCGGCTTGGATTTTGCAATGTAATGTGTATATTGGTGAATTGGAGCGGATGACGCAGTTTAAGGATAAATCGACTGGTAAAGCTGGTGTGAGCGCTGGGCTGTTGACTTATCCGCCTTTGATGGCTGCGGATATTTTGCTGTATCAAACGGATTTGGTGCCGGTTGGCGATGATCAGAAGCAACATATTGAGTTGACGCGCGATTTGGCGGAGCGTTTTAATAAGAAAAATGAGGATGCGGATGTATTCGTTGTTCCGGATATTTATGTACCTGAGCAAGGCGCGCGCGTGATGGCGCTGCAAGATCCGACGCGCAAAATGAGTAAATCGGATGATAATAAAAAGAATGCGATTTTCTTGTTGGACCCGCCGAATGTGATTACGAAAAAAATTAAGAGTGCCGTGACGGATTCTTCTGGTATTGTTCAGTTTGATAAAGAGAACAAGCCTGGCATTTCGAACTTATTGGCGATTTATTCTGCGATGACTGGCGAATCAGTGAAGGCGCTTGAGGCCAAATATGAGGGCAAAGGTTATGGTGATTTCAAATCGGATCTTGCCGAGGTTGTTGTGAATGAATTAGCTCCGATTCAAGAGCGTTACGAGCATTTCTTGAAGTCTCCTGAGCTCGATGACATTTTAGATCACGGTGCTGAAAAAGCGGCTCGTGTGGCTAATAAAACGTTAAAGAAAATGGAAAATGCGATTGGACTTGGTCGTAAAAGAAGAAAATAAGTAAAAAAATCCTGTCATGCCTTTTTGATGTGCACCCCAAAAGTTAGACCAAAAATCTAACGTTTGGGGTGTTTTGCTGTGGCAAAATATGATGTATCATTTAAACTGCATGTGGTTCGAGAATATTTAGAAGGAAAACAAAGTTATGCTGA